>NZ_JBFATO010000009.1:0-213103 GCF_040678355.1 Streptomyces sp. NPDC052701
ACGCAGACCGGGGTGGCGCCGCCGGCGAGGGCGAACTGGGTGGCGTAGGAGCCGAGGCCGCCGCTCGAGAACAACCCCGAGATTCCCCCGTCATCGAGAGATGAGGGCCTTCGTCTCCTGCATGGCCTAGAGACCAATCTCGCGACCTCTCTCCAAACGCCTCAGGAGGCTTGACTCCCTTGAGTCCACCCAGTGAGCTCCAAGAGATACCCGTCGCGACTCGAGAGCAGAGCGGGGTTCTTTGCTTCCACTCGAGATGAATGCCTGTCTCCCCGGGTGCGTCTGGAATGCAACCCCGAGATCCCTGTCGCCCCTGGAGAGGAACATTGGCTTCTGGACACAAGCCTAGATGAGGTCTATTGGCCCTGCAGTCACTCGAGAGCAATCCCCAGCTTTCCTTCGCAACTCGAATGGAAGATTGGACTTGCCTGGGCCAACACAAGAGGCAGCCTGAATTCCCCGTCGTAACTCGAGAATCCCGCCGTAACTCGAGAAAAACCACGTGGCTCCCCCGTCATCGCAAGATGAAGCCCTTTCCCGCTACAGCGCCTCAGGAGAAGTCCCACGTTAGGAATTGGAGGTCGAAAGGGCACTTGGCACCCTTGATGCGACCCACAAAGTTCCCCGAAATCCCGGTCTCCCTCGAGAGGAACACTGAGGTTTTCCGGCACCCCCTCCTCTGAGCCCTTTCTCCCCTCCTGATCTGGACAGGAGGGTCGACTCCCCTGCTTTGTCTGGAAGGGGTTCCCGACCTTCCGGTCGCACCTCAGGATGAGGCCGGTCTCACGAAGACATTCCAGACGTGGCCTCGTGGGTGGTTCCACATTCCGTAGGACCCCGATTTCCCGGTCCCCTCTTGATAAGAACCCGATGCCCGGACACCTCTCCGAACTCCACCCTGTGAATGAAGTCAACACGAAGGGGCAGTTTTTCCGTGCAGCCGTCCGCGTGGAGCGGATCAGTCCGCCGTGTCCTCGCGCCGCACGGACAGCAGGTCCTCCAGCTGCTCCTCGCGGGCCTGGGCGGCCACGAAGAGGAGCTCGTCGCCCGCCTCCAGGGAGTCGTCCCGGGTCGGGGTCAGCACCCGGGTGCCGCGGATGATGGTGACCAGGGAGGTGTCCTCCGGCCACTCCACGTCACCGACCTGGGTGCCGGCCAGGGCCGACTCCTCGGGCAGGGTCAGCTCGACGAGGTTGGCGTCGCCGTGGCTGAAGCGCAGCAGGCGGACCAGGTCGCCGACGCTCACCGCCTCCTCCACCAGGGCCGACATCAGGCGCGGCGTGGAGACGGCGACGTCCACGCCCCAGGACTCGTTGAACAGCCACTCGTTCTTGGGGTTGTTGACCCGGGCAACGACGCGCGGGACGCCGTACTCGGTCTTCGCGAGCAGCGAGACGACCAGGTTGACCTTGTCGTCGCCGGTCGCGGCGATGACGACGTTGCAGCGCTGCAGGGCCGCCTCGTCCAGGGAGGTGATCTCGCAGGCGTCGGCGAGCAGCCACTCGGCCTGCGGGACGCGCTCGACCGAGATGGCGGTCGGCGCCTTGTCGACGAGCAGGACCTCGTGACCGTTCTCCAGCAGTTCGCCGGCGATCGAGCGGCCGACCGCGCCGGCTCCGGCAATGGCGACCCTCATCAGTGACCGCCCCTTTCCTCGGGACCCTTGGCGAACGCCGCCTCGACCTTGTCGACCTCGTCGGTGCGCATCATCACGTGCACCAGGTCGCCCTCCTGCAGCACCGTCTGCGAGGTGGGCAGGATCGCCTCGCCGAGCCGGGTGAGGAACGCGACGCGCACCCCCGTCTCCTCCTGCAGCCTGCTGATCTTGTGCCCGACCCAGGCGGTGGAGGCGTGCACCTCGGCGAGCTGGACACCGCCGGTGGGGTCGCGCCACAGCGGCTCGGCACCCGAGGGGAGCAGACGGCGCAGCATCTGGTCGGCGGTCCAGCGGACGGTCGCGACGGTGGGGATGCCCAGGCGCTGGTAGACCTCCGCGCGGCGGGGGTCGTAGATGCGGGCCGCCACGTTCTCCACGCCGAACATCTCGCGGGCCACCCGCGCAGCGATGATGTTGGAGTTGTCACCGCTGGAGACGGCGGCGAAGGCGCCGGCCTCCTCGATGCCCGCCTCGCGCAGGGTGTCCTGGTCGAAGCCGACCCCGGTGACCCGGCGGCCGCCGAACGAGGAGCCCAGACGGCGGAAGGCGGTGGGGTCCTGGTCGATCACGGCGACCGTGTGCCCCTGTTCCTCCAGGGTCTGCGCAAGGGCGGAACCCACCCTTCCGCACCCCATGATGACAATGTGCACGGCCTCACACCACGCTTCCCACAGGCCTGCCGGCCCGCGTCACAGTTCTGCTCATGTCTCTCTCTCGGCTCGCCGGGCAACACGTCGCGGCCTCCGTGCGGGCCGCCGGGCACCATCATGCCGGTGTGATCCGGCCATGACGTCCCCCGGGGCGGCCTCGGTCCCGTGCCCGTGTCCAACGTATCGGCAAGACGAGACGGGAGCACTCAGCGGCGGCTGATGCTGCGCACGCTGGCGAGTGTCAGGAATCCGAGGCCGAGGAGCGTGGCCGTGGCGCCGATCAGCTCTGCGGTCGCGTGCATGGAACCTCCTGAGGACGGCAACGGCCGGGGAAACGGGCGGATTTTGTCATATAGGCATGGCAGCCCCGCCGGCTACGGAATCCGCAGCCGCACGGCCCCGGGATTTCACCCGGAGGGCAGACGGCCGCGGATGAGGGGTGGCGGGTGGGCGCCCCGGCGTTCGAACGCTTACGATCCTCTGTTGTGTCCAAACTGACCGACGTGCCCAAACGGATCCTGATCGGGCGCGCACTGCGCAGCGACCGGCTGGGGGAAACGCTCCTGCCGAAGCGCATCGCACTCCCCGTCTTCGCCTCCGACCCGCTGTCCTCCGTGGCGTACGCGCCCGGAGAGGTCCTGCTGGTGCTGTCCATCGCGGGCGTGTCGGCGTACCACTTCAGCCCCTGGATCGCGGTCGCGGTCGTCGTGCTCATGTTCACGGTGGTCGCCTCCTACCGGCAGAACGTGCACGCCTACCCGAGCGGTGGCGGCGACTACGAGGTGGCCAACACCAACCTCGGGCCCAAGGCCGGGCTGACGGTGGCGAGCGCCCTGCTCGTCGACTACGTCCTGACCGTCGCCGTGTCCATCTCCTCCGGCATCGAGAACCTCGGCTCCGCGATCCCGTTCGTCGTCGAGCACAAGGTGGCCTGCGCGGTCGGCGTGATCGTGCTGCTGACGCTGATGAACCTGCGCGGCGTCAAGGAATCGGGCACCCTCTTCGCGATCCCGACCTACGTCTTCGTGGCGGGCGTCTTCACCATGATCGCGTGGGGCGCGTTCCGCGCGGTCGTGCTCGGCGACGAGATGCACGCCCCGACCGCGGACTACGAGATCAAACCGGAACACCCGGGCCTCGCGGGCTTCGCCCTGGTCTTCCTGCTGCTGCGCGCCTTCTCCTCCGGCTGCGCCGCGCTCACCGGCGTCGAGGCGATCTCCAACGGCGTCCCGGCCTTCCGCAGGCCCAAGTCCAGGAACGCGGCGACCACGCTGGCGCTGATGGGCCTGCTCGCCGTCACCATGTTCTGCGGCATCATCGCGCTGGCCGCGGCGACCGGCGTGCGCATGGCCGAGAACCCCGCCAAGGACCTGGTCCACGACGGCGTCCCGCTCGGCCCGGACTACGTCCAGAACCCGGTGATCTCGCAGGTCGCCGAAGCCGTCTTCGGCGACGGCAGCTTCCTGTTCATCGTGCTCGCCGCCGCCACCGCGCTGGTGCTGTTCCTCGCCGCCAACACCGCCTACAACGGTTTCCCGCTGCTCGGCTCGATCCTCGCCCAGGACCGCTACCTGCCGCGCCAGCTGCACACCCGCGGCGACCGCCTGGCGTTCTCCAACGGCATCGTGCTCCTCGCCGGCGCGGCCGTGCTGCTGGTGTGGATCTACGACGCCGACTCCACGCGCCTCATCCAGCTCTACATCGTCGGCGTGTTCGTGTCCTTCACGCTCAGCCAGACCGGCATGGTCCGGCACTGGAACCGCCACCTGGCCACGGAGAGGGACCAGGCCGAGCGCCGCCGCATGGTCCGCTCGCGGGCCATCAACGCCTTCGGCGCCTTCTTCACCGGCCTGGTGCTGGTCGTCGTCCTGGTCACCAAGTTCACGCACGGCGCGTGGGTCGCGCTGCTGGGCATGGTGATCTTCTACGTGACCATGACGGCGATCCGTAAGCACTACGACCGCGTCGCCGAGGAGATCGCGGCCCCGGACGGCCCGAGCGACGACATCGTCCGGCCGTCCCGGGTCCACTCCGTCGTGCTGATCTCCAAGATCCACCGTCCGACGCTGCGCGCGCTCTCCTACGCCAAGCTGCTGCGCTCGGACACCCTGGAGGCGCTCAGCGTCAACGTCGACCCGGTGGAGACCAGGGCGCTGCGCGAGGAGTGGGAGCGGCGCGGCATCGACGTACCGCTGAAGGTCCTGGACTCGCCCTACCGCGAGATCACGCGGCCGGTCATCGAGTACGTCAAGAGCCTGCGCAAGGAGTCGCCGCGCGACGCGGTGTCCGTGATCATCCCCGAGTACGTGGTCGGCCACTGGTACGAGCACCTGCTGCACAACCAGAGCGCGCTGCGGCTCAAGGGCCGGCTGCTGTTCACGCCGGGCGTCATGGTGACCTCGGTGCCGTACCAGCTGCAGTCCTCCGAGGCGGCCAAGCGGCGCGCCCGCAGGGAGCAGGAGTGGAGCAAGCGCGCGCCGGGCGCGGTGCGGCGCGGTCCGGCGGAGGAGCGGGCGAAGGACTCCTCGCCGTCCCAGTAGACTGGTGGGCTGTTGTCCGCCCGTTTTCCCTCACGAAGTTGTGGAGTCACCCCGCCATGCAGGCAGAACCGAGGAAGTCGTTGGTGGGGGAGGAGTACGAGGTCGAGATCGGCCCCGTCGCCCACGGCGGTCACTGCATCGCCCGTACGTCCGAGGGGCAGGTGCTGTTCGTGCGGCACGCGCTGCCCGGTGAGCGGGTCGTGGCGCGGGTGACGGAGGGCGAGGAGGGGGCCCGGTTCCTGCGCGCCGACGCCGTCAGGATCCTGGACGCCTCCAAGGACCGCATCGACGCGCCCTGCCCGTTCGCCGGCCCCGGCCGCTGCGGCGGCTGCGACTGGCAGCACGCCAAGCCGGGCGCGCAGCGGCGCCTGAAGGGCGAGGTCGTCGCCGAGCAGCTCCGGCGGCTCGCCGGACTCACGCCCGAGGAGGCCGGCTGGGACGGCACGGTGGTGCCGGCCGAGGGCGACAAGGTGCCCGCGGGCGAGGTCCCGGCGTGGCGGACGCGGGTGCAGTACGCGGTGACCGCCGACGGCCGCGCGGGCCTGCGCCGACACCGCTCGCACGAGGTCGAGCCGATCGACCACTGCCTGATCGCCGCCGAGGGCGTCAGCGAGCTCGGCATCGAGAAGCGCGACTGGACCGGCATGGACTCCGTCGAGGCGATCGCGGCGACCGGCTCGCAGGACCGCCAGGTGATCCTCACGCCGAAGCCGGGCGCGCGCCTGCCGCTGGTGGAACTGGACCGCCCGGTGTCGGTGATGCGGGTGGACGAGCGCTCCGGCGGCGTCCACCGCGTCCACGGCCGACCCTTCGTCCGCGAACGCGCGGACGGCCGCACCCACCGCGTCGGCGGCGGCGGCTTCTGGCAGGTCCACCCGAAGGCGGCGGACACCCTGGTGACCGCGGTCATGCAGGGCCTGCTGCCGCGCAAGGGCGAGACGGCCCTCGACCTGTACTGCGGCGTCGGTCTGTTCGCGGGCGCGCTCGCCGACCGCCTCGGCGAGAAGGGCGCGGTCCTCGGCATCGAGTCGGGCAAGCGCGCGGTGGAGGACGCCCGGCACAACCTCGCCGGCTTCGACCGGGTGCGGATCGAGCAGGGCAAGGTCGAGTCCGTCCTCCCGCGCACCGGCATCACCGAGGTCGACCTCATCGTCCTCGACCCGCCCCGCTCGGGCGCCGGCCGCGGGACGGTGGCGCACCTGGCGTCGCTCGGGGCGCGGCGGATCGCGTACGTGGCGTGCGATCCGGCGGCGCTGGCGCGGGACCTGGCGTACTTCCGGGACGGGGGGTACCGGGTGCGGACGCTCAGGGCGTTCGACCTGTTTCCGATGACGTCGCACGTGGAGTGCGTGGCGATTCTGGAGCCTGCCCAAAAGGCAATCTGACCTGCGGTTTTCTCGTGTTCTTCAGATGCGGCCGACGGTGCTTGACCTGTTTCCCGAAGTTCACCGCGTGGAGCATGTTGTACGTTCCCGCCACGTGTCTCACCTGCGGTTTCGCAGCCGGGGTGTGGGTCCAGAACGGTCTGCCTCAACTCCGTGAGAGATGGGTTCGGGAAATGTCTTGACGCTCGGTCGACGCTGTTTCTGACGGAGCGTGAGGTGGTCGTCCTGGATCAGATAGCGCGAGTCAATCGACTTGAGGCGGCGACTGAGGCGGCGGTCGAGCGACTCGGCAGCCGGTTCGCGCGACTGGACGGTCAAGTAGGGCACGCGCTGAGACGTACCCGAGATCACGCGGGGAATTTGTCGCGCGACCGTCTCCAGGGACTCTCGGAGATCGTGCAGAAGGCCGAGGATCTCGGCGTCACGGACGTACGCATTCTGATGAGGGGACGGGAACTCCTCGTCGCCCACAACGGCAGTCCCGTACGGTTGCCGGACGTTCTGGCCCTGGCGATGCCCTAGTTGACGAGCAAGGCTCTCGTAGCACGTCTCTGACCCCACCACTGCGTAGGCATCTCCCGCACGAGATACCTCAACGGATCGTTCCGAAGAGCCGGTGGTGGGTCTTGCTCGTACAGCAGGTGAGAGACCTCCTGGCAGACGAACTGCGTGAGGCCACGGAGGGTCACCCCAGGTGCTCCCAGCCTATCGAGTTCTCGACGACTTCCACTGTGACTGTCTCACGCAGGGCCTCGAAGCGGTCGCCGTGGAACCCCCTAGAGTTGGGTCATGACGAGTGAATTCAGCGATGCCTTCCTCCGCGAGGCCGAGCGGCATGCCGCATGGGGCGCTGTCCAATTGGAGACTCTGACCGCGTTTCTGCCTGAGGGGCCCTGGACCGCCGACCTGGAGGCATGCCTGTACCGGCAGGGAGACCTGGTGCTGCGCGTGGGTGTGCTGGGGACGTACGACACCTCGGAGCAGTCCTGGATGTGGGGCTGGGCGAACCCGGGGCTCCAGGACACGGAGGTGGTCTCCCTGGCCGCCACCGTCGAGCGGTACGGGCGGGCGCGCGGTATCACCGAGCTGACCGAGGAGGTCCTGGACCTATCCGGTTTCCCCGATCCGCGCTGGGCCGCCGAGACGCTCGCCTTCACCGGCATGGGGGTGGCCGATGCACCCGGATACATCGGCGCCCCGGCGGGACCGGCTACTCAGGTGTACTTCCTGCCGGACGACCCCCAGGTGCCGCGCGCCGGCCTGGACGCGGTCGCCTTGCCGCGGACGCTGCTCACCGGCGCGCAGCTGATCGGGCATTCGGCTCGGCACGTAGTCAGCGGGTACTTCGACCACCACGGCGTCCCGCACCGTACGGAGGGTGACCGGATCGTCGCCGAACTGCCCGGTGGCGGGGCGGTCGAGGTCACCTTCGACGCCGCCGGGCGGATCGCGGGCGTGGAGGCCGGGATCCGTCCTTGAGCCGGGCGTCGCGGGCCCCGGCCGCCGGGACCCGCCAGCCGGGGTCCCTCAGTCCCCCTCGTCGAGGATCTCGTCGTTGGAGTCGAACTGATGGCTGTCGGCGGGCAGGTCGGGGAAGTACGAGCTCTCGGACTCTCCCGTCAGGACGGCCAGGAGAAAGGAGGCGCACTGAGTGGCGTGGTGCTCCCACTCGGGACCGCGCCCCTCGTTGAACAGCACGGTCCACTCGTCCGGGCTCTGCCCCGGTCCGGCGAGCCAGTAGAGCATCGCTCCGCTGTCCTCGATGGAGGCCCAGGGCAGGACCCGCGTACCCGGCCCGTCGAGTTCCGCCGGTTTGGGCTCGGACTGCCACAGCCGGGCCAGCACCTCCTCCCGTTCCGCGGACTGGGCCACGAGGTTGTAGTCCTCGTCAGGGCACTGCGGGTCGAACAGCCATACCGTCTCGTCGAAGACGCCGCCCCCGTAGACCTCGACCAGTTCCTTGTAGTCCTCCGGCAACTGCGTGCCGAGGACCCGTTCGACAGCGTTCCAGTCACGGGTCCGCCGGGGGCTGCCCGGCGGAACGATCTCGATGAGCCTGGCTACCGCGGGATGCATGAGGCGCTTGTCTCCTTGGAGGCGTCATATCCGTTTGGGGACGTTCAGGATAGTGACGATGTTCGTGGTGCTGCCGCCCTCGTAGGGAGTGAAGGCGAATCCCTTGTTGCCTCGGGCCTCTATCGTCAGCCCCAGCGGAATGACGTCGGTGGGGTCGTTCGTGCGGTAGATGGGCGTGACGGTGTACTCGATGGTCTCACCGCGCTTGTCGACCGCTTCCCTGATCTGGTCCTCGATCTTCCGCATGACCGGTGAATTGGCGAACCGGTGCATGGTGACGAAGTTTCGGGGGTCCCGGTTGGAGCCGCCGATCTGCGCGCCGAGCAAGTGGGTCTTGTTGAGCTTCTTGTACTTCTGGTAACCGGGCACATTCACCCGGGGGTCAGTCTTGCCGCCGGTCATGTCGGACTCGATCGTCGCGCGCATGGTGGTGGCGCGGCCTCCGGGACCGGGCGCACCGTAGCGGACCCGGCCTCTCCACGTGACGTCGTTCTCGTCACAGGGAGTGAGACCCAGCGGATCGGACAGCGTGTGCGGGTTGTCGACGTAGGCGAAGGGGTTCGGTGCGGGGGCCAGACCGAGGGGGTCCGAAGTGAGGTAGCGCGCGGTTTCCGGGTCGTAATGGCGGAAGTAGTTGTGGTGCAGTCCCGTCTCGGGGTCGTAGTACTGCCCCGGGAACCTGAGCGGCGTGTAGGCGGTGGCGTCGTGATTCCAGGTCGTTGAGCCCCAGAGGGTCGTGCGGGTGCGCCACGCGATCCTGCCCTCCTCGTCGACGAGTTCGGTCGGAGTGCCGATCTGGTCTGTGACGATGGCGAAGAAGCGCTGGTCGATGATGTCCTGCGGAGCGTCCGCAAGGGACTTGGTCTCGGTCTGCGCGATAGGTGCCTGGCCGTCGTGGTCCCAGGTGAGCGTGACCAGTTCGGCCGCGCCACTGACCCGGGTGGTCTGCTCGACCAGCGTGGAACCGTCCCAGACGAACCGGGTTTCCTCGGCGATGTCGCCGTCCGTGGACAGACGCTGTTTCGCGATGCGCCGCCCGAGAGGGTCGTACAGGTACCTCCAGCAAGTGCCGTCCGGGGTGACGACGGAGATGAGCCGGTCCTCGGCGTCCCAGGTGTAACGCCAGGTGTCGGGCTTGCGGGAGAGACGTTTGACCTGCCGGACCACGCACCGGCCGGCGGCATCGTGCTCGTAGCGCACGTTGCCGGCGCTGATCAGGCGCGTTCCGGCGTAGCTGCGCGTTCCTCGCGCCTGGCTGCCGGGATGCTTCTCCGGCCAGGTCGCCCGCGTCTGGTTGCCGGTTTCGTCGTAAGCGTAGCTCTCACTCCAGCGTCCGGCCTCGACGGCGCTGACCCGTCCCGCCCGGTCCAGGTGGAACGAGCGTCGGCCGGCGTCCCGGTCGGTGATGCCGGTCAGGAGCCCGTCATGACGGTAGGTGTAGCTGCGCTGGATGGACGGCTGCGCGGTGCCGTGGACGGTGAGTGTCTGGCCGCTGAGGCTGCCGGCGGGATTCCAGGCGAAGGCAAGGGTGAAGCGGTCACCGAGGTGCCGCAGTACCTCCCGCCCCGCCGCGTCGTGCTCGAAGGAGAGGATACGGCCCGAAAGCGACAGCTCGGCGTAGTGGCCGGACGCGTCGTAGCGGTACGCCGTCTCGACGCCCCGGGGTGTCCTGCGGAGTGTCCGGCGCCCCGAGGCGTCGCAGGCCGTGGTCAGCGTCCGGCCGTCGATGGTCTCCGCGATGACACGCCCCGCCTCGTCGTACGCGTAGGCCAGAGTCCCGTCGGGGCCGGTTGCCGAGAGGAGTCGCCCGCACGCGTCGTTCCGGAAGACGGTCCTGCGCCCGTCGACGACCTTCTCGACGAGTTGGCCGGACGCGTCGTAGCGGTAACCGACGGTCTGCCCCGCTGCGTTGATCCGCGCGGTCAGGTCGCCCGCCGCGTCGTAGTGGTATGTCGTCTCGTGCCCGTCGAAATCGCTCTCCTTCACCAGTTGTCCGACGGCGTCGTAGACATACCTCCAGACGAGTCCCTGGGGGTTGAGCACCTCCGTCAGCCGGCGCTCGGTGTCATAGCGGTACCGGTATTCCACGCCGTCCGGGGCGATACGAGCGACCAGCAGGTCGAAGGGGCCGTAGACCAGCCGTGTACGCCCCCCGACAGCATCGGTGTGGCCGGTGCAGTTGCCCTCTCCGTCATACGACCAGACTTCGGTGGCGCCGTTGGCCGCGGTACGTTCCCGCAGCCGGCCCTCGGCGTCCCACACGAGCGTGGTGGTCGCCCCGAGCGGGTCGGTGATGCGCGTCGGGCGCCCGAAGGTGTCCCGCAGATAGCGGGTGCGGTTCCCCTGCGCGTCTTCCACGACGGTGGCCAGGCCCGCCGGGTCGGTGTCGAAACGGAGGGTGTCGCCCGCGGGACCGCTGACCGTGGCGACGGCGCCCGTGGAATGGTGGGTGAACAGGTGAACCGATCCGTCCGGTGCGGTCAGGACGGTGCAGTTGCCCCGTGAGTCGAAGTCCTGGACGTACGTGGCCCCCTGCGGATCGGTGATGCGGACCGGCAGGTGCAACGCGTTGTAGGTGACGTGGCTGCTCGTGCCGTCGGGAGCCGTGACCGAAACCAGGTCGCCCGCGTCGTCCCACGTCCAGCGGATGGTACGACCCAGGGGGTCGGTGCGGGAGAGCAGGCGGTCGTGGCGGTCCCAGGTTTGGGTGGTGGTGTGCCCGAGCGGGTCGGTGATCGCGACGATCTGCCCACGCCGGTTGGCGCGGTAGATCGTGGTGTTGCCGAGTGAATCGGTGTACGTGGCGGTGCTTGTGCCGTCGGCCTGGCGCTCGCCGTAGGTCAGGCGGGAGTTGAGGATGCCGTCGGTCCCGCGGGTCTCGATCACCCGTCCGCCGGCATCGTAGACGTACGTGAACTCGGTGTCGTTGGAGTCCCGCCACGCCGTCACGCGGTGGGCGCCGTCGTAGGTGAACCGCGTGGGCGCGTTGACCGCGTTGCGGACTTCGTCCAGGCTCCCGGTCTCGGCGTCGTAGCCGAAGGCGCGCAGGCGTACCGGGTCGTCGTCGGTGAGGGCCCACAGCGCGGTGACGCGCTGCTGGTCGTCGTGGTCGACACGTATGCGGTAACCACCGCTGTGGGTGACGGCGAGCGGCACACCGTCCTCGTCACGTTCGATGGAGATGCGGTTGCCGTTGCGGTCCTCGATGCCGACCAGCCACCACGGTCCGCCGTGCGCCGTGCCGGCTTCGAACTGGCGCGTGAGTCCTGAGTATGGGTCCTCCACCGTGAGGACGTAACCGCTGCCGCGGCTCACATAGGTCAGCGGAAGGTGGACGCCCTCGGCGGGCCCCACCCGGTCACCGGGCAGGTCGGGCATACGCGGATAGGCGAGCGCGGACCCGTCCTCCCGGTGCCACCAGTATCCGCCCAGAGCGTCGTCCTGCTGGATCCGTTCGTCGAGGGTGGAGGCCCAGGACGGGCCGAAGAAGCGGCCCGCGTCGTAGCCGGAGAGGTGGGTGCGGCGCAGGGTCAGGGGAAGGATGCCGGGCACGTCGGTGTCGGTCTGGGAGAGGACCATCTGCCCGGTGGACATGTCGATCGGGTCGCCGCACAGCGGTCTGTTGTTCAGCTCCCGGGCCTGCTGCGACAGCTTCGAGGAGTCGATCTTCAGGCCGGGGTCGGGCTTGCGGCCGGATGCCGGGGGGCCGTGGTGGCCGGCACCTCCGTCCGACGTGCTGCTGTTGACCTGGACGCTGTTGGCGCGGCGGCCGGCGTCGATGTCGTTGCCCTTGTGGAGGCGGGAGGTGGCCTTCACGCGGTCCGGGACGGTTTCGGAGAGGTGCTTGACGATCTTCTTGACCGCCTTGTCCGAGCCCTTGAGGGCGCCCTCCAGGACCGACTCGAAGGGCGCGGTGAAGGCGTCCTTGCCCTTGGTGCGGCCGAAGTGGCCTTTGGCCCGCTCCAGCGGGGCGGTGACGGCGGTGTGCAGGTCGCCGCCGTGCCGGGAGACCTTGTCGGCGCCGTCCTCGAACTCGACGTGGTCGATGTGCAGGTTGCTGCCGGGTCCGCCGCCCGCGGAAGCCAACACCATCGCCCCGCCGCCGGCCGAGGCGAGCTGCATGCCGCCGCCGTGGCCGTGCTTGCCGGAGCCGCCACCGCCGCCGTTCGTGGGCTCCGGGGGCAGGGAGAACGCGCCCTCGGCCAGGTCCAGGACCGCGTCCTCGACCATCTTCTCCAGCTTGGCGTTGACCGGTTCGGTCAGCCGGGCGACCAGCTCGTCCACGATCCGGTCGGCGGCCTCGTCGACGATCCGCTTGACCGCCTGCCGCATCGCTGTGATCTCCGCCGCGCCGAGCAGCGCGGACAGGCCGCCGGTGAAGGCGGCGAGGCCGAGGGAGATGCCCACCGAGGCGGCCATCGCGCCGAGTTCGATCTCCGCCTTGACCTTCATCCCGTAGATGATGTCGGCGACGACGTCGCACGCGTCCGCGAAGAGCCGTGCCAGCTCCGGGATCTTGTCCAGGTGGCCGGCCTTGACGTGCGACCAGTGCTTCTCCAGCGCATCGACTGCCCAGCCCTGCGAGGAGGACAGGATGCGTGTCACCGCCTTGTGGGTGTCCCCGCCCTTGCCCTCGAAGTTGTCGGCGAACTCCCGCATGGACGTGGCCATCTCGCGGTAGTCGTCCTCGTCGACGTTCGGGAAGTTGATCCCGATGACGTCGAGGATCTCGTCCAGCCAGCCCGGGATCGTGTAGCCCATCCCCCGTGCTCCCCCCGGTTGATCGATCAGGCGTGCTGTCACTCGTGTGGACGAATGGTAGCCAACATGCTTGACGTACTATCAGTTGGTCTCTATGGCTTGCCGAGCTGAGCCTCACGGCTCGGCTGGCCGGGACAGGCTGCGGGAGTGGTGACGGGTGGACGCGGGAGCCGTTCGCCAGCGGGAGCCGGCAGCACCCGTCCGTGTGGGAGGGGGGTTTGCGGATTGAGGCGGTCGGCGTTCCCGCACTGTGGGATCACAGCCGCACAAGGCAGTAGAGGCGGTGGCCCGCCGACCGTGCCCGGGACGCGAGCGTCGCGAGGTGCCAGAGGCATGCGGCCAGAGAGCCCGGGTCTGCGTCTCTTCCGAACTCCCCGATGCGGATTCGTTGTCGGCGGCGCGGCCGGGAGCGTGGCCGTCCGCTCCAGCGCAGCGATGCCGATGCTGACCAGAAAGACTGCATACCCTCCCACGAACCGTCCCCGCCCGCCGATCGGGGACCGGCGCCCTTTCCTGGACTTCCGGGTGGATGATCTTGACGCCGACCAACACATCAGCGCGGCGTTCTTCCGTCTCGTCGGCGTGGATGACCGACCCCAAGTCCTCCTCTCCGGAGGCGGCGCCAAGACAGGCGCAGGCGGCGGTGGGGCAGGCGGTGAGGGTTGGGTTTCCAGCCACTCACCGACCACGAACGACCTCTATGAGCTACTGCAGTGATGCTCCGAGTGGAGCCCGAGCGGCCACTGCAGTCCGCCGTACGACTCACCGCTCAGCGGCCGTGACGCTCGTTTGACGCTCTAGGCTCCCGGAAGCGCGTTGGCGGACCCGAAAACCTGGCCTGACCTGCACTTCCTTGCGCCTCGACACCACGTGACATGTCTCCGATGACGTCGCACGTGGAGTGCGTCGCGATCCTCGAGCCCGCGGGCAATGGTGCCTGACCTGCGGTTTTGTTGCTGTGGTGGGTTGCTCGACCTGTTTCCCTCCGTGCAGCGGGTTCGAGCGGACGGATCACTCTTGTAGCTCGCTGACCTGCGGATTCGTGAGCGAGGTGCCTGCATCGGCGACGCCTTCAGAGGGTCGTTCGGAGATTCGTGACGCTCGGATGACGCTCGAAGCGGAAGTCTCTGCTGCACCGCCGCAGGCGATGCGAGTGACCATTCCGGCCCCACTTTCCTTGGAGGCCGAGAACGCGGCCCGACCGCACCACTTTGATACCGGTCAGGTATCATCTCTGTATGGCGATGACTCTCCGACTCCCCGACGACCTTGACGCGAAGCTCACCGAGCGGGCTCGCCGGGAGGGCCGCAGCAAGCAGGAACTTGCCATTGAGGCCATCCGTGACGCTCAGAACCGGGCCGAGCTGAAGGTCGATGACGTCTTGGCCGAGCTCATGGACAGCGATGCAGAGATCCTGGACTACTTGAAGTGACCGGCGTCCGCTACGTCCAGATCGACGAGATCCTGGCCATCGCCCGCGCGGTCAACGGGACCGACCACAGTGTGCGTGACCTAGGCCTTCTGGTGTCGGCGATCGAGCGTCCCCGGACGAACGTGTTCGGGGCTGAGTTGTATCCCACGCTGCACGAGAAGGCTGCGGCACTGCTGCACTCCGTCGCCCGCAATCACGCGCTGATCGACGGCAACAAGCGCACCGCCTGGCTCGCCATGCGTGTCTTCCTGCGCTTCAACGGCGTCAGTGCCAGTACTGTCCCGCCGCCCGTCCCCGTTGCCGGCCCGTTCGTCGAGGACGTCGCGCAGGACAACATCGATGTACCGGCCATTGCCAAGCGCCTCTCGATCTGGTTCCCCATTTCCTGACGTTCGGCATCGTGTGGTGCGGGACGAAAAGAGGTCTGGAAAGCGGTGCTGGCTCCACACATTCCGCTTTCCTTGGATCAGTTCATTCAGCGGGTTGATGCGTTTGCCGTCGCGAGACGTAGCAGCGAGTCCGCTCGGCGCGGAAATGGCGCCCCGAGAGTGGTGTGACCGACACCCACCGCGCACCTGCCAACTCGGCTGGCTTTCGGCCTGGACGACCATGGAGGCCGTTGCGCTCCTCGTCACCGATTGGGGCGTACGCGACCGCCTCTGCCCTGCCCGGACGCGGGAAGGGTTCTCCCGTCGGAGTCTTGAAGAGGGCGAGGAGTCGTCCGGCGTTCGATCGAACCCAGGCACCCCCAGGCCGCAAGCGATCAAAGGAGAAGCAGTGTTGTCAGTGCTGGGGGTGATGATGACTTCACGTACTTCTTGTCCATGGGGGGCATGATGCACCTGAGTCGTATCGTGGTGAGTGGGTTTCGGGCGAGCGTAGACGGTGAGATGGTCTGCCATCTACCGGGCCGTTTCAGCGTGCTGATCGGAGCCAACGGGGTCGGGAAGACGACGCTCACGGATGCGCTCTACCTTGCTCATCCCGGTTCTCGCTTCCCGGTCCTGCCGAGGTACGGATCCGCCACGCTCGCACCCGAGAGGTCCACCCGCACCATCATGGTGGAGTACCGGCTGGGCGATAGCCTCGACGGGGAAGGCCGTCTCGGACGCCAGTTGCATGAGGTCAGCCACCAGCGCCTTGGGAGTGTTGCTCAGAGCTGGGGTGTCACGCTGGGTCGCAGGCTCGGCAGTGTTACCTCGAAGATTGAGACGACGCATGGTAGGTCCTTGGATCTGGACCCGTACAAGCTGATCTACCTGCCGGCCTTGCGTAGTCCTCTGGACGAACTGGCTCGCCGCGAGGCACGGATCCTGGTTGAGCTGCTCCGTGCTGAACAGCAGCGTCTGAACGGCACCCGGAACCTTGTGGGACTCCGGGCGCGGGCCTCCCAGCTGCTTGAGGAACTGGCCAAGGAGAGCATCATCGACGCCGTCGAGAAGAGGATCGGCGGGTACCTCACGGACTTGTCGGCTGGGGTGAGTCACCAGTGGTCGTACATACGTGGGCAGGTCATTGACGACACCTACTTGGCTCGCGTGCTGGAAGTCATGCTCGCTGTCATGGAGGGACGCAGATTCGCTCGGCCGCTTGAAGTGTCCGGGTTGGGATACGTCAACCTGTTGCACATCGCCGTGATCCTGGCGGCGATACCGGACTCCACTGAACTTCCCCAGGATGCTCGTGACCAGCCGCCCCTCACGGATGTTCAGCAGATCGAGCAGGCGACCAGGAACCTTGAACAGGCGCAGGCCGATGCCGAGTCGGAGGAGGATTCCTTCTTCGGTGCGAAGCCCTTCCACGCGACGGTCGTCATCGAGGAGCCTGAGGCGCACCTTCACCCGCAGTTGCAGCACGCTCTCGTTCGGTACTTGCGCAGAACCGTCAAGAAGCGGCCGGAACTGCAGGTCATCCTCTCCAGCCATGCGACGGACGTCATCACGTCCTGCTCCCCCGAGGAGGTCGTCGTCGTACGTCAGACGGCGCAGGGGAGAGTGTGTCGTGCTGTTGCCGATGTTGTGCCGGATAAGCACCGCGACGTGACACTGCGGAAGACACGGCTCCATCTGGACGCCAGTCGGTCCGCCGCCCTCTTCGCTGACCGCCTCGTCCTGGTCGAGGGGGTCACCGACGCCGCCGTGCTTCGGGAGTTCGGCAGGACTTGGGCCGGAGAGGACGCGCGCAAGCAGGCATTCATCGATGCGCTCAGCATTGTCCACATGGGGTGGAAGGTCGGGCAGTGGCCGGCGCATCTCCTGGCGACTCCGGGTAAGGAACTGTGTACCAAGCTGGCGATCCTGGTCGACAGCGACCTACCGTTCGAGAGCAACGAGCGCAAGAAGCCGACCTGGCTTTCTGAGCACGATCCATCGGTCGTTGATGCCTTCGTCAGCCATCCGACCTTGGAGCCGTCGATCACCGAGGGTAACGAGGACTTGATCGAGGCGGCCCTACGCGAAGTGGACCTGCACAAGCCGCTCGTAACGGCCCGGACGGTCCACGAACTGTTCCGCAGTGCTCGGAGGGGCAAGGACGGGGAGTCCGGCGTCCCAGCAGGGCGGGGTTCCAGTAAGAAGGGGGACTTCGCGCTTGCCTTCGCCGGTCTCCTGGCAGAGGCCAACGAAGCAGGTCCCGAGCAGGCGTCGCGCCTTCCGACCGTGCCCGACCACATGCGGCGGCTCTTCGAGTTCCTGTACCCGCCCATGCCGGCCGATGAGACCGACCTCTGTGAGTTCACTGATGAGCCGGACTGGCTCGTGCTGGACGACCAAAGGGATATGGATGAGCAACAGGTCAATGACACGGTGGAGTTCTACTGGCCGGACGATTGGCAGGAGGAAGAGCGGGAGTGGGCGGAGGCAACCGGGCACGATCCGGCCCCTGAGCCGCCGGACCCTGCCGCGCCGGATCCGGATGCACCACCATGGGAGGAACTCCAGCACTGGCAGCCCTCCTTTGGGGGCTGGCCGACAGCCACACGTCGAATGACGGTTTCCGATGGGTAGTCGCTGGCCTGGCATGCGCGGTCTCACGCCGGAGCAACTCCTTACCGCCGCAAGCCCTCACCGTCTCGTCTACGTAGAGGCGATTCCCGGATCCGGGAAGACGACCGTCTCCCAACGGCGCTTTGGCCTGCACCGCTTCGCGCGCACGACCGATCACCGGGCGGTCGTGGCGGTCAGCTTCACACGCTCGGCCACTGAGGAGATACGTAGCCGCGTGCTTCGACAGTGGGGTCCTTCAGCCCTGGCGTGGCCCCATCGCATCATCACCCTCGACACCGTCCTGAACGACCTGCTCACCCACCTCCTGCGGTCTGAGGTCCTCCAGTGGCCAGGTGGCCACGAGAAACTGGAGGTACTGGACACATGGCGAACACACTTCCCCACCATCCGCACTACCGCGAAGCCCGCTCTCCGCCTCATGGGCACCCAGGTCAGCACCACCTACCTAGCTGAGCCGACGCCGGACAACTACATAAAGCCAGCGGACTTCGCAACTGCGGTCCACGAAGGAAGGTGCACGCACGAGAACGTACGTGAGGTCCTGAACGCGGCCCTCCGCATCGACCGTATCCGCGCCCATGTGACGACCTACTTCGCCATGACGATCAGGTCGCTACTCGTCGACGAGGTCTACGACGCGAACGACCTGGACGTGGAGATCATTCGCATCGCGGCGGAAGCAGGACTGGCCGTCACTCTGGTGGGAGACCCCTGGCAAGCCCTCTACGCCTTTCGTGGCGCCCGTCCGCAGAGCGTGCGCCGGCTCATCGAGCTACTGGCCTTCGAGCGCCGCGAACTCCAGACGTCGTTCAGGTGGCAGGACAGTACCGACCAGACGTCACTGGCACGTCGACTGCGCCGCAGGGAGCGGGTGGTCCTTCCCGCGGGTGCGGCACGAGACGTCCAAGTCGTCCTCGCACGGCGCTGGAAGACGCTGTGGGACGGGAGCCCTCACGTCCTCCCGCTGGCCGTCAAGCAGCCATCAGGACCGTTCCAGGAGGCAGTGTGCACCTTGCTCCTGAATGAGCTGACCCAAAGTTCCTTTGGCCTGCCAGCTGCATTTATCAGCGATGCTCGGTCCACGCTGGGCATCGAAGAGGCTGAAACGTTCGAGGGGCTGCGTCCGGACCTAGAGACTGCTCTTCAGCGACTGGCGAGCCAGGACGACGTCGGCGAAGTATGGACCGCCTTGACGGAGAGCGTTGTCGCGAAGACGCACTTCGAGCCGTCGGAAAGCCAGAAGCGGACACCACGCAAGGCGCTCGGTAACCTGCGCTTACGGCTGGAGGACGCGCACGAGCGACTTGTTCCCGGCCTAACGTGCCACCAGGCGAAGGGTAGGGAGTGGGACAGGGTCGGGGTGAGACTGGAAGAGTCTGACGCCGCCGTGCTCCGAAAGGGGCTCGACCCTGCCGATGAGGCTCACCGCTCGCTCTACGTCGCACTCACCAGGGCACGAGTCCGCAGCCTAGCGGTGTAAACGAAGGATAGCCTGCAGGACCAGGGATGGTCCTGAGTACCGGCTATCGCCAAGTGAAGCGCTCCGGGTCTGATGGAGGCTCGATTCCCTGAGAGGATCGAGTCATGGCCCGTCCGTCCCCTTATCCTGCTGAGCTTCGTGAGCGTGCGGTGCGCATGGTCGCGGAGGTCGGCTCCAATTACCCAACTGAGTGGGCCGCGATGAAGGCGGTCGCTGCGAAGCTGGGCATCGGTTCCGCTGAGACGGTACGGACATGGGTCCGCAAGGCCGAGGTCGACGCCGGCCAGCGTACCGGGGTGACTTCGGAGGAGGCCGCGGAGATCAAGTGGCTGCGGGCCGAGAATGCCGAGCTGCGCCGGGCGAATGAGATCCTCAAGGCAGCCTCGGCTTTCTTCGCGGCCGAGCTCGACCGGCCGTCGAAGCGCTCGTAGCGTTCATCGACGCCCACCGGCAGGTGTTCGGAGTCGAGCCGATCTGCAAGGTCCTGACCAGCGACGGACTGAAGATCGCGACGAGCACCTGCTACGCTGCCAAGAACCGCACCCCAGTGCACGGTCGCTCCGCGACGCGCGGCTGAAGTCGCAGATCAGCCGCGTCCACGCCGACAATTTCGGTGTCTACGGAGTGCGGAAGGTCTGGCGGCAGCTGCACCGCGAAGGCGTACCTGTGGCCCGCTGCACGGTCGCCCGGCTGATGCGTGACCTCGGTCTTGAGGGTGCCCGACGTGGGAAGAGGATCCGCACCACCATCCGCGATGACGGCCATGAGCGAGCCTCTGACCTGCTCAGACGCGACTTCACTGCTTCGGGTCCGAACGAGCGGTGGGTCGCCGACTTCACCTATGTCGCAAGCTGGTCCGGCATCGTCTACGTCGCCTTCGTGGTGGACGTGTTCTCCCGAGCGATCGTCGGCTGGTCGGCCGCGACCAGCAAGCGGGCCAAGCTCGTCCTCGACGCCCTCGACATGGCCCTGTGGCGCCGCGACCGGGCTGGCATTCCTGCAGGTCCTGGACTCATTCATCACTCGGACGCGGGCAGTCAATACACGTCTTTCGCGTTCACCGCCCACCTGATCGAGGCTGGCATCGACGCCTCGATCGGCACCGTCGGCGACGCCCTGGACAACGCGCTCATGGAGTCTCAGATCGGCCTCTACAAGACGGATCTGATCAAGCCCGCAAGCCCTGGTACGGCTTGGCCGACGTCGAACTCGGCACTGCAGAATGGGTCGACTGGTTCAACAACCAGCGCCTCCATACCGCCATCGGGGACATCCCGCCCCACGAACACGAGACCAACCACTACGCTCAACACCAGCCCCAACCGGCGGCTGGAGTCAACGCATAGAGCCTCCGCCCATCCCGGAGCGCTTCAGTTCGTCTGGGCGGTCGCTGGTCTTCGTGACGAGGTCCTCGATGACCATTCCGTGGCACACCTGTACATCGCGCTCGCCCTCTCGATCGCCGTCACAGCGGCAGTACTCACCACCCGGTACGGGCGCCTGGTCCTGTCGTCACTACGTGGCGGGGAAGGCAAACCAAGGCCGTAAGGGGTCCCGTTGCATACGGTCGCCGGGCCTTCCGTGCGGGAGAGAAGTCGACGTGCGGGCGGGGCCTCGGAGGCGGGGCCAGGGGCCGTGGATCACGGCTGGATCATGGACGCCAAGGTGGGGCGGCTGTCGTCAGAGCAGTGGCTGTTCGGTCCAGATGATCTTGCAGTCGGAGGTGTAGCGGGTCCCCAGCGTGCGGTGAGCTGGGCAACGAGGAGAACTACGTCGTCGCTCGGGCGGGTGGGCAGCAGGGCGTCGAGGACCGCCTCGCAGGTGTCCTCCACGGCCCGGCCGGCGCAGGCCAGGACGGTACGGAGCTGGTCCGGGCCGGTGTCGATGTCCCGGTGCCGGTCCTCGACGAGGCCGTCGGTGTAGAGGACCAGCTGGCTGCCCTCGGCCAGTTCCAGCTCGGCCGTCTCGAAGGGCATGCCGCCGAGGCCGGGCGGCGATCCCGAGGGCAGGTCGACGAAGTCCACGTCACCGTCGGGGCCGACGATCGCGGGCATGGGGTGCCCGGCGCGGGTGAGGGTGCAGTGCCGGGACGCCGGGTCGTAGACGGCGTACAGGCAGGTCGCGCCGATGATGCTGGAGTCCTGGTGGGTGTTTTCCACCGCCCAGCCCTCGCCCCGGTCGAGACGTGCGATCAGGTCGCCCGGGGGCAGGTCCAAGGAGCAGAAGTTGTCGACGGCGGTGCACAGCCGGCCCATGGTCGCGGCGGCGTGCAGACCGTGGCCGACGACGTCCCCGACGACCAGTGCGACGCGGGCGCCGGAGAGCGGGATCACGTCGAATCAGTCGCCGCCTACCCCCGCCTGCGCGGACAGGTAGCGGTACGCGACCTCGACCGCGCTCTGGCCGGGGCGGCCTCGGGGCAGCAGGCTGCGCTGCAGGGCGAGGGCGGTGTCGTGTTCGCGGGTGTAGCGGCGGGCGTTGTCGATGCAGATCGTCGCGCGGCCGACCAGTTCCTGGGCCAGGGACAGGTCGTCGTCCTCGAACGGGGCGGGCTGCTCGGAGCGGTAGAAGCTGACGACCCCGAGGGTCACGCCGCGTGCTCGCAGGGGCACCGTGATCAGGGGGTGGGCGCCCGCCACCAGTGCCCGTTCGAGCCGTGCGAGGTCCTGGGCGAGCCAGCCGCCTGCCTCGGCGAGGACGGGTTCGAGCACTGACCGCTCGGTCTCCTAGCTGCGCGCCTGGGGTGCGGAGGCGACCTACTGGACCGGGCCGCTGTACTTCGGGGTGGTCGATCGGCACCTTCAACGACAGTTCCACGTTGGCGTTCGGTACGCGTCCAGTGGCTTTGCCGGTCAGGTTGGCGGAGCTGACCAGACAGCGGCCGTCGGCACGGTAGAGCTTGGCGTGGAGGGACGGACACAAGGCAATGGAAATGCGTCCGTCACTCTGGGCAGCTTCGATGATCTCCGGGTCGGAGACCCCGGCGGCTAGCTCCGCCGGGACCCAGCGCGTGACACACGTGATCTTCGGGACGGCGTGAAGTTCCTCCTTCAGCCCGACGCACACCAAGCAGCGTTTCAACCTGCAGATACTGCGGTGTTGCAGCGTGCGGACTGCACCAACTCGTAAGCACACCCGGCAACTTCGTTTGCCGACCGATCCAGGTCGGCGCAGGTCAGCGGGACTCCAGTGACTAGACCGAGGCCCTAGCGTTGTCGATGGATTGCAGAGGGCCCGGCTTCATCGGGTGCGCCAGCCGGTCAGCCCGAAAGCCCACAAGCGCGCCTGCCGAGCCAATGGGCCCTGCTGGGCCACTTGGCCGTGGCAACCTGTTCCGTTCCGGAGAGGAGGGATGTGCTGTGCGTCATGACGCTCGTTTGACGCTCTGGGCTCCTGCCGACTGGATAACGAGCCGAGAAATGGCCTCTGACCTGCGACTTTCCGAGACTTGCTCAATCCGATAGCTTTTCGATGACCCACCACGTTGAGTGCGTGGCGATCCTTGAACCGGCCGCAAAGGGCTCCTGACCTGCGGTTTTGTGCATACGCATGATGTGCGGTGCGGGCGTTACGGGCGATGTCTTGACGCTGAAATGACGCTCGTGACGCTCGTTCTGATGGGCTGTCAGGTGTCCTCGATCGGGTAGATCAACACTTGCTGCCCGTCCCTCCGCTGGTGTCGCCGCGGACGTGAGAATTGGTGTCCTGCAGAGCCGACCGCGCGCCCGTTCGACGATGGTGGCCGTTGCCGTGCCGGCGCTCCGTGCCGTCTTTGGGTCGCTGCGCTCCACGGGGCCCGGGTCGCGACCGCCGAGTCAGCGTTGCCTATCACTTCATCTTCTGATTCGGCCGTGCTTGGTGGGGTGCCTATTCTGCAGATGGGTGGTTGCCCGTCCAGACGATCCGACGCGTGAAACCGCCACGCTCCCGATACTTTGCCCGGCGCGACTCTTCTAGCCCCGCCGGGTCGATGCCGGGGTTCGTCGCGAGGGCGCGCACGACTTCCAAGACGTCAGCAAGCTCTCCCTGAGCTGCAGCGTCGTCCGCCGATAGAAACTCGGCGACCTCTTCGGTCAACTTTTCCCGGAGCCTTCTGCGGTATTCGACGGGTGAGGCGGCGTACGTGATCGGCTCGCGTCCCTCAACGCGGATGATTTCAGGGATCCGGTCCCTCACCAACTTTCCGGAACTGTCCATTTGCTGCCTCTCTGGATCTAGCAGGACGTGCCGGCGTAGGGTGCGGTGGTGTCGTAGCCGGCCGGGTCGAGGTCGAAGGTGCGGGTGCCCGACAGTTGGTCGGTGACGGAGAGCAGGTGGCCGTCGGCGGGCCGTAGCGCTCCTCGTCACCGACTGCGGCGTACGCGACCGCCTCGGCCCTGACAAGAGGGTCTGAGCGGGGTGCGCCCTGATTCTTCTTATGTGGCTTGGGATTTGAGGTCGAGCCGGACCCTCACGAGCAGGCTGTCGGAGCCGCTGACGGACACGGCGAGGCGGACCTCCTCCTTCCGGGCCGGTGCGTCGCCCGTGCCGCGAGAGGAGTGCGGGGGACCGCCGTGCGGGGGAGCACCGTGCGGTGGAACACACGCCGAGAGCCCCGCGAGGGGGTGGGCCAGGTCGCAGCGGACGGTGACGACACCGTCCCGGGCCATCCGCTGAAGCCGGCGACGGGTGGTGTGCTCGCTCATCCCGGCCGCCGCCCCGCGGTCGAGGGAGCCCAGGCGTCCGTCAGGGCGAGGCTGACGGATTCGAGGGTCCGCGCGCGGCACCGCACCTCGACGTAGGCGACGGTCGCGGATCTCGCCGCGTCGTACGCGGTGGCCCGGGCCAGGCCGTTCGCGCGCAGTCGTTCCCAGCGAGGGCCGCCGCAGTCGCGTCCCCGTTCGCCCGAAAGTTTCGAAGATTGCGCACATGCTTGCGTTGTATCCCTCCCTTATCTCCTTCCATCTCTCGTGACGATTCGCTTGAGAGGCGGTTTGACCAGCGAAGACGCGTTCGCCAAGGTCTCCTCTGGTTAAAGGAATGTTTCCGAAAGACTGTCGAAAGTGTTGACAGGAGCATGGCGGTCTACGAAAACTGTGGCCACCGAACGACAGGAGACCGTCGTTCCCCTCGCGTCATGTGACCGGGTATGGCGGTCGGTCGTTGCGGCACGACGACGGGCGGCCCCCGCCGCGTTCCATGCAAGGCCACGGGCAGCAGAAGCCGCCCGCCCCCCATCAGCCTTCATCGGGAGGACACATGCAGCAGGACGGCACGCAGCAGGACCAGATCCAGCAGAACCCCGCTCCCTTCAGCGGCTTGAGCCGACGAGGCTTCCTCGGCGGCGCCGGCACCGTCGCGCTCGCCACCGCGTCCGGACTGCTGCTGCCCGGCACCGCCCACGCCGCCACCACCATCACCACCAACCAGACCGGCTACGACGGCATGTACTACTCGTTCTGGACCGACGGCGGCGGCTCCGTCTCCATGACGCTCAACGGCGGCGGCAGCTACAGCACCCGGTGGACCAACTGCGGCAACTTCGTTGCCGGCAAGGGCTGGAACACCGGCGGGCGCAGGACGGTCCGCTACACCGGCTACTTCAACCCGTCGGGCAACGGCTACGGCTGCCTCTACGGCTGGACGTCGAACCCGCTGGTGGAGTACTACATCGTCGACAACTGGGGCAGCTACCGGCCCACCGGCGAGCACAGGGGCACCGTCTACAGCGACGGCGGCACGTACGACATCTACAAGACGACGCGGTACAACGCCCCCTCCGTCGAGGGCACCCGCACCTTCGACCAGTACTGGAGCGTCCGGCAGTCGAAGGTGACCAGCGGCTCCGGCACCATCACCACCGGCAACCACTTCGACGCCTGGGCGCGCGCGGGCATGAACCTGGGCCAGTTCAGGTACTACATGATCATGGCCACCGAGGGTTACCAGAGCAGCGGGAGCTCGAACATCACGGTCAGCGGCTGACCCCTGTCCGGCGGACAACCGGCTGCGGGCTCCGTCCTCGTGGCGGGTCCCGCAGCCGTGGCGAACTCGCCACCGCGGTGGGGGCACCCCCGGCCGAAGGCTGGGGGAGGGCCGACCGGTTCGACAACCAGCACTCCCACACGGCGATCGGCGACATCCCGCCCCGCGAGCACGGGACCAACCACGACGCTCGACACCAGAACCGGGGCACATCAGAGCCTCCACCGATCCCGGACCGGTTCGGGTCCCTGCCCGGATGGTCCGGCCACACGCTCCAGTACGGGTGCCTCATCGGCACCGGCGGCCGGTCCCGGATGCAGACCGCCCCGTCCGGGGACATCGACGGTGACGGATTCACCGACCCCATCGCCCGGGACACCTCCACGGGAACTCTGGATGCACCACGGCCGCAGCAGTGGTGACGCTGACGGAGACGGCACTCCCGACACCGCCGGCACCGAACCGGCCTCCCGCGGGAACCACGGCCAACCGCACCGCGTACGCCACCGGCCGGACAGCTGCCGCCCGCCCGCTGATGACCGCGACAGGAGACTCCCACAGCGACGGAGTCCCCGACCTGTGGACGACGGCTCCGACTCCACAGCCGGACTCCACTTCGTCCCCGGCCGACGGACCGGTCGGGTCGGTCCGCCGTCAGCCGTCGGGACCGGCGGTCGGAGCGTGATGAAGCGCGTCCGCTGAATCCCCACGGGAGGCGGCAGCCCTGACCGGGCCGGTCGCCTCCCGGCACCTTCTAAGGGGCGCGGATGGCGTCAGGCGGACGGGAAGGCCCGTGTGACCGGCGTCCTGAGCGCCGAGGGCTCGTCGGTCCGGCTGCAGGCGGCCCTGGCGGCCGGGTCGGCCCCCGACCTGGCTTCCTGGAGATGCTCATCGAGCAGGAGCAGACCATCGGGAGTGACGTCGATGACCGCGAGGTCCGTGATGATGCGGTGCACGACGCGTCCGCCCGTGAGGGGCGGAGTGCATTGCTCCAGGATTTTGCGGGAGCCGTCCTTCGTCACGTGTTCCGTCATCACGATCACCTCGCGCGCCCCGTGGACCAGGTGCATGGCGCCGCCCGTCCCCTTGACCGTCTTGCCGGGGATCATCCAGTCGGCCAGGTCACCGTCCGCCGAGACCTGCGGGGCGCAGAGGACGGCGGTGCCGATGGGGCCTCCTCGCGAATGCCTCGCCCCGCACGTCGGCGCCCTGGCCCTGGAGGACGGTGGACCCGGCCAGGTCTGCGCGGTGCGGCCGGTGAGCCGGCGGATCGTCACCTCGGCCGTCGGCCGGCGGATCCATGATGCCGTGCCGGCCGGGCGGGTCTCGTAGCCGCGGGCGAGGCAGCGGTGCACGATCATGCCGAGGCCACCCGGGACCCCCTTCACGATCACATGAAGAAAGGGTCGAAATTTCCGGAGGCATTCGGAAAGTTGGGTG
Organism: Streptomyces sp. NPDC052701; assembly: GCF_040678355.1. Taxonomy (NCBI): domain Bacteria; kingdom Bacillati; phylum Actinomycetota; class Actinomycetes; order Kitasatosporales; family Streptomycetaceae; genus Streptomyces; species Streptomyces sp. NPDC052701. Next base: position 26,392 of record NZ_JBFATO010000009.1, read on the forward strand.
TGCCACAGACCCTGGAGACAGGATCGACCAGGTGCCGGCACCGTCCGCGCATCGCTCCGTTCCGGCGTCAAGTGTCGTACGGCCCGGCCATCTGGCGGTGTGACGTGCGCTGTTTCGCGCATAGGGGCTACGAAATATTTCGCTGTTGATGGCGATACGTGCGAGAGGTGTTGACGCCGTTCGCCGGTTCCCTATCATTCAGGTTGCTCGACACTCCGACCCTTGTTCGACATCACGAACACATCGAGTCGCTCCCTCGCACAGCAGGGCAACTCCGGGTCACACCGTCCGAAGCCGGAGCCGCAAGGAGCCGTACTGCATGTGTATGTCATGACCTTGCCAATCCTTTCCTTGCCGTCCTCTTCGGCCACGCCGGCCGGGCGCTCGGCCGTTCGGTCCGCGTCAGGTGATGCGCCGGCCGCGACAGTCCTGACGACGCCCGGGAGAAGGCCGCGAAGGACCGGGACGTCACAAGCGGGCCGCCGTGGTGCTCACGGACCGCTGCACACCGCACCACACCAACAGTCCGGACAGCCTCCGACGAGGCCGACCGGAACCACCTACTCAAGGTTGAGGGAGTCCCCATGCACAGAGGAAGTTCCAGCCGCAGGCATCCGTCTGTGGTGCTCGCCGCCGTGATCGCGGCCCTGGCCGCGCTGGCGGCGATGCTCGTCGCCGCCCCGGCTCAGGCGGCTTCCAGCGGCTCCTTGCGCGGTGTCGGTTCCGGCCGGTGTCTCGATGAGCCGGGCGCCAGCCAGACCAACGGCACGTACCTGCAGATTTATGACTGCTGGGGCGGGACCAACCAGCAGTGGACGCTGACCGACAGCAACCAGCTCACCGTGTACGGCGACAAGTGCCTGGATGTTCCGGGCCACGCCACCACGGCCGGTACCCGGGTGCAGATCTGGACCTGTTCCGGCGGTGCGAACCAGCAGTGGCGGGTCAACTCCGACGGCACGGTCGTCGGCGTGGAGTCCGGTCTGTGCCTGGAGGCCGCGGGCGCCGGTACGGCCAACGGCACAGCGGTGCAGATCGGGACGTGCAACGGCGGCAGCAACCAGAAGTGGACCGGCCTGTCCGGGACTCCGACCCCGCCGGACGGCACGTGTTCCCTCCCGTCGACGTACCGGTGGACGTCAACGGGTGTACTGGCGCAGCCGGCCAACGGGTGGGCCTCGGTGAAGGACTTCACCACCGTGACGCACAACGGCAAGCACCTGGTCTACGCGTCCAACTTCTCGGGATCGTCGTACGGCTCGATGATGTTCAGCCCCTTCACGAACTGGTCGGACATGGCGTCGGCCGGCCAGACCGGCATGAGCCAGGCCGCGGTGGCGCCCACGCTGTTCTACTTCGCGCCCAAGAACATATGGGTGCTGGCGTACCAGTGGGGTGCGTGGCCCTTCATCTACCGCACGTCGAGCGACCCCACCAACCCCAACGGCTGGTCCGCTCCGCAGCCGCTGTTCACCGGGAGCATCTCCGGCTCCGACACCGGCCCGATCGACCAGACCCTGATCGCCGACGGCCAGAACATGTACCTGTTCTTCGCCGGTGACAACGGCAAGATCTACCGAGCGAGCATGCCGATCGGGAACTTCCCGGGCAACTTCGGCTCGTCGTACACGACGATCATGAGTGACACGAAGGCCAACCTCTTCGAGGGCGTACAGGTCTACAAGGTCAAGGACCAGAACCAGTACCTCATGATCGTCGAGGCGATGGGCGCGAACGGGCGCTACTTCCGCTCCTTCACGGCCTCCAGCCTGAGCGGCTCGTGGACCCCGCAGGCCGCCACCGAGAGCAACCCCTTCGCGGGCAAGGCCAACAGCGGTGCCACCTGGACCAACGACATCAGCCACGGTGACCTGGTCCGCAACAACCCCGACCAGACCATGACCATCGACCCCTGCAACCTGCAGTTCCTCTACCAGGGCAAGTCCCCCACCGCGGGCGGCGACTACAACCGGCTGCCGTGGCGGCCGGGTGTCCTCACCCTGCAGCGCTGACCTTCCCGATGCACGGGGACCGTGATGTGGTGCGGTCCGCAGGCGGGTGGGCGAGCGGTTCACGGCGTGGGCGATTCCACCGGCCGACCGGCACTCACCGCCTCGGGGAACCCCGGTCGTGCGCGGCCGGGGTTCCTCTCGCCTCCGGTGCCGTCGCCGCGGCCCGTGTACTCCGCCGGCGTCTCGGAGGAGATCGCCGGCAAGGCCACGAAGGACCGCCGCGAGGACGTGTGGCCCGGCGCCGACCACGTCGGTTTCCACCGGGTCCACCGCGCCGGCCCGACACCGACGTCGCCGAGACCGTCGGTGCCCTCTGCGGTCTTGTGCACCGGCAGGAGCGCGAGGAACCGGTCGCGGATCGGGTCAAGAACCTTCATGTCCACAACCGCAAGAGGGTTCCGGCGAGCGGCCGCTGTCGAAGACGACGATCCCACCGGGCTGGGCGCCGTCCGGCGGATCACGTGAGGGGGCCGACGAATCGCGAGTGGTCGTTTCCTGGGGAGCGTCCGCCGGCTTCGGGCAGGCGGGGAGGCCGGTGCCGCGGGACATGATCCTGCCGGGATCCGATCGTTGTCGTCCGGGCTTCGGGGAATCAACTACCGTCCGTCCGCAGGCAGGTGATGGTACAAGAGACAAGTGATCAGGTCGGTGGCCGCGCGAGTACGGTGGGGTGGCCTGCCCGGATGGACTTGGGGGAATTGATGACGTTCGAGCAAGAATGGGCCGAACTGCGCGCGGCGGCGGCGAAGCGGACTGCCATGCAGATCAACAGCGTTCCGGCCGACGGCGGCGGAGGTGGTGGCGGGAGCGACCTGGTGGTCAATCGGGACGACCTCGGCGCCATCGGCAATGACGCGTACGAGCTGCTGGGCCGGCTGGCGAAGGATGGCGACATCGCCCGTTCCTCCACGTTCGACGCGGCGACGGCGCTGACCAACGGGAACTTCGTGAGCGGTTCGGCCGTGCTGAAGGTGCACGACTTCTGGCGGACCCACCTGAAGACACTGCTGGACGCCTGCGCGCAGATTTCGAATCACCTCGATTACAGCAAGGCCCAGCACGCCAAGGACGAGGCGAAGATCGAGGGGGATCTGATGCGGATATCCGTGCTCACGGAATACATGAAATAGGGCTCGGGGGAGCGCGCAACATGCTGAAGTACGAGGACATAATCGACGCCCCGGTGGCGAAGCTGAAGGCCGCCGCCGACGACTGGTCGGAGATGGCGGGGAAGCTGGACAAGCTCGCCACCGACGCCGCCGGCGGGATGAAGGCGAAGGCGGACAGAGCGGCCTGGGAGGGCGTCAACGCAGGGGTCACCAAGGAGTTCATCGGTAAGACGGCCAAGGAGTTCGCGGACGCCGCGGCCGAGGCCAAGGGCGTGAAGCTGATCCTGGAAGAGGGTTACGCGGCCATCAAGAAGGCCAAGGACGACCTGGTCAACATCCGGGACCACGAGGGGCCCGCGGCCGGTATCCGCGTGGACGGCACCGGCAAGGTCACGGCGCGGAACCCGTTGTCCGAGATCCCCATGGCGCGGCACGACCCCGACTACAGCCGGCTCCTGCAGGAGGAGAGGCGGAACATCGAGTCGTGGCAGAAGAGGATCGACCTCATCGTCGACAACTGCAACGACACCGACCTCGCCCTCAAGAACACCCTCGAGGCCAACGTCACCGACCGCAAGGACTTCAGCGCTCCGACGTACACGAAGCTGGACCAGGAGGAGGTCGCCCGCGCCGTCGCTCTGGCGGCCAAGGGCCGGGACATCACACACGCCGAACTTCAGCAGCTCAACGAGCTGCTGAAGGACAACAGTTCGTCGGTGGAGTTCTCCAAGGGCTTCTACGAGAAGCTCGGCCCCGAGAAGTCGCTCGCGTTCTTCGGCCAGCTCTCCACGGACACGTACGAGTACGGCAAGGTCGACGCGGAGCGCCTCAAGGACGTCCAGGAGCTCCAGAAGAACCTCGGCCTCAACCTGGCCACCGCCTCCCACGACAAGGAATTCACCGACAAGTGGGGTCCGGAGCTCCGCAAGTTGGGTACGGAGCGTATTCCGCTGGCCAAGCACGACTACGGCGGGCCGTTCGGATACCAGCTGCTCGGCGGGATCATGCGGTACGGGAACTACGACGCGAAGTTCCTCAACCCGATCGCCGAACACGTGGCGCAGCTGCACGGAAGAACCCGGACATGTTCGCCGAGAACAAGGTGGTGAACAGTCCGTTCAAGAACCCGTACAACCCCTCCGGCGTGAACGGGGCCGGCTACGACCCGGCCATCGCCATGCTGGAAGCGCTCGGCAACAGTCCGGAAGCGGCGAAGAAGTTCTTCGCCGACCCCCCGACCGCGTACAACGAGGACGGCACGGTCAACCACGGTGCCACGGCCGCCCTCGGAAAGAACAAGGACGGCGAGGCGATCGACAACTACCTCGACTTCTTCACCAACGAGAAGTGGGAGTCCTTCCCCGACGTCAACTCGCTCGATCCGAAGGAGCTCGAGGCGTCGCTCGGCCACATGCCCGACGCCCTCGGCCACGCCCTGGAGGCAGCGACCCTCGGCTACCCGGCGGGGCACCCGGACGCCGGCGTGGTGCGGGACGCGGACAACGCCGCGGTCATGCAGAAGGTCATGGAGAAATACGGTGCGGACCCAGGTCTGCTCAAGGAGCACCACGAGGCGCTGGCCGACAGCCTGGGCGTCATGGGCGCCGGCTACATCGACGACATCAACTGGGCGTTGGCCAAGAACGATCCGGGCAGCGTGTTCGCGCCGGGCAAGAACCCGGAGGGGCACATCGACTTCGCGGACACCGCGGACGGGAACGGGCGCAGCGTCGTCCGGGGCTTCCTCAGCACCCTCGGCCAGCACCCGGACGCCTACGCGACGGTCTCGACCGCGGAGCAGGTCTACACCCGCAGCGTGCTGGAAGGGGCAGTGGGCCCGGACGGAAAGATCACCGAGGAGGTCGAGGCCAGGGCCAGGGCGACCGTGCGCGTGGGCGCCGAGGTGCAGGGCATGCTCGACCAGTCCCGGGCCGACCAGGTGGAGGCGACGAACCTCAAGACCCACGAGGACTACGAGAAGGCGGTGGCCAAGCGGGCGGGCTGGATCGAGTTCGGGGCCACGGTGGGCGTCGCGGCGGGCGTCGCCTTCCTGCCCGCGACCGCGGCCGTGGGTACGGCCGCGGTGCTCGTCCCGCTGGCGACCGATACCGCCAGTGGTGCTGCCGAACAGGTCATCAGCCAGGTGGTCGGCAGCATCTCCGACAACTCGGTGGACGAGCACAAGGAGAAGACGGAGGAGCTCACCAACAAGGAGAAGGAAAAGATCTACTCCGCCGGTGAGAGCATGGCCGAAGCCCCGATGGAGGAGTTCCTGCGGCATAACGGCATAGACGCCGGCAAAGACGTGTTCGCGCAGGACCTGCACGAATCGATGCTGATCGGTTACGGGGTCGGCAACGACCGGGAGAACCAGCAGGGCAACGACCCGGAGACCGGCTGAGGCCGCTGGACGGCCGAGGACAGGTAAGGATGCGGACAGTGATCAGTCGTAGGTCGGTACGCGGGGGACTCCTCGCCGCAGCCGTGGCCGGCTCGTTGTTCCTCGGGGCCACGGGTTGTGGAGGGGACGGAGACGTGGACGGAACTCCGAAAACTCCGAAGGACTACAAGGTCGTTTCGGGGACACAACTCTGCGGTGGCAGGGCCGTGTCCGCCGACGCGTCTCGGGCGCTGAAGGTGATCACGGGGTCGTCGCGGTTCGAGGCGTCGGCGGAGGAGTACACCGTCGCGCAGGCCGCGACGGACCTGGTCGAGGCGTTCGGGAACCCCAAGGTGTATCGCGGGGACGTCTGCCGTGTTTACACGCCCATCGGCACGCCGGATTTCGAGCTCAGAATCACCTGGAGGCTGGCCGACGGCGCCCCGACGGACGGCCCGGTGGCCCCGGAGTTCACCGTGCTGAAAATGGGGGAGGAGGCCCTGGCGGCGGCGGACAAGGCGTACGTCCAGTTCGCGTGTAAAAGCGACAAGTTGGGCAACTCGTCGGAAGATACCCACATCGACATCGACGTGCGGCGCGGGGGTATGCCGAAGGAACCCGAGGGCGACATCGAGGCCTTGAAGGACGCCTACGCGACCGTGGCCCACTCCTTCTCGCTGGCCATGGCCAAGGAACTGCGCTGCGAGAAGAACGGCGGGCTCCCCGCGCGGCCCGTGCTGGATCCCGCGTAGCCGTCGGCGTATGCGGAAACGGCCATGATCAGAGGCCCCTCCCTGTCCGGAGGAGGGGCCCTCTGCCGTATGCGGTCCGCCACGGACGAGCGGTGCACGGACCTCGTCTCCAGGGAGGCGCCGACCTCGCACTCGCCCACGATTCCGGCCCGGCCCGGCTCTCCGTACCGCGGCTCGGAGCACCGGGACGACTCGCCGGGGTCCGTGTCGCGGCAGCGCCAGACGACGGACGCGCGAGGGATGGGCTCCGTTGTGAAACCTCATGAGAACCAGCGGTGCTTCGGCGTGCGTCTGTTCTACGGTGCCGGTGGTGGCATCAGTGATCGAGGACGAGGGGGAGGCCGTGGAGCGGGCCGGGACGGCGTTGGCCGGGCGGATTGCCGAGCGGAGGGCGGGGGTTGGTGATCCTCGGGCTCTGGTGGGTGAGATGCGGCGTTCGGTGCTGTTGGTGCCGGTGGCCGGTGGGGGTTTGTGGTCGGCGCGTTCGGGTGGGGTGCGGTGGGTCTGCGCTTTCACCGACGAGGCGGCATTGGCCCGGTTCGCCCTGCGCCACGCGCCCGGTGGTCGGTCCATGGAGTACGCGGCGCTGCTGGGTGCGCGGATCGTGGACGAGATCGTGCCGTCCCTGGGTGAGCCCGCTGGTCTGGCCGTCGACATCGCCAGCGAGGAGGGGGCGATGTTCTTCCCGCCGGTGACGGGGATCGTTGCGGACGGTGTGGCCGTCGACCGCGACGTGCACGAGGAGGGGGACGGCCGTGGGCGGTGAGGCAGGGGAGCTCAGCTTCGACAAGGCGTCGGTGGCGAAGTTCATCCAGGGGGTGGGCGCGGTCATCGACCAGCTCGGTGAGCTGGGCGGCGCCACGGGGTCGGTGATGGGCAAGGGTTTTTCCGAGCTGTCGATGACGGGGATGGAGGCAGGTCACCACGGTCTGTCGGTCGACTTCGAGGATTTCTGCGAGCGCTGGGAGTGGGGCGTGCGGGCGCTGGTCAGCGACGCCAGCGAGATCGCCGACCGGCTGGGGCTGGCGGCGGGCACCCAGTGGGAGCACGACCAGTACGTGGAGGGCGCGCTGAAGGTGGGCGCCAACTCGCTGATGGGCGGCAATCCGCACGCCTCGGAGGAGGAGATCACCCAGCAGGACTGGGGTGAGGTGGTCACCCCTGACTACCTGGACCCGGACTGGAGTTCGCAGTCGTGGGAGCGGGCCGGGCAGGAGATGGAGCAGACCTGGAAGGACACCGGCCGCACCGTTTTGACCGAGGGGCAGGGCGGCCGGCAGTCGCAGGTGCTCAATGACGCGCTGGGCATCTCCGACGACCAGTGGAACCAGGCGCTGGACGACGCCTTCGGTCCGTCGCCGCAGGAACGCGCCCGGCAGGCGCAGCAGCAGGGCGGGCAGGACGGCGGCGGGGGTAACTGAGCGTGGGTATCGGTGACTTCATCAGTGACATCACACCGGACTCGGTGGAGAAGGCGGTCGAGGACGGTGTCGAGTGGGTCGGCAACCGGGTCGAGGACGCCGGGAAGTGGACCGCGGACCGGCTCGACGATGTCGGCTGGGAGTCCGGTGCGGACTGGGTGCGCGAGCAGTCGCGTTCGGTCGCCAACCGGATGGGCGCCGAGGTCGACGAGATGGACCTCGGGCAGACCGAGGACAAGACCAAGCTCATCTACGGCAGTGCGGACAAGCTGCGCTCCACCGCCCAGAAGCTGCGCGCCTTCCAGAAGGCGTTCGACGACGCCGGCAGCGGTCTGAAGGGGCTGGACTCCTCGCAGCTCAAGGGCGAGGCGGCCGAGGCGCTGCGCAAGGCGGTGGGCACCCAGCCGCCGAAGTGGTTCACGGGGGCGGACGCGTGCGAGAAGGCGGCCGCCGCGCTGGAGGCGTTCGCCTCCACCGTGACCTGGGCGCAGGGGCAGGCCCAGACGGCGATCGACAGGTGGAAGGAGGGCGTGAAGGCCTCGGAGGAGGCCGCCGACGCGCACCGCAAGAAGGTCGACGACTACAACAAGGCGGTCGACCGCTACAACGCCCAGCCCGCCGACCGGCGCGACCCCGCCACGCTGCCGCCGCGCCCGGCCGCCACGTTCCAGGACCCGGGCAAGAAGCTGATGCAGCAGGCGCAGGAGATCCTGGCCGAGGCCCGCAAGCAGCGCAACACGGCCGCCGAGAGTGCCCGCGCCGCGGTGCGCGCCGCCCGCGACAAGGCCCCGCAAAAACCCTCGTACGCGCAGCAGGCGGGCGACGGGCTGCGGGAGCTGCAGATCATGGGCGACCACGTCGGCGGCGGGATCATCAAGGGCACCGCCGGGCTGGTCAACTTCGTGCGCGGCATCAACCCGCTGGACCCCTACAACATCACCCACCCCGCCGAGTACGCCACCAGCCTCAACAGCCTGGCCGCCGGGCTGGTGGTCGCCGTCAACGACCCGGTCGGCACCGGCAAGCAGATGGTCAGCGACTTCATGAAGGACCCGGCCGAGGGATTTGGCCGGCTGATCCCCGACCTGGCGCTGACCGCGGCCACCGCCGGCGGCGGCGCCGCGGTCAAGGGCGTGCGGATCGCCGCCGACGCCGCCGACGCCGCCCGCGCGCGCAAGCTGCTCGACGACGCCCCCGACGGCGCCCACAACCGGCCCGACACCGCCCGCACCACCGACGGCACCGACCCCGTCGACCTCGCCTCCGGCCGGATGTTCCTGCCCCAGACGGATGTGGCGATCCCCGGCATCCTGCCGCTGGTCTTCACCCGCCGCACCGAGTCCGGCCTGACCGCCGGCCGCTTCCTGGGCCCGTCCTGGACCTGCACCGTCGACGAGCGCCTGGAGATCGACCCGGTCGGCGTCGTCCACGTCACCGCCGACGGCCTGCTCATCCCCTACCCGCACCCCGTCCCCGGCGCCCCCACCCGCCCCGAGTCCGGCACCGCCCGCACCCTGCTGGCCCGCGACACCGACGGCGACTACACCCTCACCGACCCCGACACCGGCCTGATACGCCACTTCACCGCCCCGCCCGGCACCGAACCCGGCGGCGACGGCACCGCCTGGCTGGCATCCCTCACCGAACGCAACGGCCACACCATCACCGTCGACCGCACCGACGACGGCCTGCCCCTGGCCCTGGTCCACTCCGCCGGCCACCAGCTGAAGCTGACCTGCACCGACGGCCACATCACCGCCCTGTCCCTGACCGGCGCCGGCGAGGCGGGCACGGACCTGCCGCTGATGTCCTACGGCTACCAAGGCGGCAACCTCACCACCGTCACCAAACCCTCCGGCGCCACCACCACCTTCGTCTACGACGACCGCCGCCGCGTCACCGCCTGGATCGACTCCAACCACAGCCGCTACGACTACACCTACGACGACCGCGACCGCGTCGTCGCCGAAGGCGGCGAAGCCGGCCACGTCCAGATCACCCTCACCTACACCGACCCCGACCCCGACACCGGCCACCGCACCACCACCCTCACCACCGCCGACGGCCACACCACCCGCCACCTCATCGACCACCGCTGCCGGGTCATCGCCACCACCGACCCCCTCGGCCACACCACCCGCTACACCTACGACCCGAGCGGCAACCTCCTCACCCACACCGACCCCCTCGGCCACACCACCACCCACTCCTACGACGAGGACGACCGGCTGGTCTCCGTGGTCCGTCCGGACGGCACCGAACTGCGCATCGTGCGCAACCCACTCGGGCTGCCGACGGAAGTCGTGGGGCCGGACGGCGCCCGCACGACCTACGCGTACGACGAGCGCGGCAACCGCATCGCGGTCATCGACCCGATCGGTAAGACGACCCGTTCCGTCTACGACGACGCCGGCCGCCTCACCCGGGTCACGGACGCCCTCGGGGACACGGCATCGGTGGTGTGCGACGCGGCGGGACTGATCGTGGAGGTGAGCGACCCGTCCGGCGCCATCACCCGCACCGAGCGGGACGGGCTCGGCCGTCCGGTTCGTATCACCGACCCGACGGGCGGTGTCACCCGATTGGAATGGAATGCGGACGGGCAGCTCGCCCGCCGCACTGGCCCGGACGACAGCACCGAGTCATGGAGCTACGACGGCGAGGGCAACTGTCTGACCTACATCGATGCCTCCGGCGGCGCCTCACGCTACGAGTACACCCACTTCGACCTCCCGCTCGCCACCGTCCGGCCCGACGGCGGCCGCTACGAGTTCGAGCACGACAACGACCTGCGCCTCACCCGGGTCACCGATCCGCGGGGTCTGACCTGGACCTACGAGTACGACGCGGTAGGCAACATCGTGTCCGAGACCGACTTCGACGGGCGCACCTTGACCTACCGTCTGGACGCCGCTGGCCGGCTCATCGAGCGGGTCGACGCGCTCGGCGGGACCATCTCGTTCGAGCGCGACCAGCTCGGCCAGGTGCTCCGGAAGAACGTCGACGGCCGGGTGACGACCTACGCGTACGACTCGGCGGGCCGCCTCCTGGAAGCGGTCGGACCGGAGAGCCAGCTCCGCTACCAGTACGACCGCCGCGGCCAGGTCAAGACGGAGCTGGTGGACGGCCGCCCGCTCGTCTACTCGTACGACGAACTGGGACGACGCGTCCGCCGGACGACCCCCACCGGCCATGTCACCACCTACGCGTACGACTCCGACGGATCTCCCGCGCGGCTGACCACGGGTGACCGGCAGATCGACTTCACCCACGACGCCGCCGGCCGTGAGCTGACCCGCGTCTTCGGGAACGCGATCACCATGACGTCGGTCTGGAACGAGGCCGGACGGCTCGCCGAACAGCACGTCACCGCCGGAGTCCGGGCCGTCAACAGCCGTTCCTACGCCTACCGGGCCGACGGGCGTCTGCTCTCCGTCGCGGACCGGCTATCGGGCACCCGCACCTTCGAGCTGGACCCAATGGGCCGGGTCACTGCTGTCCATGCCCCCGGATGGACGGAGCGGTACGCGTACGACCAAACGGGCAACCAGACCTCGGCGTCCTGGCCGGACCGGCACCCGGGCCACGAGGCCGTCGGGCCACGCGCCTACGACGGCACCAGAATCACCCACGCCGGAGGCGTCCGCTTCGAGTACGACACTCTCGGCCGCATCACCCTGCGCCAGAGGACCCGCCTCTCCCGCAAGCCCGACACCTGGCGCTACGAGTGGGACACGGAGAACCGCCTCACCTCCGTCACCACCCCGGACGGGACCCGGTGGCGGTATCGCTACGACCCGCTGGGCCGGCGCACCGCCAAGCAGCGCTTGGCGGCCGATGGCGAGAGCGTGGTCGAGGAGATCCGTTTCACCTGGGACGGCCTCACCCTGTGCGAACAAACCAGCCACCAGCCGGACGCACCCCACTCGGTCGCCCTCACCTGGGACCACCGGGACGTCGTCCCGCTGACCCAGACCGAGCGTCTCCTGACGGTCGACGACCGCCAGGAGGAGATCGACCGCCGGTTCTTCGCCATCGCCACCGACCTGGTCGGCACCCCCACCGAATTGATCGATGAGTCCGGCGACATCGCCTGGCGCACCCGCAGCACCCTGTGGGGCACCACCGCCTGGGCCCGCGACAGCGGCGCCTACACCCCGCTGCGCTTCCCCGGCCAGTACTACGACCCCGAGACCGGCCTCCACTACAACTGCTTCCGCCACTACGATCCCGAGACCGGCCGCTACACCTCCCCGGATCCGCTCGGGCTGGCCCCCTCGCCCAACCCCGTCGGCTACGTGGACAACCCGTACACGACGTGCGACCCGCTGGGGCTCATGCCCAAGTACACGAAGGAGGAGAAGACCCGGAAGCGGCTCGACAAGGTCGTGGACGATGTCATCGACAGGGCGCAGAACGGCGAGTTCAAGAAGCACGCCAAGTACCACGGGGACGAGATGCACGCCTTCACCGACGAGCGAGTGCTGGAGATCCTCAAACAACCGGACGCGGTGTACCAGTCGACGGGCACGGCCGGGAAGCTCATTTTCCGGCAGGGCGACGACGTCGTCGTGCTCCATGGGCCCGGCAGCAGCCAGGGCCAGGCCATCACGGCGTACGGACCATCGGGCATCAAGGGCGACTCAGGGGCGGAGGCGCTCGGCGGCAAACCCACGGACCCCGGTGCGCCCGTGACCCATGAGGACATCGTGGAGGGCAGGATTCCTGGCAAGGACGGCTACATGGCTCCGGGCGTGCAGATCAGATGAGGCGGTAATGACCATGAAACTGACCTTCGACGGCGACTGGGCCGCGTCGGTGACGGACGATCCGCTGCTCCTCACGCCCCGCTTCACGGGCAACTCCGTGGACCTCTCTCACCACGCGGACGTGAAGGAACGCGAGCGGTTTCTGGTGGCCACGTTCGGCAGCCGGGACTGGCTGTGGGACAGTCCCGACGTCCTCCGGTTCGATCCGGACAGCCGGAATCTGGTCGGGGCCGAGTTCCAGATGCCGTACGTCTCCGCGGACGCCGAAACCGTCTCCCGGCTTCCGGACCTGCCGAGGACACGCCCCGGCGGACTCCGTGCAGACGAGGTCCGCGACTTCCGGCAGGAGATGTGCACGGTACTGTGCCGTGCCCCCGGGGATTCCGTACTGGCCTGTCTGCGCGATCTCGACGTCCTCGACGAGCCACTGGAAGCGGGCATCGGCATCGCCCCCGACGTGGCACTCCTCGTCCAGCACGGCACCGTCGTCGGCTGGAGCCTGACCGACCCGGCCCGCTACCTGACCACCGGGTTCACCACCCCCGACTCCACCCCGCCCTCCCCTGCCACCCGCCGCCTGCTCACCGAGTGCCTGGACCTGATCACCACCCCGGTGATCGACGACCTGGTGGACGGCGAACCGGCCGCCCTCGCCCGGCTCCGCGCCGCCGACGAAGCCCTGTGCGCCCAGGACGAGGACCGGCACCGGGCCGACGCCCTGCGCACGCTCATCACCACGCTGGTCGACGACTACGCGGACCAATGAATCAACAAAGGCGAGTAATTCGCAGGGGACCGCGGAGCATTGCATTCCTGGGGACGGAGGACCGGGGCCGTACCGCACGTGCCGCAGGCCAAGCCGGCTGCGGAGTACATGGCTCTGGTACGGCCGGTGTGGCTCTACACCGTCGTCCCCGGCCTGCCCGAACTGGCCCCGCACCGAGCCGCAACGGCGGCCCTGAAGGGAACGGCTGAACATCACATCTGTGGCCCCACGGGGACCAGCGTGACCTGCGGATCACCAGCGAAGGCAGCGAACGGCCCTGGTTCCCTGCTGATTTCAAGGACCACACCTGGCCGAATCACCTGGTCGGCAAACTCCCTCAGCCGGCCCGGACCACGGGCGGCTCGTCCCACTGCGGCCAGACCAGGGCACCGAGTGCCTCGGGGCTGCGAAGGAGGTCCTTGTTGAGCCAGTCGACAATCACGTCGAGCGGTGCCCCCGTCACAAGGGCAGACGGCGGATCGTAGTCCAGGGAGCCATCCGCGCCGTCGAGGCGGGCGCGGGCCGCCTCGACGGCGTCACCAGTGATTACCAGCCGACTCAGGAAAGACGCGACCCGGTCCTCACGATCGACTTCCTGCCCCGCGTCGGCACCCTCTGGCCCGGGACGTCCCGATCGGTGACCCCAAGGTCAGCCCGCTGTTCGTCGACCACACCGGCTCGCCGCCGATGACCGTCTTCAGCGGCAGCCGCGATGTCCTGGACTCCGATGCACTCCGCCTCGTCTCCCGCAACCCCGGCACTACCCGGCCGGGCGCCACGGCGCCGCCGGAGAGGGGCGGCCTGGTCCACCTCCCACCCCGGCCACGAGGCCACCGATCCCCGCACCTACACCGGCCCCACCATCGCCCGGGCCGGCAACGTCTGCTTCGAACACGACGCCCTCGGCCGCGTCGTCCTGCGCCGGAAGACCCGTCTTTCACGCGAGCCCGATACCTGGCGCTACGAATGGGACGCCGAGGACCGTCTCACCGCCGTGGTCACACCGGACGGCACCCGGTGGCGCTACCTCTACGACCCGTTGGGTCGCCGCACCGCCAAGCAGCGGCTGGCGGACGACGGATCGGTCGCCGAGGAAATCCGTTTCAGCTGGGACGGCATGACCCTCTGCGAGCAGACCACGGTCTCCACTGACCTGCCGAACCCGGTGGCCATCACCTGGGACCACCGTGGCCTTGTGCCCCTGGCCCAGACAGAACGCATCCTCGCCCCGGACGTCCGTCAGGAGGAAATCGACCGGCGCTTCTTCGCCATCGCCACCGACCTGATCGGCGCCCCCACCGAACTGGTCGACGAGACCGGCGAGATCGTCTGGCGCACCCGCACCACGCTCTGGGGCACCACCGCCTGGGCACGGGCAAGTACGGCCTGCACCCCCTGCGCTTTCCCGGCCAGTACTACGATCCCGAGACCGGCCTCCACTACAACTACTTCCGCCACTACGGTCCCGAGACCGGCCGCTACACCTCCTAGGACCCGCTGGGACTCGGCCCTGCGCCCAACCCTGCCGCCTATGTCGACAATCCGCATTCCTGGACGGACCCGCTGGGGCTCGCCCCGTGCCCTCGGGGCGCTTGGGCGGACAAGGCTGATTTCTCCAGCCAGAAGGTGATGAGCAAGAAGTTCCACGCTCACGCGGGTGACTTCCTCGACAATCCCGGCAACTTGAACAAGTCCAACCTGCAACGGTTCGAAGAGGCCATGCGTGAGCACATGACAGCAGATGGAACGAAGATCTACCGGTTCGACTACAGAAATCAGGGACCGGCGGTCGGGTTCATCGATCCCACATCCCAGAAAATGGTCATGCTGCACGCCGATGGTAGATTCTGGTCGGCCTGGAAACTGGGTGACAAACAGTTCCAGGGAATCATTGACAAGGGGTTTCTGTGGTGACCAGTCCAGAACACGGAAAGCCATCGGACCTGGGGAACGTACTCGATACGGACGGCACCTTCGCCTCGTCCTGGCTACGGGAGAAATCGGTGGCCCCGGTGCCCGTGGGCGCGCAGATCGACGCGGCGCTGGCCCGCCGGATCAAGGCCGGCTGCCGTGCCGTCGGGGCCGCGTACATCATCGCCACGAGCCTCGTCGACACCCCCGGTGCGACATCCCGGCTAGCCGCCGACGCGGACTGCACAGGCATCCGCCCGCCCTGCCTGCTGCGTACACCCGACGCGCAAGGAGCCGTCCTCTTTCCGGAAGAAGGCTACGCACTGATCGCGGGAACCGCCGCTTTCATGGCCGCCGCCGTCAGCGAGGGCGCCGACACGGCGCGCGCACGCTTCGGCCGTTACGCGCGCAGTCTCCTGGAACGTCACCTCTCACTGGCGTCCGTGGCCACCTCTTACCCACCCGGCCACAGGGCCTGGTCCCACCTCGGCGACGTCGACCCGGACAGTGCGGCAGCACGGCAACTCGAGCTGCTGGACGCATTCACCGACGGGACGTGCAGCGCACCGGACTTCGCGCATGACTGGTGGGAGGCCCGGCGCTCCTCCCAGGCGAACGGGGAGCGGGTCCAAGGGGCGCTCGGCGATCTCTTCGACCAGGTGTTCATGATCCTCGAGGACTACTCGGTCGACCCTGGCCTCGCAGAACCCGGCGATCTCGACGACGCCGGACTCCAGACCGCCGTACGCGCGGCCTGGGAGGCGTTTCGTCAGCGCGGAACCGACCGGAGCCGACAGTGAACGGGAGGTCAGGGATCATGAAGGACCGGCAGGCACCAAAGTGGCTGGACACCCTTGGGCGCTGCGGACTTGAGGTGACGGGAAGGCGGCACCTGACGGCCACCCCGTGAACACCGCCATCTCTGCGGTCAGCGGATTCGAGGTGCGGCCGGTTGCTCCCCATCGATGACGCCGACGCCGTGCTCTCCGAGAGTGTCGAGAGAGCGCGAAATCACGTCACAGGCAACGTGTATGGGGAAACCCTAGTACTCCAGTGAGACTTCGTGTCCTGAGCTGGCATTTCTTCGGTATTGGCATCGTCGGGCGATGACTTGGTGGTGTCGGCGCCAGTGGGACCAGTTCAGAGCGTACTGACGCTGGTCGAGTTCGGGTCGTGGGTGAGGCAGAAGAGTGTCCAGCAGTCGCCGGATCTCCGCCACGGTGAGCGGGAGGAGGCTGCTGGGTTCGTTTCTGCTGTTTCCCGGCGGCCTGCTTGGGCGGCCGGGGCGGTGAGGACAGCGTGGGCGAGCATGGCCAAGGTGATGTGCCGATACCAGCCGGAATAGCGGCGGACCTCGTACTCGTTCAGGCCGCACTCGTTCTTCGCGGCCTGGAAACACTCCTCGATGGCCCAGCGGGAGCCAGGGCCTCGGCGTAGTCGCGTTGCGTCCGGTTTGCGATCATCCGAGGCCGAGGAGTGCGAGGGGCCATCGGGGATCGCGGGCGTTGCGTCGCAGGCCTGCGACGCAATGTTGGAGCACACCGGTCTCTTAAAGCGGGTCGCCGCAACTCCTACAGGTGTCTTCGCCATCGTCGTACATAACGCCGCAGCAGTACGTGGGGCCGCCGCTGACTTCATAACAAGCGCTACACATCTGAGACTCGTCGTCCCAGTCAGTCGCGTTCTCGACGGGATTGTCACAGCCTGTACAGACAAGCGCTGTCACCGCGCGTCACCCCAGCAATCGGAGGAGGTAAACGGAGAGCAGTAATCGCTGTCGTGTCGTTCGGAGTAGTCGCTCATGTTGGCTGTCGGCTTACCACAGTTCGGACACGTGGGGTGTTCACCCGGACATGTGCGATTGTTGTGCCCACCGAGTCCACATACCCTGCATGCCATGACGACAGGGTAGATGAACCTCAGCCGTCGGACCCAAGGCTTCAGCAAAGACTGGATGACGTCCGGCTTGTGATCATGCGAGGCCGAGGAACGCGAGGGGTCGGCAGGCGTTGCGTGCGTTGCAGCGGAGGCCGACGGCCATGTTCTTGACGCCGCCCAGGCGCATGGCGCCGATGGCGAGATTGCGCCAGGTCGTTATCACCCGGGGTGCATTGCCTGCCCGCAGTTGGGAGGCGTCCTCGCCAAATGTGGTGTCGCGGACGTGGTGCAGGGTCTCGAGCTTCCAGCGGTCTCGGACCAGCTGTGCGAGCCGGGCGGGGGCGGCCTGCTCGGCGGTCAGGCTGGTCACCGCGTAGACGGTGGTGATGGTGGTCTTGCCGGTCTTGCGGTCGGTGCGATGGCGCTTGATCTGGACGGCCTGGCAGGCGCCGGGAAAGAGCAGGTTGTTCACGGTGGCGACCTTGATTCGGCGGATCTCCGCGCGGCCGTGGCCGCTGCCGCTCGTGCGGCCCTGGAGCGGGATGCCCTTCCAGGAGGGGACTTCAGCTGCTTGCGCAGTTTCTTCTGCTTGCCCTTGACGATCGCGATGTAGTGAGCCCGGCGGCCCAGAAGGTAGCTGGCGTGCTCGCGCTGGGTATGCAGTGCGTCGCTGGTGACGACCGTCCCGGCCAGGTCGGCGACGGTGTCCAGCAGCGGCTGGAAGCAGGTGGTCTCGCCGATGTCGAGCTGGGCCAGGACCAGGCCGGTGTTGTGCTCCACCGCCGCAAGAAGGTGGATCTTCCGTCCCCTCGCCCTGGCCGCGCCGCGCAGGGAGTTGCCGTCCACGGACAGTCCGCGCAACCCGGAGCCGGCGGGGCAGCGGTCGGCAAGCCAGCCGCCCACCGCCCGGTCCAGCGCGTCGCCGTCGACGCGCGCGAGCAGGCGGCGCACTGTCGTCTCGGCCGGCACCAGCCGCCTGGGCAGCACCGGATCGGGGCGTACACCGAGCCGTTCCAGCACCTGGGGCGGCGCGTCCGCGATCCACTCGCCGACTGCCAGCAGCGAAGTCGCCCCCGCCAGCACCGCGCACGCGGCCAGGGCGAGGACAACGGCGAACGCGTGCCGCACACCGCGAGGGTCCCGTGGGTCCGGCACCTCGGCCAGCCGTTCCAGCAGGCCGCCACCTCCCCGGGCCCGACGCCGGGCTGCTCACGGAGCTGGTCAAGGGCAGGCGGAATCGGCAATGATGCGTCGGCAGGCACGGTCTTCCAGGCAGGTCACGGGGCGTAGAGGACTCCATGATTTTGGAAATCCGTGCCTGTCCTGCCTCCGGGACGCCCACCGGTCAACGAACCGTCACAAACCGGACCAGGGCTGACTGCGCCGAAGCTCTGACTACGACCCCGAGACCGGTCGCTACACCTCCCCGGACCCACTCGGACTCGCACCCGCTCCCAACCCGGTCGCCTACGTCCACAACCCGCACACCTGGACGGACCCGCTTGGCCTCTCCCCCTATGCACAGTCGAAGGGGACAAGTGCGGAGATTGACCCCAGAAAGCTCGATTACCTGTTCAACAAAGACATCAAACCAGACTCGCACAACTCGCCGAGAGCGCTTCAGAACGAGCTGCAACTCCACCGAATCGGCATACCGGACACGCCAGAAATGCGGCAACACGTCAGCGATCATCTGGTCCAGGCCGCCCAGCAACCGTTCGGGCGCACATTCACAAAGGAGTGGCCCGGCGGAAGTGGTAACTTCGGCGTGACCGAATCCGTTCTGTATGGCCCTCGCGGGGCGCTCGGCGTCGAAAGCACCTGGGAAGTACTGCCGGATGGCGGACGTAGACTCTCCACGGTCATTTTCCGGGGAAGCGGCCCGAACGTCAGCATCCACGGCAGCCTGGACCACTGGCCACCATACGCCGGGAAGTGAAAGCGAAGGAGCGAACTAATGTATCGAGAATTCGTCACCCCTGACGACGAAGAGGTGTACGAGGTCACAGGTGAATGGCCGGATATGGATGAAAATGGAGCGCGGGTTGTTACCTTGCGAGATACTTCCGGGCAATCCATGGTATTTTCCTACGACACACTGGAACGATCGGTTAGAGTTCGCTGGGTGAACACTCAGGGAGTCGAGGTGATGGATGTCTACCGGGAAGGCGCTATGCGCCTGTCCTTCACTCCCGGAAAATCAACCAGGAGCATCCGTATCGACTTCCATATGGGCGAGTGCACAGGAGCCATGGACATTCAGTTCGCTCCACATTTGGCAGTACAGGATCGCCTTCTATTTCAATAGAACAACCGTACCTCATCTTTCACCCCCCTCAGTGCTTACTGTGCGTTTTGAAAGCAGCTTTCGAGGTGCCCATGCTGGGGTAAATCTATGTATACCGATCTACAGGGCAGTCCCCAAAGATGCTGACAGCGGTGGCGACACAGTATCCGTCGACCCTGGTCGGCCGATTACCCACGAGGACATCGTGGAGGGCAAGATCCCGGGCAAGAACGGATTCATGCCCCCGGCAGAGCAGATCAAGTGAGGCGGCCTCGACCATGAAAGTGGCGCTCGACGACGACTGGACCGCGACGGTGACGGAGGATCCGCTGGCCTTCACTCCCCGCTTCGAAGGCACCTCTGTGCGTGTCGTCCCCTACGTGGACAAGGCGGAGCGGGAACGGTTCCCCGTGGGCACGTTCGACAGCGGGGCATGGCTGTGGGACACACCCGACGAGGTCCGGTTCGACCCGGCCGACCGGAAGCTGGCGGGCGTCGAGTTCCACCTGCCCTACGAGTCCGCCTCCGCCGAGGACTCGGCCCGCGTCCCCGAGGCCCCCGCGGTGCGCCCGGGCGGGCTGCGCACGGACGAGGAGCGGAACTTCCGGCTGGAGATGTGCACGGTGCTCTGCCGCGCTCCCGGAGACGCCGTGCTGACCGCGCTGCGCGACCTCGACGTCCTCGACGAGCCGCTGGAGGCTCGCGTCGGCATCGCCCCCGACGTGGCGCTCCTCGTCCAGCACGGCACCGTCGTCGGCTGGAGCCTCACGGATCCCGTGCGCTACCTGACCACCGGGTACGCCACGCCCGACCCCGGCCCGCCGTCCGACGCCACCCGACGGCTGCTCACCGAGTGCCTGGACCTGATCACCGAACCGGTGATCCACGACGTGGAGGACGGGGCCCCGGCCGCACTGGCCCGCCTGCGGGCCGCCGACGAGGCCCTGCGCGCCCAGCGCGAGGACCGGCACCGGGCCGACGCCCTGCGCTCGCTCATCGGCAACCTGGTGGAGGATCACGGGAGCCGGTGACCTTCAAGTCGTGGCGATGCTGCCGGCGGTTGCCTGCCGGCAGGACGTGGTGGAGGCCGGCGAGGAGCCGTGGCCGCCGTCCGCCCGGTGCGGCCCGGCGGCAGACACTGAGGGGCGTGGTCGTGACGCTCGTTCGACGCTCCGGGTGTCCGCCGGGCTGCTCGAGGTGGACGAAACCCGCACCGGCGAACCGCTCGCCCCTGCTGGTTGATCATCGGTTCGCGTAGTTGCTGGCCAGCGTGGCGGTGAGTGCGTGCAGGGCGCCGGCCCGGTGCCGGTCCTCGCGCTGGGTGCGCAGGGCTTCGTCGGCGGCGCGGAGCCGGGCGAGGGCGGCCGGCTCGCGGTCCTCCACGTCGAAGATCACCGGCTGCGTGATCAGGTCCAGGCACTCGGTGAGCAGCCGACGGGCGGCCTCGGACGGAGGGGCGGCGTCGGGCGCGGTGAACGCCTTGGCCGGGTGGCGCGCGGGGCGGCGAGGCTCCGCCCCGCCACGGTGCCGTGCTGGACCAGGAGCGTCACGTCGGGACCGAACGGCCCCTGTCCGGCCCCGCCGGATCCCATGACGCGCGCCGGCGCCGTCGCCCCGGGTGTGACCGTTTGGAACCGGCCACGTAGGGGTGGTCGCCCCCACCGCCCGCGCAGCGGTGCGGGCAGGCCTCCGGAATCTCCTGTCAAGGATCGGCCGACCACGGCGAACGCATCCCGCGGGAGCGAGCGGGAACGCCGGGGGACCGGACCCCGTGCATGCGGAATCATGATTTCCCGTTGGCCAGAACTCCTCTGCCGAGCGCGCGGATTTCGGTTTAGGCTTCATTTAGTGATCACGGGAGGTCGTTGTTGTTGCGTGTCGCCCTGGTGAACATGCCTTTTGCCGACTGGAACCGTCCATCATTCGCCTTGGGGCAGTTGTCGACTCTCGTACACCGGGAGTTCAACGGCCGGGCGCAGGCGCACGTGTGCTACCTCAACCAGGACATGGCCGAGTATTTCGGAACACGTCTCTACGAATCCCTGTCGGTGAGTCACGACCACGTCGACACGGGTATCGGGGACTGGCTGTTCCGGCACCTCGCCTTTCCGGGCACGCCCGACACCGCCACGGAATACTTCCAGCGATATTACCGGGGCGCCCGCTGGGAGGACTTCCGGGCCGAGATCCTGCGGGCCCGCGACGGGCTGCTGCGGTTCTGCGAGGAGCTGATCGACCGGTACCGGCTCGACGAGGCCGACATCGTGGGCTTCAGCTCCATGTTCGCCCAGCACGTGCCCAGCATGGCCCTGGCGCGGCTGATCAAGGAGCGCAGCCCGGGGACCCTCGTCGTGCTCGGCGGCGCGAACTGCGAGGCACCCATGGGCGCGGTGGTCGCCGAGCACGTCCCGGCGGTCGACTTCGTCTTCTCCGGGCCCGCGCTGAACACCTTCGGGGAATTCCTCCAGTGCGTGCTGGACGGCGAACCGGAACGCATCGACACCATCCCCGGCATACTCTCCCGCCGCAACTGCCGGGATCCCCGCTTCCGCAAGGCCATCGGCACGGAACGGAACATCGACGATTTCTTCCTGCCCGACTACGACAGCTTTTTCGCCGCCCTGGACAGTCATCCGGAACTGCGCCGCACAGGCACCAGCGAGCCGATGCTGTTCTTCGAGACGTCCCGCGGCTGCTGGTGGGGGCAGCGTTCGCACTGCACCTTCTGCGGGCTGAACGGCGAAAGCATGGACTTCCGGGCCATGAATCCCGACCTCGCCGTCCGGCAGTTCACCTGGCTTTTCGAGTTCGCGCCCGAATACACCTCGCTCTTCTGCACCGACAACGTCATGCCGCGCAATTACCCGCGTGAGGTCTTCCCACGGCTCGAACCACCGGACGGCACGTCGATCTTCTACGAGGTCAAGCTGCCCCTGAGCCGCCAGGACCTGCGGGCCATGACGAAGGCCGGCGTGACCGTCGTCCAGCCCGGCATCGAGGCGCTGGCGTCGTCCACGCTCAAGCTCATGGGCAAGGGCACCACGGCCTTCCAGAACCTGCAGTTCCTCAAGAACTGCGAGGAGTTCGGCATCAAGCCGGAGTGGAACCTGCTGATCGGCTTCCCCGGTGAGGACCCGGCCGTCTACCACAAGTACGTCGAGGAACTGCGCGACTTCGTCCACCTCGTACCGCCGCACGGCGTGTACATGGTGCGCTTCGACCGCTTCAGCCCGTACTTCAAGCGGAGCGAGGAGTACGGCCTCGACCTCACACCGGTGGACTACTACGCGCTCACCTACCCCTTCGACGCGGACGCGCTGGCCGACCTCGCGTACTTCTTCGCGGACCGGAACCTCGCCCCCTACACGCTCAACGCGGTCGAGTGGCACGACGAGCTGAGCCGGCTGATCGCCGAGTGGCGCACCGCCCGGTACGGCGAGTCCGCCGGGCCCCGCCGCGAGCTGCGCCTGGCCGACACCGACGACAGCGGGCTCGCCGTCCGCGACTCCCGCTCCGGTGCCCTGCGGGTGCACCCGGTCGACGCCGTGACCGCCCGGCTGCTGCGCCGCCTGGCGTCCCCGGCCAAGCCCGACCAACTGGCCCGGGACTGGCCGGAGGGCCCGGACGACCTGCGGCGGCGCCTGGACCACCTCCGTGAACAGCGGTTCCTGTTCACGGAGAACGGCCGCGTGATGAGCCTGGTGCTGACCGGAGCGGACGGCGAACCGGAGGAGCCGCCCCGGGCGGAGCCCACCGCGGCCGGCGCCCGGCGTCTGCTTCCGCTGCTGACACAGGCGCCGCGATGACCGCCGGGACCCCGCTGTTTCCGCTCCTCGTCGAGCCGGACGGCGTTCCGGCCGCCGAACGGCTGCGCGCCGACCGGGAGGAACTGCGCACGGCGCTGCGCGAACGGGGCGCGCTGCTGCTGCGCGGCTTCGACGTCGACGGCCCCGACGGCTTCGCCGACATCGTCCGCGCGCTGTCCGGCGAGCCCCTGCGGTACACCGAGCGATCCTCACCGCGCAGCGTGATCAAAGGGAACGTCTACACGTCCACCGACTACCCGCCCGGCGAAGAGATCTTCCTGCACAACGAGAACTCCTACCAGGCGAGTTGGCCGCTGACACTGTTCTTCCACTGCGTCCGGCCGCCGCTGACCGGGGGCGCCACCCCGCTGGCCGACACCCGCCGGGTGCTCGCCGCCGTCGACGAGGAGGTGCGCCGGGAGTTCACGCGGCGCCGCTGGATGGTGGTCCGCAACTACGGCGACCTCGTCGGCCTGCCCTGGCAGGAGGCGTTCAACACCACCGACCCCGCCGGCGTCGATCGCTACTGCCGTGACCAGGGCATCGAGACCGAGTGGCTGCCCGGCGGAGGGCTGCGCACCCGGGCGGTGCGGGACGCCGTGCACCGGCATCCGGTGACGGGCGAGCCGGTGTGGTTCAACCACGCGACCGTCTTCCACGTCAGCACCCTGCCGGCCAGTGTCCGGCTGGGGCTGCTGGAGATGCTGGGCGAGGAGAACCTGCCCAGCCAGACGTACTACGGCGACGGGGAGGCGGTCCCGGCCGACGTCATGGACCACCTCCGGGCGTGCTACCGGGCCGCCTCGACCCGCTTCGACTACCGTGCGGACGACGTCCTGGTGATCGACAACATGCTGGTCTGCCACGGCCGCGAACCGTTCACCGGGCCGCGCCGGATCGCGGTCGCCATGGCGGAGCCGTACACCGCGCATCGATGAACCCCCGGACGGAAGACTCTCCCATGCCCGCGCGTTCGCTCCGGTCCAACCGGGACTTCTCCGTCTTCTGGGCCGTACAGGCGCTGTCCGAGGTCGGCAACGCCTTCTCGCTGGTGGCCGTTCCGCTCCTGGTGCTGCACACCACCGGCTCGGTGGCGCAGATGGGGCTGCTCACCGCCGTCGCCGGCGCCGCGGCCCTGCTCACCGGTCTCGTGGGCGGCGCCTGGGCCGACCGTGTGGACCGGCGGCGGCTGCTGATGCTGTGCGACGCGGCCCGCCTGGCGCTCTACGGGGCGATCCCGGTCTGCTGGGCGCTGAGCCCGCAGATCTGGCTGCTGTACGTGGTCATGGGCCTGGCCTCGGTCTTCGAGATGCTGTTCAGGATCACGTACGTCACCGCCGTGCCGAACCTCGTCGACAAGGACCAGATCGTCGCGGCGAACGGCCGGCTGGAGGCCACCAACGCGATCGCCTACATCGCCGGGCCCGCCCTGGCCGGTGTGGTCTCCGGGTTCTTCGGGCCCACGGCCGCGGTGGCGATCAACGCGGGCAGCTTCGGGGTCTCCCTCCTCGGGCTGGCCCTCATCAGGCTCAGGCCCGTCGAGCGGCCTTCGGACGGCGGCCCGGCCGGCGCCACGACGCGCGCGCACGATCTGCGCACCGGCTTCCGCACCGGCGCCGCCTTCCTGTGGCGTACGCCGGTGCTGCGGGCGCTGACCGTGCTGCTGACGATCACCACGTTCCTCAGCCTGGGCATGACCGACGTCTTCATCTACCACCTGCGTCACGGCCTGGGGCAGGACGAACGCACGGTCGGCTACGTCCTCGCCCTGGCCGGCGTGGGCACCTGCGTGGCCGCCGCCGCCACCGCCCGGCTGCGCCGCTCCTGGGGGTTCGGCCGCTGCTGGCTCGGCTCGATGGCCCTGTGCTCGGTGGCGACGCTGGTCCTCGGCGCTTTCGGGCAGGTGTCCGTGGCAGCCGCGACGATCTTCCTCTACTCCTTCGGCATGGCGCTGGCCGGCGTCTGCTCGATGTCCCTGCGGCAGGAAGTCACCCCCGACCACCTGCTCGGACGCGTCACCTCCGCGTTCTGGACGATCCACGGCAGCCTGGCACCCCTCGGCGCGGCCCTGCTGACCGTCCTGGTCGGGCGGCTGGGCACGCGCGGCCCGCTGACCGGCGTGGCCCTGGTCTTCCTGGCCGTCGCCGTCGCGGCCGCCTTCACGCCGATCCGGCAGCACCACCCGGAGCGCACCGCCGTATAGCCCGCACACCCACCACGGACCGAGCCGACACCACCGAGGAAGGAGTCACCGGGATGACGCCGAAGCCCGACGACGACCGGCTGTACAAGGTCGTGGTCAACCACGAGGAGCAGTACTCCATCTGGCCCGCCGACCGGGACAACCCCGCCGGCTGGTCGGACGCGGGCAGGACCGGCCCGAAGAGCGACTGCCTCGCCCACATCAAGGACGTGTGGACCGACATGCGCCCGCTGAGCCTGCGCCGCCGCCTGGAGCCGGGCGGACAGGCCGGACCGGCGGCCCGGGACACCGACCGCGCGGGTTGAGCCCTCCATCCGTCACCGCACCGCCGCGCCACCGCACCGCCGCGCCACCGCACCGCCGCACCGCGAACCAGGGGAGGCACTCGTGCACGACGACCTGGAAACACCACCGGTGGCCCTGTCGGGGCAAACGGTCCGGCAGCCGCTCTCCCACGGCCAGGAACGGCTGTGGTACCTGGAGCAGATCACCGCCGGCGACCCCGTCCACCACCTCTCCTCCGCCACCCTCGTCGAAGGCCCCCTCGACGCGGAGCGCCTGGCGGCGGCCCTGCGGATCTGCGCGGCCCGCCACGACCTCCTGCGCACCACCTTCAGCACCCGGGACGAGGCCCCGTACGGCATCGTCCACCCCGGCCCCGAACTGCCGCTGCGCCAGGTGGACCTGGGTCCCGCGCCCGTGCCTCAGGCGGCGCTGCGCCGCGCCCTCGCCGAGGAGAGCGCCCGCCCGTTCGCCCTGGACGCCGCGCCCGCGCTGCGCGCGGTCCTGGTGCGGGCCGGCGAGGAGCGCTCCGTCCTGTTGCTCACGGCACACCGCATCATCGCCGACCGGACCTCGCTCACCCTGCTGGAGAGCGAACTCGCCCGGTACTACGCGCAACCGGCCGCCGCGGGGGCGAAGACGCCGCCCGCGTACGCGGACCGGGCGGCCCGGGAGCGCGAGGATCGGGACGACGGCCTGCCGTACTGGCAGCGGCGGCTGCGCGAACTCCAGCCGCTCGACCTGCCGGCCGACCGGCCCCGGCCGAGGGCCACGGCCCACCGCGGCACCGTCCGCCGGCTGCACGTCGAGGCCCGGCACGCCCAGGGCCTGCGACGACTGGCCCGCGAGGAGGGCGTCGCCGCCGGGACCGTGCCGGCGCTCGCCTTCGCCGTCCTGCTCGCGCGCTGGACGGGCCGGTCCGACGTGGCCTTCGGCATCCCCGTGGACCGCCGCCCGCCGGCGGACGCGCGGACGGCCTTCGGTCCGTACGAGGACCTGCTCGTCCTGCGGACCGACCTGACGGGCCGCCCCTCCCTCCGGGAAGCGCTGCGCCGGACGGGACGGACGCGGGACGAGGCGCACCGGCACGCCGGCATCCCCTTCGCACGGCTCGTCACGCTCCTCGACCCGGAGCGGGACCTGCGCCGTCATCCGCTCTGCCAGGCCGTCTTCCGCACCACCGGGCCGCCCCGGACGGGCTTCACCGCGGCGGGCTGCACCACGTCCCCGCTCGAACCGGACGACGACACCCTCCTGTACGACCTGCTGTGCACGGTCACCGAAGACCCCGAAGGGCGCGACGGCCTCGGCGTGGAGCTGCGCCTGTCGTCCGACCTGTGGCTGCCGCGCTCGGCGGACCGCATGGCCTCGGCCTTCCACGCGCTGCTCACCGCCCTGGCCGACACCCCCGACCGCCGGATCGGCGACATCCCCCTGCTGCCGCCCGAGGACCGGGCCCTGATCGACGCCTGGAACGCCACCGGCCGGCCCCTGCCCGAACCCGCCACCGTGGACGGCCTCTTCCGGGCGTGCGCGGCCCGGACCCCGCAGGCCGTCGCCCTCACGGACCGCACCGGCAGCTGGACCTACGCCACGCTCGCGCGCCGGGCCGCCGCCGTCGCACGGTCGCTGACCGAGGCGGGCGTCACCACTGACGACCCCGTCGCCCTGCACATGACGCGCTCCGCCGACCTCGTCGCGGGCATGCTGGGAGTCCTCATCGCCGGCGGCGCGCACCTCGTCCTGGACCCCGGCCACCCCGTCGAGCGGTTGCGGTCCATGGCCGACGACACCGGGGTCTCGGCCGTGCTGAGCCGCGACGACCCGCCCGCCTGGCTGCGCGGCCTGGGCGTGCCCGTGCTCCGGCTCGCCGACGCCGAGAACGGCCCGGACGGGACGCTGCCGCCGCCGCGCAGCCACCCCGACAGCCTCGCCACCGTCGTCCACACCTCCGGCTCGACCGGTCGCCCCAAGGGCCTGGGCATACCCCACCGCGCCGTCGTCCGGCTGATCACCGCGACCGACTACGTGACCATCGGCCCCGACGACGTCCTGCTGCACCTGGGCGACCCCGCCTTCGACATCACCGCGTTCGAGGTGTGGGGCGCGCTCTGCAACGGCGCCCGGGTCGCCGTACTGCCCGGCGACGAGCCGCTCGGACCCGACGAGGTGCTGGCCGCGCTGCGCGAACTGCGGCCCACGATCGTCTCCCTCACCGGCACCCTCTTCAACCGCGTCGCCGACATCGACCCACGGGCCTTCGGCGGGCTGCGCCACCTGTTCGTCGTCGGAGAGGTGATGGACCCCCGCCGCACCCGCGCGGTGCTGCGCGGCGGCGCACCGCCCGCGCACCTCCACAACGGCTACGGCCCCAGCGAGAACGCCACGTTCTCCACGACCCACCTCGTGGACCGGCTGCCCGACGACGCGGTGAGCGTGCCCATCGGCACCGCCATCACCAACACCACCCTGTACGTGCTGGACCAGGACCTGCGGCCGGTGCCGCTCGGGGTGGCCGGCGAACTCCACGTCGGCGGGCTGGGAGTCGCCCGCGGCTACCTGCGCCGCCCGGACCTCACGGCGGAACGTTTCCTGCCCGACCCCTTCGCCACCCGGCCGGGGGCGTTGATGTACCGCACCGGCGACCTGGTGCGGTGGCTGCCGGAGGGGGTGCTGGACTTCCTCGGCCGAGCCGACCAGCAGGTGAAGATCCGCGGTTACCGGATCGAGCCGGGCGAGATCGAGGCGGCGCTGCTGGACCGCGGCGACGTGCGCGAATGCGTGGTCCGAGCGGTCGACGTCGCCGGAGACCGGCGGCTGGTCGCCTACGTCGTCCCGGGGCCCGGGCGCCCGCCCTCCCCGGCCGAACTGCTGGGCGGGCTGCGGGACCGGCTGCCGTCCCCCATGGTGCCCGGCCACGTCGTCCTGCTCGACGCCCTGCCCACGACGCCCAGCGGCAAGACCGACACGCGGGCGCTGCCCGGCATCACCGAGGACGACGCCGGCCCGCCCGGCGCGGACACCGTGCCGCCCAGGACCGCGACGGAACGCGCCCTGTGGGACATCTGGGCCGACGCCCTGAACGTGCGGGCCTTCGGGGTCCACGACAGTTTCTTCCTGATCGGCGGCCACTCGCTGCTCGCCTCGGTGGTGCGCACCGCGGTCCGCGAACGGCTCGGCGTCGCCCTGCCGCTGCGGACACTGTTCGACCTGCCCACCATCGCGGGACTGGCCGCGGAGATCGAACGCGCCGGCGGCGAGGCGACGGCCGGACGGACCCGGAGCGGTCCGGCCGACGACCCGGACCTACTCGACGGCCTGGTGGCCGAACTGGAGCGGCTCGCCGAGACCCGGCGCGCCGAGGGATGAGCGGGGGAGCAGCATGACGTACACGACGAGGACGTCCGGCACGATCGACGCCGGCCTGCGCGACAGGATCGAACGGCTCCCCGCCGAGCAGCGGGCCCTGCTGCGCCAGCGCATGTGGGAGAAGGGCGCCGCCACCGGCCTGCCGGCCCTGGACGAGGACGGCGAGGCCCCCGCGTCCTTCACCCAGCGCCGGATGGCGTTCCTGTCCGGGCTCGACCCGGACAGCCCCGCCTACCACAGCCCCGTGGTCCACCGGCTCACCGGGCCGCTGGACGACAAGGCCCTCGAAGACGCCCTCGACGACCTCCTGCGGCACCACGCCGTCCTGCGCACGGTCCTCCCGGTCAGGGAGGACCGCACCGTCCAGCGGGTCCTCCCGCACCGGCGACGGGCCCTGCCCGTCGTCGACCTGACCGCGCTCGCCGAGCGCGACCGCCTCCCGGAGGCCGAGCGCCTCGCCCTGGCGGACGCCGGGAGACGATTCGACCTGGCCACGGGGCCACTGGTGCGGTTCCGGCTGCTGCGCCTGGCCGAGGACGACGCGATCCTGGTGCTCGTCTTCCACCACGCGGTCATCGACGGCTGGTCGCTCGGCGTCTTCCTGAGGGACCTGGGCACCGCCTACGGAGCCCGCCTCGACGGCCGGGCGCCCGAACTGCCCGCCCCCACCGTCGAGTACGCCGAATACGCCCGCTGGCAGCACGAATGGGCCCAGGGCGCCGAGGCCGCCAGCCAGCTGGACTACTGGGAGCGGCGCCTGGCCGGTGCCCCGGACCCGATGCCGCTGCCCGCCGACCGCCCCTGGCCCGAGCACCCCACGGGCCGCGCCGCGTCCACCGTGTTCACGGTTCCCGCCGAGGTGAGCGACGAGCTGCGGCGACTGTCGGCGAGGACCGGCAGCACGCTGTTCATGGTGCTGCTCGCCGCGTTCCAGACCGTGCTCGCCCGCTACGGCGGCCACGACGACGTGGTGGTCGGCACGCCCGTCGCCAACCGCCGCTACCGGGGCTTCCACGACCTGGTCGGATTCTTCGCCAACTCGGTCGCGCTGCGGTCCCGGATCCGCCCGGAGGCATCCTTCGAGGACGTCCTCGCCGAGGTCCGCACCACCTGCCTGGAGGCGTACGAGAACCAGGACGTCCCCCTGGACCTGGTAGCCCGGCGGCTGCACCCGGAGCGCACTCCCGGCCGCAACCCCGTCTACCAGGTCAACTTCACCCTGCACAACACCCCGCCGCGCGCGGTCGGAACCCTCCCGGGCGGGATCACCCTCACCCCGCTCGACCACCTCGACCACGACGCCGCCCGCTTCGATCTCGACCTGAACGTCTGGGAGACCGACGCCGGCCTGGAGTGCCGGCTCATCCACTCCGCGGACCTGTTCGACGCCGCCACCGGCGAGCGGCTGGCCCGCTCGCTGAGCGTGCTGCTCTCCGCCGTGCCCGCCGACCCCGCGGCACCGGTCGGCGCCCTGCCGCTGCTGACGGCCGAGGAGACGCGGGAGGCGCTGCGCGAGGGGACCGGCACCCCGGTGCCCCGCCCCGCGGACGTCCGTGTGGAGCGGCTCTTCGCCGAGCGGGCCCGGGCCACCCCCGAGGCGGTCGCCGTGTCCGCGGCGGGCCGCCCCGACCTGACGTACCGGGACCTGGATCGCCGCGCCAACGGGCTCGCCCACCGGCTGCGGGGCCTCGGCGCGGGGCCCGGCGGCGTGGTCGCGGTGCTGCTGCCGCGCGCGCCCGAGGCGGCGATCGCGCTGCTCGCCGTGCTGAAGAGCGGTGCCGCCTACCTGGCGCTCGACCCGGCCCACCCCAAGGCCCGGCTCGACCACATGCTGCGCGACAGCGGGGCCCGGCTGCTGGTCACCGACGCGAGCCTGCGGAACCTGGCGCCGGGCGAGGGCTCCTCGGTGGTCACGCTGGACCCGGACGGGGCGCCCCGGGAGGAGGCCGGGACCCCGCCGGAGGGCGACTTCCGCCCCGACGACCTGATGTACCTGATGTACACCTCCGGTTCGACGGGCGGGCCCAAGGGCGCCATGCTCTCCCACCGCCAGGTCGCCAACTACCTGCTGTGGGCCGTCGAGACGTTCCTGCCGCCGGAGGCCGACGGCGCCGTCCCGGTGCACTCCTCGCTGTCCTTCGACCTGACCGTGACGAGCCTGTTCGCACCGCTGCTGGCGGGCCGGCGGCTGCTGTTCGCCGACGACGCCGGCACACCGGGCCAGGGCCTGCGCGCCTGCGCCGAGTCCGACACGGGCCTGGCCTTCGTCAAGCTCACCCCGTCGCATCTGGGGATGCTCGCGGACTCGGGCGTGCCGGCCCGTGCCGGGGAATGGACCCGCACCCTGGTGGTCGGCGGTGAGGAGCTGCACGAGGAACGGCTCGCGGCATGGCGCGCCGCCCCCGGCGGGCCGCGCATCGTCAACGAGTACGGTCCCACCGAGACCGCCGTGGCCTGCGCCGCGTACGACAGCGCGCACCCGGCCGGCGGCTTCGGCCGGGTGCCCATCGGCAGGCCCGTCCACAACGTGCGGCTGCACGTCCTCGACGCGTGGCTGAACCCCGTGCCGGTGGGCGCGCCGGGCGAGCTGTACGTCGGCGGGGCGGGCGTCTGCCACGGCTACTGGAACCGCCCCGGCCTGACGGCGGAGCGTTTCGTCCCCGACCCCTTCGCCGAGGAGCCGGGCGGGCGCCTGTACCGGACCGGTGACCGGGTGCGGCGACTGCCCACGGGAGACCTGGAGTACCTGGGCCGGCTCGACGACCAGGTGAAGATCCGCGGCCACCGGATCGAACCGGACGAGGTGGCCGCCGCGCTGGCCCGGGACCCGGAGGTCCGGGAGGCCGCCGTGATCGCCCACGGCGCCACCCCGGACTCCCGCCACCTGGTCGCCTTCGTCAGCCCCGGCACCGAGGCGGTCTCCGGCCCGGCGGCCGAGGAGGACTGGGTGAGCCGCTGGCGGACCCTGTACGAGGACACCTACGGCTCCGCCGAACGCCCCGCCGACCCCTCCTTCGACCTGGCCGGCTGGAACAGCAGCTACACCGGCGAACCCATCGGCGCCGACGCGATGCGCGAGTGGCTGGACGCCACGGTCGACCGGATCCGCGCGCTCGGGCCCCGCCGGGTGCTGGAGATCGGCTGCGGCACCGGCCTGATCCTCTCCCGGGTCGCCCCCGACTGCGACTTCTACCAGGGTGTCGACCTGTCCGAGCAGGTCGTCGACCGGCTGCGGCGCGAGCTCGGCACCGGACCGGACGGCCCGCGGCGGATCGCGCTGCGCTCCGGCCCCGCCCACCGCGCGATCCGCCGCGGCGAGACCTACGACACCGTCGTCCTCAACTCCGTCGTCCAGTACTTCCCGTCCCTGGACTACCTGTTCGGGGTCCTGGAGCAGGCCGTCGAGGCGATGCCCGCCGGCGGCCACGTCTTCCTCGGCGACCTGCGCAACCTCGCTCTGCTGGAGGCCTTCCACGCCTCCGTGACCGCACACCGCGCGCTGCCGGGCACGCCCGCCGACGCCCTGCGCGCCGAGACCCTGTGGCGCGTGGAGGCCGAGAACGAACTCTGCCTCCACCCCCGGGTCTTCGACGAACTGCGCACCCGGCCGCGCATCGACTCCGTACGGGTCCTGCCGAAGCGGGGGACGGCCGACAACGAACTGACCCGGTACCGCTACGACGTCGTGATCACCGTCGCCGGCCGGCGCACCGCGCACGACACGGCCGCCGCCCCGCCGCCGTGGCGCGACTGGCGGGCGGAGCGCATGGACCCCGCCGCCCTGGACGCGCTGCTCGGCTCCGAACGCCCCGACCGGCTCGCACTGCGCGGCATCCCCAACACCCGCCTGGCGGCGGACCTGCGGCTGCTGGCCCGGCTCTCCGGCGCGGCGGCGGACGCCGTCCGCCCGGGTGCCGACCCCGAGGAGCTGTGCCGCCTGGCCGAGCGCCACGGATACGACGCCGAGCCCAGCTGGGCCGACGGACGTCCCGACGGGTCCTTCGACCTGCTGCTGCACCGCCGGGGAACGCCCCCCGTGCCCCTGCCGCCCGCGGACACCGCCGCCCCGCCGCCGCGGCTCGCGACCGAACCGCTGTGGCGGCCCGCCGCGCTCGCCGCACTGCCCGGCATCGAGGACCGCCTGCGCACCCGGCTTCCCGGCCCCATGCTCCCGTCGCGGTACGTCGTGCTGAGCCGGCTGCCGCTGACCGCCCACGGCAAGGTGGACCGCGCCGCGCTCACCGCGCTGCCGGCCGCCTCCGCCGCCCCGGCCGGCGAAGAGGCCGGGCGCGCGGGGGAGGAGCCGGAGGCCGAGCTCACACCGACCCAGCGGCGGACGGCCGCCATCTGGAGCGAACTGCTCGGCCGCGACGGCATCCGGCCCGAGGACGACTTCTTCGACCTCGGCGGCCACTCCCTGCTCACCTTCCGCCTGGTCTTCCGGCTGCGGGAGGAGTTCGAGGTGGAGGTGCCGATCCGCGGGCCCTTCGACGCCTCCACGCTCGCCGCCCTGTCCGCCCTGGTCGACGGCCTGCTCACGGACAAGAACCGCCCCGCCCTGCCCGCCCTGGAACCCGTCGGACGGGAGGCGACGGTACCGGCCTCCTTCGCCCAGGAACGCCTGTGGTTCCTCCACCAACTGGACCCGGACACCGCCCAGTACAACTTTCCCGTCTTCGTGCGGCTCACCGGCGAACTCGACGTCGACCTGCTGCGGCGGTCGCTGGCGGAGATCGTACGGCGGCACGAGGTGCTCAGGACCGTGATCACCGCCCGCGACGGGCAGGCGTACCAGACCGTGCTGCCCGCCGAGCCGCCCGCGCTGCCGGTCACCGACCTGACCGCCCACCCGCCCGAGCGGCGCGAAAGCGAAGCCCGGCGGCTCGCCAGGGAGCAGTACGCGAAGCCCTTCGACCTGGCCGCCCCGCCCGTACTGCGGGCCGGCCTGCTCCGGCTCGGCACCACGGACCACGTCCTGCTGCTGACGGCCCACCACGTGACGGTGGACGGCTGGTCGGCCGCCGTCCTACTGGAGGAACTGGCCGAACTGTACGCGGCGGGCCGTGAGGGACGGCCGCACCGGCTGGCCGACCTCCCGGTGCAGTACGCCGACTACGCCATCTGGCAGCGCCGGCTCGCCGAGGCCGGCCACTTCGACCGCCTGCTGGAGTACTGGACCGAGCGTCTCGACGGCATTCTCGACCTGCCCGGGCTGCCCCTGGACCGGCGTCGCCCGGCCCACCCCGAACACCGGGGCGAGAGCCTGCGCTTCCGGATCCCGGCCGGCACCGCGGACGCGGTGCGCGCCCTGTGCCGGGAGGAGGACAGCACCCTGTTCATGGCGCTGCTCGCCGCCCTGTACGCGGTGGTGAACCGGCGGACCGGGGAGACCGACCTCGTCGTCGGCTCGGACGTCGCGGGCCGCTCCGACACCAGGACCGAACCGCTGATCGGCTTCTTCGTCAACCAGATCGTGCTGCGCGCCGACCTCACCGGCGCCCCGACCTGGCGGGAACTGCTCAACCGCACCAAGACCCTGGCGCTGGACGCCTACGCCCACCAGGACCTGCCGTTCGAGGAGGTCGTCAAGGCGCTCAGCCCGCCCCGCACCCGCAACCACAGCCCGCTGTTCCAGACCAAGTTCGTGCTGAACAACAACCGGCGGGCGGCCGGCTCCACGGCCGGGCTGCGGATCGGCCCGTTCTCCGCCGACCTCATCGACACCAGCCGCTTCGACATCACCATCGTCCTGGAGGAGGACGACTCCGGCATCGCCGGGTTCCTCAACTACGACCCCGCCCTCTTCGACGCCTCCACCATGGAGGAACTGCGCGAGCAGTACCTCGCGCTGGTCGCGGACATGGCCGCCCGGCCCGACGCCTCGATGGCCGACGCGCCCCTGCCCACGGCGCCGCCCGCCACCGCGGACCGGCCCGCACCGGGCCGCGGCGGGCGGCGCGGCCCCGGGGCACTGCGCGCCATCACACCCACGAAGATCGCCCTCGGCTCGGGCGACGTCGTCGCACGGGAGCCCCTGCGGGAAGGCGCCGACCTGCCCGTGGTGCTGCGGCCGGTCCGCCCCGACGTCGACCTGGTGGCCTGGGCACGCACCCACCGCGACCGGCTCGACGCGGACCTGGAACGGCACGGTGCCCTGCTGTTCCGCGGCTTCTCGGTGACCGACCCCGACGCCCTGGAGCGCTTCGCCTCCGTGTTCGTCGACGACCTCTTCGCCGAGAACGGCGAACACCCCCGGGCCTCGCTCGGCGGCAACGTCTACACCCCGGTGTTCTTCCCGCCGGAGGAGAAACTCCTGTGGCACAACGAGAACTCCTTCAACGACGAGGGCCCGACCCGCATCTGGTTCTGCTGCGCCCGCCCGGCCGAGTCCGGCGGCGAGACGCCCGTGGTCGACAGCCGCGCCGTCCACCGCGGGCTGGACCCGGAGCTGCGCGAGGAGTTCACCGCCAAGGGAGTCATGTACATCCGCACCTACGGCACCGGCCTTGGCCTCGACTGGCGGGACGTCTTCCGCACCGGCGACCGGGCCGAGGCCGAGGCCCGCTGCGCCCGGCAGGGCCTGCGCCACACATGGCACGGTGACCGGCTGCGCACCACCGCCGTGCGCCCCGCCGTCCTGCGCCATCCGCGCACCGGCGAGTGGTCCTGGTTCAACCAGGCACAGCACTGGCACACCGCCTGCCTCGCCCCGGACGTCCGCGCGTCCCTGCTGTCCACGCTGGGCCCGGAGGAACTGCCCCGCAGCTGCCGCTTCGGTGACGGAACACCGATACCCGACGAGGCCATGCGGGAGATCCTGCGGGTCTACCAGGAGCTGGAGGTCAGCTTCCCCTGGGAACGCGGCGACGTGATGCTGCTGGACAACATCCTCGCCGCCCACGCCCGCAACCCCTTCCGCGGCGAGCGCGAACTGCTCGTCGCCATGGGCGACATGGTGAGGTACCAGTGACGGAACGGACCGGGCAGGAACGGCAGGTGGAGGGATACCGGCTGTCCTTCCAGCAGCAGCGGCTGTGGCGGCTCGCCGAACTCGGCGTGCCGTCCTGGGCGCAGATCCTCGTCACCGCCGACGGCGACCTGGACGCGGGGCGCCTGGCGGCCGCGCTGCACGACACGGTGACCCGGCACGAGATCCTCCGGTCCACCTACCAGCGGGTGCCCGGGGTGCGCACCGCGCTGCTCGTCGTCCGGGACCCGGACGACCTGCGCCCGCACTGGACCCACGAGGACCTGCGCCACCTGGACGAAGCGGGGAGACGGCGGCGCATCGACGAGGCGGCCCGGGCCGGCAGGCGGCTGCCGCACGGCGGCCCGGACGAGCCGGTCCTGCGGGCGGCCCTCTTCACCCTCGGCCCCGAGCGGTACGCGCTCCTGCTCACCACCACCGCCCTGGCCGCCGACGGCCCCGCGCTGCGGCTGCTCGCCGACGAGCTGGCCCAGCGGTACGCCGGCACACCGCCCACCGAGGAGGTCCTGCAGTACAGCCAGTTCGCCGAATGGCAGCACCAGGAGTACGGACCGCGGCCGGAGCAGCCGGCGCCGGCCGGCGCTCCCGCGCGGCGCCTGCCCCTGCCGCTGCGCCGGAACGCCGGCCCCGGCCGGCCGGAGCACCGGACGACCCTCACCGTGCCCGTGCCGGACGGCGTCACGGCCGCCCTCCACGCCTACGCGCGGCGGCGGCGCGTGCGCCCGGGCGCCGTGCTGCTGGCCGGCTGGCAGACGCTGCTGGGCCGGATCAGCGGACAGCGCGACCTCACCGTCGAAACCCTGCTCACCGGCCGGGAGTTCGAGGAAACGGCCACCGGCCTCGGCCACTTCGCCCACTGGACCGGCGTGACCGCCCGGCTCGACCCCTCAGTGGTCCTGGACGCCCTCGCCGCCCGGGCGGAACGCGCCCTGTCCGACGCCGAGCAGGCACACGAGGACGCCCCGTACCCGGCGCCCGTGAACCCGGCGGGCCAGGACATCGGCTTCGTCTGCCAGGACCTCACCGCGGCGCCGGCCGCCCCGGGCGGCCCGGCCGCCGGGGTGACCTTCACCGTGCTCTGGGACGACGTCGAGACCGAGCGGCACGCCCTGCGGCTGCTCTGCACGCTGGGCCCGGCCGAGGGCCGGACGACGTGGCACTACGACGGTGAGCAGTTCGACGACGCCTACGTGCGCGTCCTCGCCGGCCAGTACACGACGCTGCTCGCCGCGCTGCTCGCCGCGCCCGCCACCTCGGTGCGCCGGCTGCGCCTTCCCGCGGCGGCCGGCGCCGCCCCGCCGCGGGACCGCCTGCCGGAACCGCCGGACGACGGCCTGTGCCTGCACCATCTCGTCGAGCGGCAGGCGCGGCGCACCCCGGACGCCCTCGCCGTCGTCGCCGGACCCGAGCGGCTGACCTTCCGGGAACTCGACCTGCGGGCCGACCGGTGGAGCCGGTCGCTGCGCGCGCGGGGCGTCGGCGTCGAAACCCCGGTGGCGGTGAGCGCGGCCCACTCGGCCCCGCTGGTCGTGGCGCTGCTGGCCGTGCTCAAGGCCGGGGGGACGTACGTCCCGCTCGATCCGCAGCTGCCGCCCCTGCGCGTACGGGAGCTGCTGGAGCGGGCGGGATGCCGGCTGCTGCTCACCGACCGTCCGGACCGGGCCGGCATCCCGCGGGACGTCGAGTGCGTGGACCTGCGCGGCCTGCCGTCCGACGGCGCGGACACCGCGGCCGAACCCGCCGCACCGGCCGGCGCACGGCCCGGCGACCTCGCGTACATCATGTTCACCTCCGGCTCGACCGGCGCCCCGAAGGGCGTGATGCTCCCGCACCGGGCCGTCCGCGACTACCTGTTGTGGAGCGCCCGGACCTACCTCACCGACGGCGGCCAGGAGGAGACGGGCGGCGAAGGCGCCGGCCGTGGCCGGCGGGGCGGTGACCGTGCGGGCGGCGCGATGGCCCACTCCTCGATCGCGTTCGACCTCACCGTGACGAGCCTGTTCCTGCCCCTGGTCACCGGCCGGCCCGTCCACCTCGACCCCGCCTGGCGGGACGCCCTCGCCCTCTCGGCGGAACTGGCCGGCCGGTCCGGACTGGACCTGCTCAAGCTGACCCCGTCCCACCTGAAGGTGGTCAACCACGCCGTGGCGCCGGGAGACCTGGCCGGCACCGCGGGTGCGCTCGTACTCGGCGGGGAGGCCCTGGACGGCGAGGCGGTCGCCCCCTGGCTGGCCGGCGCCCCGGGAACCAGGGTGTTCAACGAGTACGGTCCGACCGAGACCGCCGTCGGCGTGTGCGTCCACGAGGTGAGCACCGCGGACGGTCCCGGCCCGGTGCCCGTCGGCCGGCCCATGGACCACGCCGAGGTCCTGGTCCTGGACGAGGACCTCGAACCCGTGGCCGTGGGCGTACCGGGGGAGATGTACATCGGCGGCACGAGCCTCGCCCGCGGTTACATCGGCGCCCCGGACGCCACCGCCGAACGGTTCGTGCCCCACCCCTTCTCACCGGAGCCCGGCCGCCGTCTGTACCGCACCGGCGACCTCGCCTGCGTCGGCCCGGACGGCCTGATCCGCTACCTGGGCCGCGTGGACGACCAGATCAAGGTCAACGGGGTGCGGGTGGAGCCCGAGGAGGTCCGAGCCGCGCTGCTGCGCCACCCCGGGGTGCGGGACGCGGCGGTGGTCCGGGTCACGGAGGAGGAACGCGGTGACCACCTGGCCGCCTGCGTCGTCGCCGCCGACACCGCCACCGACGCCGACACGCTCCCCCGGGTCCTGCGCGCCTTCCTGGCGGAGCGGCTGCCCGCCCAGCTGGTACCGCTGACGTACGCCAGGGCCCGGGCGATACCCCTCACGCCGAACGGGAAGG
The DNA here is from genome assembly GCF_040678355.1 of Streptomyces sp. NPDC052701. Taxonomy (NCBI): domain Bacteria; kingdom Bacillati; phylum Actinomycetota; class Actinomycetes; order Kitasatosporales; family Streptomycetaceae; genus Streptomyces; species Streptomyces sp. NPDC052701. The sequence continues at coordinate 65,196 of NZ_JBFATO010000009.1, forward strand.
TGGACCAGGCCGCCGTACGGGCCCTCGTCCTCTCCGGCGGCGCCGCGCCGCCGGCCCGCTCGGCGGGCCGGACCGGGACACCCCCGCACGGCCCGGTGGAAACCGCCGTGGCCCGCGTCTTCGAGGAGCTGCTCGACGCCGGCCCGGTCGCAGCGGACGACGACTTCTTCGACCTGGGCGGTCACTCCCTGCTGGCCGTCCGCCTGATCGCCAGGCTGAACGCGCAGTTCGGCACCGCGCTCCGGGTGCCCGTCCTGTTCACGGAGCCGGACCCCGGACCGGAGCGCTCCGACAGGCCGGCCACCCCCCGGCACCTGGCCCGCCTGCTGACGGCGGGCGCTGCCGCCGACCCCGCCCTCTCCGAGGACATCGTCGCGCTGCGGCCCCGGGGCGAGGGCACCCCGCTGTTCTGCGTCCACCCCGCGGGCGGCGAGGCCATCGGCTTCCGCCACCTCGCCGCCTGCCCGGAACTCCGCAACCCGCTCTACGCCCTCCAGGCACCGCCGGCCGCCTCCGCGGACGGCGCGCCGCACGAGGACCAGAGCGTCGAGGCGCTGGCCGCCTGCTACCTGAAGGCCGTCCGCACCGTGGCGCCGGCCGGCCCGTACCTGCTGCTCGGCTGGTCCATGGGCGGGCTCGTGGCCTTCGAGATGGCCCGGCTCCTCGAACAGCGGGGCGAGCGGGCCGGGATGCTGTTCCTCGTCGAGAGCTACCTGTCGGAGCATCTGCCGGAGTCCGACGAGGACGGCGACGGGGCGGAAGCGGGCGCCGGCCGGCCCGGCGCCGGGGCGACCGCCGCCGAACGCCTCGACCTGGACCTCCGGCTACGCGCCAACCGCACCCACCTGCGGGCCGCCCGCGCCTACCGCCCGTCGGCGTACACCGGCCCGGTGTGCCTCGTACAGGCCGACCGGCAGGACCCGGACTTCCGGCGCGCCGCGGCCCGCTCCTGGTCCCGCGTCTGCGCACCCGCACAGCTCACCCGGCACGTCCTGGAGGGCGACCACCTGACCCTGTTCACACCCCCGCACGTCACCGAACTCGCCCGCCTGATCGACCGCAAGACGCGCTAGGCGGGCTGCGGGGCGGGCGTTTCCGGAACGGCCGCGACGTTGCGGGTCTCACGCATGATCAGCAGGCCGTTGACCACCATCAGTGTCGCGGTCAGGCCGTGGACGCCGAGCGCGGTGGCCACGGAGCCGTGGTGGGCCAGCACCGTAGTCATGTCGCCGTACGCGGCGAAGGCCTCCACCAGCAGCACCCAGCCCAGCGCCCGGCGGTGGCCCGTCACCAGCAGGATGCCCAGGACCAGGGCCAGGACGACGTCGCGGATTCCCTTGATGATCAGGAAGCCGTCGCCGTCGCCGGACGGCCAGCTCGGCAGGCCGAAGCCCGGCGCCGTCGTCTCCGGGCTCAGGATGAACTCCGTCCCGAACCAGAGGATGAAGAGGATGAAGGCGGCGGCCAGTACGGTATTGATCTTCTTCAGCGACACTGTTCTTCTCCTTGCGAAACTTCGTCAGCTTGGTGAGCTTCGTGGAGCTTGCTGTGTTGTACGGGGCCTGATCAGGCCGCGCGGACGCGGCTGATCGAGGGACGTAGCTTGCCGGGATCGCAGTTGTGGGATCTGAGCGGCAGCTGCATTTCCAGATGCCGGGATTTCGGTGGTCAGCCGCCGCCCGGGGAGTGGGATTGTGCGGCCACCGGCGCGGCGTCGGCCCGCGGGGTCAGAAATCCGAAGCCCTCTCGGGCTCACGCCGACGGGGCAAAAGCCGTTGATGTACAGGGGCGAACCAGTGCATACCGGGACAGCGGCGGTATCAGGCGAGGGCGGCGACCAGCAGGGCGAACGCGGTGATGATGACGGCGACGCGGACGTAGTGGTAGCGGTTCCAGCGGTGCAGCTGCTGCTTCCAGTCGGCGGGCCGGTTGTCGGGTGTCCAGGTCTTGTTTCGGTTGTTGATCGGGACGAGCAGCAGCATCGACATGATCACGCTGAGGATCAGCAGCGCGCCGGCGGTGGCGACGAGTCCGGCGCCGTCGTGGTGCCATCCGGCGACGGCCCAGATCGCGACGAGGACGAGCGAGCCGATGTACCAGAACGGCATCAGGGCGCCGAGCATCCGGCCGCCGTGGGCATGGCCGAGCTGGCCGCTGTCCTCGGGAAGCGCGTCCAGGATCCGGTTCATGATGAAGGCGACGGAGAACTCTACCCCCACCATCAGGCCGACGACGACGGTGGTGACGACCTCGAGTGCGTTGAGCATGACGATCCCTCCGTTGAACTAGCATTGCTAGCTGATGAGGCAACGCTAATACTGCCACTGCCCGATTGTCTAGCGATGCTAGGATCGATTCATGTCGGTACAGGAACGCAAGCAGCGCGAACGGGCGGCCCGCGAGCGCCTCATCGTGGCGACAGCCCGCGAACTCGCCGAGCAGCAGGGCTGGGACGCTGTCACCACCCGCCGGCTCGCCGAGCGCATCGAATACAGCCAGCCCGTCCTCTACAGCCACTTCCGAGGCAAGCGCGAGATCATCGGCGCCGTCGCCCTTCAGGGGGCCGCCGAACTGGCCACGGCGGTGCGGGCCGCGACCTCCGCCGTGGACGGCCCGCGCGCCCGGGTCGCCGCCCTGGCCCGCGCTTACCTCGACTTCGCCGCACGCAACCCGGCGGTCTACGACGCCTTGTTCCAGCTCGACGGCGGCCTGGCGTACGCGCAGGAGGACACCCCGGAGCCTCTCAAGGACGCCTTCGCCGCGCTGCTGGAGACTCTCGCCGAGGTCGCCGGCGACGGCGTCCACCCCGGGCTGTTCACCGAGACGTTCTGGGCGGCCCTGCACGGCCTGGCCACCCTGACCCGAGCGGGCCGCCTGCTGCCCGAGGACGCTGAGCCGAGGGTGGAGCTGTTGGTGGACCGGCTCGCCATGGTCTGACACACCGTCCCGGCGGGCACGTAGCCGGGGCCCTCGGGCCCCGCCGCTACCTGCCTGCGGCCACGCTTCCGGTCACCCGCGCCCGCACGGCGCAGCCGCAGACCGCCGGGCCCCGCACCCAGACGGGGCACCCACCCCGGAGGCTGCGATGCTCATTGATCACGACTCGATGCGCGCCCTAAGGGCCCGGTGGCGCCGCACCCCGTGCGGCCTGCGTGGGTGCAGACCGCACGGGGCGCGACGCCACCCGCCGATCCGGGACCAACGCGCGGGGAACGGGTTTCTGCGCGCGTTTCGCGTCCTCGCCCGTTCCCTCCGTTCAGCGAAACCCGTGGTGCACGGTGGTGCCCCGTCCCGTCCAGTCCCCCGGCGGTATGGCGGTGTGGCGGTGTGGCGGTGTTCCGAGGCCGGACGGTCCTGGCTTCCCGTCTTGGCCTTCATCCCTCCAGCAGGTCGCTGACGTATGCGCGGAGCCGAGGGGGAAGGCCGTCGAGGGCGATCTCACGCAGAGGGGAAATGTCGTCAAGGCGGACATGGCCGGTGGATGTGAGTTCGAGGATGGCGTGCAACTCGGCTTCCAGGGCGGCGTTCTCCTTTTCGGAGGCGGCGGTCGCCGCCAGCAGCGTCGCCAGGGCCGACGCCTGGGCAGGCGTGTACGCAGCCACGTGGTCGGTCACTTCGTCGGCCGCGCGTTCCCGTGCTCGGGCATCGATTTCCAGGACCGTTCGCGCGATGCGGATGAATTCGTGGGACTTCAATGTGAAACACCCGTTCACCGCTAGTGAGGAAGTGGAAATTGCGCCGGCTGGGGAATGGGCGTGGCGGAAGTCGACCGTCCGTCACTCTCAGTCAGGTCGGGCATCCCGTGCTCTCTGCCGGCGGTCGAGCCGATGCGCGTTGAATCAGATCACGGAGTTCTGGTCACTGTTTCTGAAGTTCATGGAGCATGTTCTCCTGGGCTTCGGGCGGGCACAACAGCACAGCCTGAAAGACGGTCTTCTCCTGGCCTGGGAGCTCGGGTTTCTCTGCCCAGAACTTCGAGGTGTCCTTCAGGGCTCGGAAGAGAATTCCGCGTTCACCGGGGCTCTCCGAGAGGACGGCATGGGCATCGTCGATGATGACGAGGACATTCTTGGCGTTGAGCCAGTGAAGATCGGTGAGGAAGTCACGCAGCGCGTCCCAGTTCCATCCGAAGCAGTCAGGGAGGCGCAGTGCCTCGTAGAAGTGGGTGAACACGGCGTCGGAGTCATGCATTTCCCGCCCTCGCATCCGGGCCGAATGGATCAGCCCGGTGGGAGGCAAGGCCCGCAGGACGGAGACCGTGGAGTCGGTCGGCACGACACGGACTCCTGCCTCGTCACGGTTCCACCACGTGGCGTCGTTCATCTGTCGGCCTCCATCGCGATGTACGTCTGGTAGTGGGCTGGAGCGCAGTGGGCCGATCCGTCCGATCCGGTCACGCCCCTTTCGCCACCCCGTTTCGAGTTGTCGACGGACTGCACCGTGTCCCACTCCGTGTACTGGATCGGATTTCCCTGACTGTCGAATTCGGTGAGCTCGTAGGCGCCGTTCGTCCCGTTGTTCTCGAACGGCTTGTGATCCGAAGCGGGCCACCCCGCCGATGGGGTCGGTGTGGGTGAGGCGGTCGCCGTCGACGTCCCACACGAGGCGGGTGACTCCGCCCGCCGGGCCGGTGATCTGCACGAGTCTGCCGACGCGGTCACGGCCGTCGCAGGCGAAGGTGGTGGTGGCGCCGGAGGGCCGGCCCGTGACGCTCATCTGACGCCCCGTATGTCCTTGTTCCAGGCGTTGCTCCGGCCGTTCGGCCCCGTCTTGCAGACCGGGTCGTAGCAGCGCCAGAACCAGGTTCCGTTCGTGCGGCGGCGCAGTTCGATGCGCGTGCCGCCGCAGCGGGCGCACTTCGGTGGGCGGGCGAACAGCTCGGCGTGCTCGTGCTCCAGCAGCTTGCGGGCGAAGTGGCCGCCCCGCATCGTCACCATGACCTCGCGGGTCCACGACTGGGAGAGGGTGTTGAGGCTGCCGATCATCACCGTGCGCTCGTCGATCACCGCGATCTTCTGGTGCATGACATTGACGGGGACGACGGTGTGGACCACGGCCCGGAGGTCCGCGATGAGGCCCTGGTTGTCCGGGCGGGCCTGGAGCCGGTCGGTGTCGTCGCGGATGAACACGGTCACGCGCACACCCCGTCCCGCCACCTCGCGCAGCAGCGGCAGGATGCCGCGTACCCGGTTCGCGACCCACGGCGCCCACAGCCAGACCGAGGCCCGGGCCTTGCGGATCTCGTCCTCGAACGTGCTGTAGAAGGTCAGTTCGTCGTCGATGCCCGTCACCTCGACGTGCCGGGCCAGGACGTCGGCGAGCGCGACCCCGAAACCGCCGAGATCCCTGGCTTTCTCGTGCGGCGGGGTGATCAGGTGGCTGGCCCGCAGCCGCCGTACGCCGGGCGTGCCGACCAGGGCGGCCAGGTGGGTGAAGGCCCTGCCGTTGCGTGCGGCCCGGATCCGTTCCCAGCTGCCGATGACGTAGAGCCGGCTCTGGACGCGGGTGGCCGCCACATTGAACAGCCGCACGCCGTTGCGTGCCCAGTCCGACGCGTCCGGTTCCCGGTGGGCGGAGGACATCCACAGTTCGCGGCCGTCGGCGCCCTCCACCGTGTCGAAGACGACGACGGGGAACTCCCGGCCCTGGAAACGGTGTGCCGTGCCCACCTCCGCGAGCGGGCCGCTGCCGCCCTCCACGTCCCGCAGGGCCTCCAGGGTCGCGTCCGCCTGGGTGCCGTACGGCGTGACGACGCCCGTCTCCTCGCCCTTGCCCCGGTGGTACTCCACGAGAGCCCGGGCGATCAGTGCGCCGGCCGGCCACCAGCCGCTGCGGCGGCCGGTCAGATGGGGCCTGGCCAGTTCGTGCAGCCCGTCGGTGTCGACGACGACGATCTCCGGGTCGTCGGGCGGTCTCGGTGCCGCGCTCTGCCTGCCGCCCTGCAGCGTTCCCCCGTAGGCGAGCGAGTTGGCCAGCCGCATCACCGCCGGACCGAAGCGGTGCTGTTCACTCAGCGTGACGCAGGCCGGATGCCGGTGGGCGTCCGCCGGCTCCCGGATCCCGCAGTGCTCGAAGACGTCCGGGAGCAGCCAGCGCTTGACATCCGGACGGCCAAGGTCCTTGAGCCGCTCCTCGACGACCGGTCCGAGCTGCATGAAATCACCGAGCAGCACGGCCGTCCGGGACGCCTTCGCCGTCGCGAGGATCACCTCGGGCAGCGTCGCCGCGCCCGCCTCGTCGACCAGGACGACGTCGTAGGGGCCCGCGAAGACCGCCTTGTTGGTGCGGAACCGCGCGAGCGTGGTCGCGACCAGCCTGGCGCTCTTGATGATTTCGCCCTGGGCGTTGCGGGCGAGACGTTCGTGCTCCTCCTGCACCTGCCGGAACTGTTCCTCCAAGGCCGGGCGGCGGGCGGTGTCGGCCGTCACCCGGGGGCGAAGCCGCTCGGCGCGGGCGTGGCGGGCCGGCCAGTCCTGCCGCTCGGCGAGGGCGGTCAGCTCCGCGGCCTCGAAGGCGCGGACGACGGCCTGTTCGAGCCGGGTGACGTCCTCCCGGCGGGCCGCCACGGCGGCGAGGGCCGATCCGTGGGCCGAACGCGCCGAAGCGAGCGCCTGTTCCAGGGCGGTGATCTGCTCACGGGTGTGGGCGATGCCGGCGGCCAGCTCCGCGATCTCCCTCTCCAGTGCGACCACGTGCGCTTCGGCCGTCGCGCGCGCGTACCGGGCGGTCCGGCGTGCACGCCCGGCGTTCTCCTCCGCGACGGCCACCCGTTCCCGGAGCGTCTGTCGTTTCTCCCGAGCACGCCACCTGGCCATGGAGCGCTGGGTGTCGATCTGTCGTAACTCCTCTTGCACGGCGCGGAGTTGCTCCTCGGCCATGAGGGCCTCGGCCTCCTTGCGCTCCGCCGCCCCCAGGATCCGTGACTGCTCCTTGCGCAGGCGGTCGACCTCCGGCCACTCACGGCGGGACTCCGCGGCTTCGTCGTGGTGCCGCTGCGCCGCCGACACGGCCCTCTCCGCCGTCTCCCGGGCCGCCTCGGCCTCCTCCAGCAAGGACGCGGCCTTCTCCGCGCGTTCTCGCACGGACACCGGATCCTGGCCGGGCGCGCGCAGCAGTTTCAGCGCGTCGAAGTACGCGGCCGGATCGAAGCGGACGAGGGAGGCGTCCAGCGCGGCCAGTTCCGCCGCGCGGGCCCGGACGTCCACCAGCGCGGCCTCGATGACGCGACTGCGCTCCACCGTCTTCGCCAGGCGCTCCCGCACCATGAGCGGCAGCGACACCCCGGGGTCGTCGGCCACCTCCCGCAGCTGCGGCGGGCCGACGCGGACGATGTCCCCGGGACCGTGCCGGTTCTCCTTCATCACGCCCGACAGGGCGTTGTCCACGGCGATGTTGGTGGCCGACACCAGCAGCACACGGTCGCCCCGGGCGATCAGGTCGCCGATGGCACGCTTCAGCACCGTCGTCTTGCCGGTCCCCGGCGGACCCCACACCAGATGCACGCCCCGGCCCAGGCAGGCACGGTAGGCGTCCCCCTGCGCGGGGTGGAAACCCGGAGGGTCCGGGTCGGGAGAGGACGCACCACCGATCGACCCTGCGGCCAGGGCACTCGCCAGCGGGTTCTCGCCCAGCCCGGCGATACCGTCGCGCAGTGCTTCCACCAGGAAGGTCGGCGGCTGCCTGAGCAGCCACACGTACGCGTCCGGGAGGTCCGCGAACTCGGCGACCTTCAATGTGAGCAGGGAGCCGTTCTGCACCGCCTCCGAGACGGTGAAGCCCGTCGTCTCGACGTTCTCCGGCTCCGGACCGGCGAGCCGCAAGGCGTCCAACTGGTCCGGTCCGATGTCCGAACCACGCAGGTCCACCGCGTACCGGCCCGCCTCCCCGGTGCGAACCGCGCGCCCCACCCGCTGCCAGCGCGGCTGCCTGCCCGAACCACCCGTGATCGTGATCAGCTCGCCCAGAGCCGTGGCGATCTCCTCGCGCCATCCCACCCGCGTCGCCCCCGTTCCGCGCTCGCCGAGGGACCCCCCTCTTCCTGGCGGCCCCCGTGCGGACCCTACCCAGCGGGCACCCGAGGGGATTCCGCGGTCACCGTCCGGTGTGGCGAATTCCGGACGCAGAGGGGGAGCGAGGCTGCCGAGCACCCGCCGGAGGGCTGCACGATCCCCTCCCACGAGGCGAACCGCGAGGCCGAGGCGCGAGAGGGGCACGCCCGCTTCTCGGCACGGCTCCGGGCGGCCACCGGCCGGGGCGAGCGGACTCCGCCGTCCCCCTGACCGGGATACGCCGGCGCCCCGCGCCCGGTCTGGGACCGGACACGGGGCGCCGGCATGTCGTACGTCAGTGGTCGGCTGCGTGGGAGACGAAGGCGGCCCACTGCCGGGGCCCGAAGGCGAGCTGGGGGCCCTGCCTGCGCTTCGAGTCCCGGACGTGGATGGTGCCGGGGGTGAAGGCGACCTCGACGCAGGCAGCTCCATCGGGATTGCTGTGGCTGCTCTTGAACCACTCCAGTTCGGTGCTGTCACCGTCCAGGTGCTTCAGGCTCATGTCTCTCCAAGCAGTTTCTCGATGTAGGCCAGCGACTTTCGTGGCGTGAGGGCCTGAGCTCGGATGATTCCATAGCGCAGTTCAAGGATCTGGATCTCCCGGCGGTCCGAGACCAGTCGGCTGACGAGCTGGATGTCGCTGTGCCCCACAGTGGTGCCCTCCTTCAGCCGCAGCAGATGGAAGGGGCCGTCGAGACCGCCGTTGTCCTCGCTGTCCAGGGGCAGTACTTGGACCTCCACGTTCCGCATCTGCCCGACCTCCAACAGCCGTTCGAGTTGTCGGCGCAGGACCATTCTGCCTCCGACCGGCCGACGAAGGGCAGCCTCATCATGCACGAAGCTGAACGCTGGGATCGTTCCTTTTTCGTGGATGATCGACTGTCGCGCCAACCGCGCAGCCACAAGCCGCTCCACCTCCTCCTCGGAGAATGCCGGACGCCGCGAGCCGAACACAGCCTTCAGGTACTCCTCCGTCTGCAAGAGCCCGTTGACGACGGAGTTGTCGTAGGCGCAGATCTCGACCGCCTCCGCCTCCAGCTTCGCCAGATCCCGCACCTTCTTCGGATACCGGGCCTGCTCCACGTCCTTCCTCAGCCCGACGAGCAGTCCACCGGCGTCCACCACCTGATCCGCCGCCTCCAGGAACGTCGGGCTCGGCGCCCGCCGCCCCCGCTCCACCGAGGACACCTGCTCCTCGCTGTAGCCGATGGCCGCCCCCAACTCGGCCTGTGTGAGCCCCTTCCGCTCACGGCACGTCTTGACGACCCTGCCGACCGTCCGCAGCACCGCCGCCGACTCCTCGTCGTCCGCGCCGTACGGCTCCATCCCGTCGCCGCCCTGCGTCCCCTGCCCCGTCACACCCATGTCCGTACACCTCCATGTGCCGCCCGTGCCCAACTCCTCACCGGCGGACCGCGTCACGCCGCGCTTCCCGGACAGAGCCGGACAAGGACCGGGCAGTGACTCTGCGTACTGCGATCGTCACTGGCCGGCATGGGGGGCGGTCGACCACGCTGGGTGAATCGAAGTCACGGACCCCCGCCCCGACCACCGCCCGCCCGCTCCCGGCACCCTTCCGCCACCCTCCCCCGACCTGGAGTCCGGCCGGGGGCTCTTCCTCGTGGCGGCCCTGTCCACCCGCTGGGGAACCACCGGCGAAGACCCCTGCGCCAAGACCGTGTGGTGCGAAGTCGCCCTGGTGTGACCGTCGGCGCCTTCTGCGACGACAGCCCCGACGCCGTCGTCGGGGACCCGCCCGCCGGCCCGCACCGGGCCGGCGTCACCCGCTCCGACGGCTCCTCTGTACACGGGCGCCGTTCGGTGCCATGTTTGGAATGCCCTGTTTGCGGCACTTGCTTGGGGCACTCTCCAGCAGACGGGGCCGCGCCCGGCTCACCGGAAGGTGTCCGGCCGGAGCGCGACCGTTTCGAGCCGGGGTGGTGTCCGGTGGGAACGGAGGCGTCGGCCCATGACGACCGTGGGTGTCGAAGAGGAGTACCTGCTGGTCGATCCGGCCACGGGTCTGCTGGCTCCCTACGCGGAGAAGGTCCGCGCCGCGGCCGGGGTGGAGCCCTTCGTCACCTCCCGGGAGATCCAGTCGGAGCTGCTGCAGGCCCAGGTCGAGGTGGCCACGCCCGTGTGCGGCACGCTGGAGGAGGTCGGCGGTCACCTGCTGCGGCTGCGGCACGCCGTGGCCGGGGCGGCGGAGGCGCACGGCTGCCGGATCATGGCCAGCGGGACGCCGCTGCGGCGGGAGGCCGTGCCCGTGCCGGTCACCGAGCAGACCCGGTACAAGGCCATGCAGCGGCAGGCTCCGCAGCTCGTGGCGGAACAGATGGTCAACGGCATGCACGTGCACGTCGGCGTCCCCGACCGGCACGTCGGCGTCGAGGTGCTGAACCGGCTCCGGGTGTGGCTGCCGACGCTGACCGGTATGGCGGCCAACTCCCCGCTGTGGGAGGAGCACGACACCGGATTCGCCAGCTGGCGCACCGTCGTCTTCGAGCGCTGGCCGGTCAGCGGCATCCCGCCGCACTTCGCCGACGAGGAGGACTACGACGCACGGGTCCGGCGGCTGCTCGCCACCGGCGTGATCAACGACGCCGGGCAGGTCTACTGGCAGGCCCGGCTGTCCGAGCGCTATCCGACGGTGGAGGTGCGGTGCCTGGACGTGCAGCTGCGCACCGACGACGCGGTGATGTTCGCCGGTCTGGTGCGGGCGCTGGCCGACACCGCGATCCGCGAGGCGGCGGCGGGTGCGGCGCCGGCGGAGCCGGCCGCGGAACTGCTGCGGGTGGCGATGTGGCAGGCGGCCCGGCACGGGCTCAGCGGAGACCTCGTCGACCCGGCGGGCCGGCGCCGACGGGCGGGCGACGTGGTGTGCGGGCTGCTGGAGCACGTCGCCCCGGCACTGGAGGCGGCCGGAGACAGCCGCGGGGTCACCGCGCTGGTGCACCGCCTGCTGCAGGAGGGAACCGGCGCCGACCGGCAGCGCCAGGTCCTGGCCGGAGGCCGCCTCGACGCGGTCACCAAGATGATCGTCGAGGCCAGCGGCATGCCCTGACGGCGGTGCCGTGCCCCGCCCGGTCCCGGGCCGCGCCGGTCCCCCCCGCGAGACCGGCCGTGGGCGCGCGGGGAGGGAGTGATCCGGCCCGCCGGGGGTACTCCGCACGCCGGAGGAGCGCACGAACACCCCCTGGTGCGACGCGGTGCCCCCACCCCTCGGCGGAAGGCGCGGCCATGCCTCGGATCACGGACGGCCCCCCGGACGACGCGGTCGACGTCCACTTCATCGGCAACGCGACCGTCCTGCTCCGCTACGGGCGGCTCACCCTGCTGACCGACCCCAACTTCCTGCACCGCGGGCAGTACGCCTACCTCGGATACGGACTGCTGAGCCGGCGCCTGACCGAGCCGGCCCTCGACGTCGACGAGCTGCCCCCGCTCGACGGCATCGTGCTGTCGCACCTGCACGGGGACCACTGGGACCGCCGGGCCCGCCGGCACCTGGACCACATGGTGCCCGTGCTGACCACACCGCACGCCGCGCGCCGTCTGAGGGTGGTGCACGGCTTCCGCCGCACCGCTGGCCTGCGCACCTGGCAGGGGTTCACCCTGCGGCACGGCGCGGCGCAGGTCAGGGTCACGGCCCTGCCGGGCCGGCACGCCGGGCACCGGCTGCTGCGCGGTCTGCTGCCGCCGGTGATGGGCAGCATGCTGGAGTTCGGCCCCGCCCAGGGACCGGTGCGGCTGCGGCTGTACGTCTCGGGCGACACCCTGCTGTACGACGGCCTCGACGAGATCGGCCGGCGCTTCCCGGCCGCCGACCTGGCCCTCCTCCACCTGGGCGGCACCCTCCTGCCCGGCGGATTCCTGGTCACCATGGACGGCGCGCAGGGCGCCGAGCTCGCCCGGCGCCTCGATCCCCGGCTGGTGCTGCCCGTGCACTACGGCGACTACACGGTGATGCGTTCGCCGCTGGCCGCGTTCCTCGCCGAGGCCGAGAGGATCGGGCTCGGCGACCGGATCGTCCACTGCCCCCACGGCCGGCGCGCCCGCGTCGAGCCCGGGGCGGTCCCGACGGTCCTGTGAGCCGCCTGTCCAGCCGCCCCGCCGGTCCGGCTGCCCCGCCGGTCCGGCTGCTCCTGCCGCCAGGCCGGCGGCTCCCGTCGGGCCCGGCCGGGGAGGCAGGCGCGCCGGGGAGGCAGACGCGGGACGGGACGCCCGTGCCCTCGTCCCCCGACCGCCGCGCACTCACCCCGTGCGGGGCGGTTCGCGCAGGATGTCCGCGGTGATGTCCGCCAGCGACCCCCCGGTGGCGAAGGCCCGGGCGCGCATGAGGGCCAGCGCCTCCTCGGGGGAGACGCCCCGCCGGGAGGCCAGGACCCCGACGGCGCGCGCGGTGTCGAACCAGTGGGCGCGGACGACCGGTTCCGGCTCCCACGCGGGGGGCCGCCCCCCGGTGAGCAGCATCTCGCGGGTCGACATGAGCGCGGTCGCCACCGCGTCGGCCGCGTAGGACGCCTGCTCCAGAGCCTCCTCGGACAGGGCGTGGGGCCGAAGCGCCAGCAGGTCGACCGTCCCGAGGACGTAGTCGCCGAAGAAGAGGGGGAGCGCGTACACCGACTCCACGTGCGGCAGCCTCTCCCGCAGGGCGGCCCCGAACAGGGGCCAGGGCGTCAGCTCGTGGCGCAGGTCGTGCACCGCGACCGGCTCGGCGCTGTGCGCGGCGCTGATGCAGGGGCCCTCCAGCACCGTGAACTGGATCTCCTCCAGCAGCAGCGCGTCGTCGTCGGAGGCGGCGAGCAACTGGCGGGAGGGGGTGTCGGTGAGCAGCGACAGCGTGGCCCCGTCCATGCCGAGCCCTTCGCACACCGCCGCGCACACCCGCCGCGGAACCTCTTCGAGCGGGGCGTCCGCCGCGGCCTCCGCGACCAGTCTCGCCGCCTTCGTCGCCTCGGCCGTCATCCCGTCCTCCTCCTGCTCGAGACGTGCGAGCCGGGCCGCCGGCGGCCGGCCCCGTGGGAACGGCGGGCGACTCGTCGCGAGGGGCGCCGGCGGGGCGGCGCCGGGTACCGATGAGGGACCATGCAGGGGGAGTACCCGGCCCCGCCGCGGCGACTCCGGTCGGCGGCGTCGCACGGCAGTGCGCCCCCTCCTCGTCCTCCTCCCCGGTCCGGCGGGCGGCCGTGAAGGCGCCCAGGCGCACGGGGGGCGGTCTGGCGGAGCGTGTCGTTATTGGGCCGAACGGGTGACCATGCGCAACAATTGCCCGATGCAGACAGTCAGTGCGAGCCAGGACGGAGCGTGCCGGTGAACAGCCACGATGTCACCGACGAACAGTGGGAGGGGCTCGCCCAGGTCGTGCCGTTGCGGGGCCGCGACGCCTGGCCGTCCGCCGTCGGCCACCGGGCGATGCCCGAGGCCGAGACCGAGGCGCGGCGCCGCTTCGTCGTGCTGCGCGTGAACGTGTTCGCGGACGCCCGTGAGGTCGCCGAGACGCTGATGGCGGGCGTGCCCGTCCTGCTCGACCTGACCAACGCGGAGACCGACGTCGCCAAGCGGGTCCTGGACTTCAGCACGGGAGTCGTCTTCGGACTGGCGAGCGGCATGCACCGCGTCGACCGCAACGTGTTCCTGCTGACGCCCGCCGACACCGAGGTGACGGGGCTGATGGAGGAGGCGGGGGTCCCCGGGGTGTGAGCGGGCGCCGGGCGGCGGCCGGTCGCCCGATCGTGGGAAGGCCGCCCCGGCGGAACGGTTCCGCCCCGCGCGGCGGCCCTACCGTCCGCACATGACCGTCCCCTTCGTCCCCTCCGCCCCCGCACAGCCGCTCGCGGAATCCCCCGCGGCGCCCGGCGGCGGGCACCCGGACCGGCCCCGGGTCACCGAGCTGCGGCTGGCCGCCTTCGCCGCGCACCGGCGCGTCGCGCTGCCGTTCGGCCCGCTCACCCTCCTCGCCGGGCCCAGCGGCAGCGGCAAGACCAGCGCGCTGCGGGCCTACGAGGCGCTCGCCCGGCTCGGCGGCGGCGCCGGGCTCGGCGAGGTGTTCCCCGACCCGGTCGCCTGCGTGCCGGAGCGGGCCCGGCCCGACGCCCAGCGCCGCCGCGGCTTCCGCATCGGCTGCACGGCCGACGGCCCCGAGGGACCCGTCCGGCTCGACCTCGCCGTCCAGGCCGAGCCCGACCTGCGCGTCGTGGGCGAGCGGCTGACGGCCGGCGGGCTGGTCCTGCTGGAGACCGCCCTGCGCGATCCGGGGCGGCGCAGCGTGCAGGCCGCCTGGCACACGGCCGGGTCGTCGCCGGTGACCCGTGCCCCGCTGCCGGACGACCGGCTCGGCACCGCGCTGCTGCCGCTGCGGGTGGCCGGCCGGACGCCGGGACAGCGCCGGGTGCTCGCCGCCGCCGAACAGATGGTGGTCGCCCTGCGTTCCGCCTTCGCCTGCGATCCCCGTCCCGGCCGCATGCGCGGGCCCGTGCCGATCGGTTCCGGCCGGCTGCTCGGCGGCTGCGACAACCTCGCCGACGTGCTGTGGCGCACCCGCGCCGAGTGCGGCAGGCGGCACGCGCAGTTCGTCGCGGCGGTGCGCGCCGGCTGCGCCGGGCCCGTCGCGGACGTGCTGGCCGGCGCCGGGAGCGACGGCACGGTCCGCGCGCTGCTCGACCGCGGCGACGGCATCCGCACCGGCCTGGGGCGGCTGGGGGACGGGGAGCTGAGGTATCTCGCGTTCGCGCTGGTGCTGTTCACCGGGCCCGGTGTCCTGGAGGTGGACGCGCCCGGCGAGGTGCCCGCCGCGCTGCGGACCCTCACCGTCCTCGCCGACGGCTTCGACCGGGGCCTGGACGCCCGGCAGCGCGGGGAGTTGCTGCGGCTGGCGGCGCGGATGTGCGAGCGCGGGCACATCCGGTTCGTCGGCGCGGTCGGTGACGCGTCCTGGGCCGCCGGGACCGGGGGCGTCACGGTGGTACACCTGAACCGTGACTGATCCTCAGAACGGCCGGCGCGGGGACGGACCGCCGGACCTGGCGACGCTGCGGCGCCGGCTCGCCGAGTTCGCCGCCGCGCGCGACTGGCAGCCGTACCACACCCCCAAGAACCTCGCCATCGCCCTCAGCGTGGAGGCCTCCGAACTGGTCGAGATCTTCCAGTGGCTGACGCCGGAGGAGTCGGAGCGCGTCATGGCGGACCCCGGCACGGCGCACCGCGTGACGGACGAGGTCGCCGACGTCCTGGCCTACCTCCTGCAACTGTGCGAGGTGCTGGGGGTCGATCCGCTCGCGGCCCTGGACGCCAAGATCGAACGGAACGAGCGCAGGTTCCCGGCCCCGTAGGGAGGCAACCATTCCGTTATTACCCTGCGTAGTCAACGGGTGGGGCGATTCTGAATTGTTGTCCAGAGATTTCCGTCTTCCTCTGGCTTTTCGTCTCAACGCCCTTCACTCTGGGTAGTGGACGGGCATGGGAGTTCGGGCGGACGCGCGGAGCGCGCGTCGAGACGGACGGGGGCAGCGCATGGACGCGATGCGGCTCATCGTGACGAGCAGGCGGGCCCTGGCCGCGAGCGGCGACCAGCCGGGGATCCTCGCGGAGGTGTGGCAGGCGCAGGCCCTCGCACAGGCGATAGGAAGCCGCCTCGCGGTCGCGGGCCCGCCCGAACTGCGCGGCGAGGCACTGGGACTGACGGAGCTCGCGGGGCGCGGCTGCGGAGTGCTGGACACGCCGCGGCTCGACCTCGGTGAGCTGCGCGCGGCCCAGCTCACCGAACTGGGCGACGCCCGCCAGACCCTGATGTACCTCGGCGGCCTGCTCGGCGAGGTCGGCATCGCCCTCGTCGGCCTGGCCTGCGCCGCGGACGACGAGGGCACGTACTGGCAGTGCGTGGAGGCCATCGACGCGGCGGACGAGTCCCGCGACCGCGTCCTGGAGATGCTCCGCAGGCTCGCGGACCGGGAGAAGGTGCTGTCGGAGCAGGAGGCCGGGTAGCCGCCCCGCGCGGGCGTCCGCGGACCGGGAGCGGCGGTCACCGGCCGGCGCGGTGGCCGGGCGGTCCGGCTCCGCCCCGGCCTGCGATCACCCCGGGGCCGGGGGTCCGGAGAGGCAGCCGCCGCCCGAGCGGGCAGGATGGAGGCATGGATCTTCGCATCTTCACCGAGCCCCAGCAGGGGGCCACCTACGACACTCTGCTCACCGTGGCCAAGGCCACCGAGGACCTCGGTTTCGACGCCTTCTTCCGCTCCGACCACTACCTCCGCATGGGCTCCGTGGACGGCCTGCCCGGCCCCACCGACGCCTGGATCACCCTGGCCGGCCTCGCCCGCGAGACCAAGCGCATCCGGCTCGGCACGCTGATGACCGCCGGCACCTTCCGGCTGCCCGGTGTGCTCGCCATCCAGGTCGCGCAGGTCGACCAGATGTCCGGCGGACGCGTCGAGCTGGGCCTGGGAGCCGGCTGGTTCGAGGAGGAGCACAAGGCGTACGGCATCCCCTTCCCCAAGGAGAAGTTCGCCCGCCTCGAGGAGCAGCTGGAGATCGTCACCGGGCTGTGGGCGACGGAGGTCGGCAAGACCTACACCTTCCACGGCACGTACTACGACCTGACCGATTCGCCCGCGCTGCCCAAGCCCGCGCAGGACAGGATCCCGGTGCTCATCGGCGGCCACGGCGCCACCCGCACCCCGCGCCTGGCCGCGCGCTACGCCGACGAGTTCAACATCCCCTTCGCGTCCGTCGAGGACAGCGAGCGCCAGTTCGGCCGGGTGCGCGCCGCCGCGCAGGAGGCCGGCCGCGACCCCGGCGACCTCACGTACTCCAACGCCCTGGTGGTCTGCGTCGGCAAGGACGACCGGGAGGTCGCCCGCCGGGCCGCCGCGATCGGCCGCGAGGTCGACGAACTCAAGCTCAACGGCCTGGCCGGCACCCCGGCCGAGGTCGTCGACAAGATCGGCCGCTACGCCGAGATCGGCTCCCGGCGCATCTACCTCCAGGTCCTCGACCTCGACGACCTGGACCACCTGGAACTGATCTCCTCCCAGGTCCAGTCGCAGCTGTCGTAGCGAACCGGCGGGCCGGGACGCTCCCGTGGCCCGGGGAAGCGGCTCGCGCACGGCCCGGCCGCTCCCGGCCCCGGCGGGGCGGTCCGTGCGCACCGCCGCCCCCTCGCCCTCGGAGCCGTCCGTCCTCACGGGCTCCCCGCCCGTCACGTCCCGCGGCTGGGAGCGGGCCGGCCCCCGGCACCGCGCGGTGCCGGTCGTACAGGAACCCGGCCCGGGCACCACCGGACGGCCCGGCACCGGCCCGCGGCGGCGGGGGAGCCCCCGGCGGCGCGGGGACCCGCGTCATGACACCCCCGTCCGCGCCGGCCGTCCCGCGGGGAAAAAATCCCGGGTGCCGCTGATCGGCGCTCTGTACGGTGTACGGGACGCGCCGGCGAGGAGGCGCCGCACGGGCGCACCGGCGCGGCGCGGCCTACGCATCGCCACGCGACCGGGCAGGGCCAGGAGCCGTCGTCACCGGAGCACGCGTCGCCGTCCACGGCGGCCGGTGCCGTCCGGCGCGTGCGCGCACGATGCGCACCGCGGCGGAACCGCCCGGCACGCCCTCCGCAGTCCAGACCCCACTTCGAGGCAGCCCACCGTGTTCCTGACGATCAGCACCACCGGCACGCCCGAGCGCCCGGCGACCGACCTCGGTTTCCTGCTGCACAAGCACCCCGACAAGGCGCAGGCGTTCTCCACCTCCTACGGCACGGCGCACGTCCTCTACCCCGAGGCGGACGCCGGCCGCTGCACGGCGGCGCTGCTGCTGGAGGTGGACGCGGTGGCACTGGTCCGGCGCGGCAGGGGCAAGGGCCGCGGCGGCGCCCCCGACGCCGCCCTCGCGCAGTACGTCAACGACCGCCCCTACGCGGCCTCCTCCCTGCTCGCCGTGGCGCTCAGCCGCGTGTTCTCCAGCGCGATGAAGGGCGTGTGCAACGCCAGGCCGGACCTCCCCGGGCAGCCCAGGCCGCTGCGCGTCGAGGTGCCCGCACTGCCGGCGCGCGGCGGCCCGGACCTCGTACGGCGGCTCTTCGAACCGCTGGGCTGGACGGTCACCGCGGACCCCGTGGCACTGGACGGGCAGTTCCCCGAATGGGGCGCCTCCCGCTACGTGCGCCTGGTGCTGGAGTCCTCGGCGCTCACCCTCGCCCGGGCCCTGCGCCACCTCTACGTCCTCCTCCCGGTGCTCGACGACGCCAAGCACTACTGGGTCTCCCCCGACGAGGTCGACAAGCTGCTGCGGGCCGGCGAGGACTGGCTGCCCGAGCACCCCGAGCAGACGCTCATCACCAGCCGGTACCTCTCGCGGCGCCGGTCGCTGACCCGGCAGGCGATGGAGCGGCTGGAGCTGCTCCGGCTGGCCGAGGCCGACGACAGCGAGGTCGAGGAGATCGACAACGCGGTCGGGGAGATCGACACCGCGGCCGGGGAGACCGACGACGCGGCCGAGGCGGAGGCCCGGACCGAGGAGAGGCCGACGCCGCTGGCGGTGCGGCGCAGGGAGGCGATCACGGCCGCGCTCCGGCGGTCCGGCGCGGCCCGCGTCCTGGACCTCGGCTGCGGCCAGGGCCAGTTGGTGCAGGAACTGCTGAAGGACCCGTCGTTCACCGAGATCGTCGGCGTCGACGTGTCGATGCGGGCGCTCACCCTCGCCTCCCGGCGGCTGGGACTGGAGCGCATGGGGGAGCGGCAGGCGGCCCGCGTGAAGCTGTTCCAGGGCTCGCTGGCGTACACCGACAGCAGGCTCAAGGGATACGACGCGGCCGTGCTCAGCGAGGTCGTCGAACACGTCGACCCGCCCCGGCTGCCCGCCCTGGAGTACGCCGTGTTCGGCTCGGCCCGCCCCCGCACCGTCCTCGTGACCACCCCGAACGCCGAGTACAACGTGCGCTGGGAGACCCTGCCGGCCGGGCACCTCCGGCACGGCGACCACCGCTTCGAGTGGACCCGCGCACAGTTCCGGGCGTGGGCGCGGGCGGTGGCCGCACGGCACGGGTACGGCGTGGAGTTCGCCGCCGTCGGCCCCGACGACCCCGAGGTGGGACCACCCACGCAGATGGCCGTGTTCACCCTGGGCAGCGACGCGAAGGAGGCGAAGGCCGCATGAGCGAGAACCGCAGTGGACGGGTCCTCCCCGTCACCGACCTCTCCCTCGTCGTGCTCGTCGGGGCCTCCGGCTCGGGCAAGTCCACCTTCGCCCGCAGGCACTTCAGGCCCACGGAGGTCATCTCCTCCGACTTCTGCCGCGGGCTCGTCTCCGACGACGAGAACGACCAGAGCGCGACGCCGGACGCCTTCGACGTCCTGTACTACATAGCGGGCAAGCGGCTGGCCGCCGGACGCCGTACCGTCGTCGACGCGACCAGTGTGCAGCAGGACGCCCGGCGCCGGCTGATCGACCTGGCCCGGCAGCACGACGTGCTGCCCGTGGCCATCGTGCTCGACGTGCCCGAGGAGGTGTGCGCCGAGCGCAACGCGGCCCGCCCCGACCGGGCCGGCATGCCGCGCCGGGTCGTCCAGCGCCACACCCGCGAACTGCGCCGCTCCCTGCGGCACCTGGAGCGCGAGGGCTTCCGCAAGGTGCACGTGCTGCGCGGCGTCGAGGAGGTCGAGAACGCCACCGTCGTCACCGAGAAGCGGTTCAACGACCTGACCCACCTCACCGGCCCGTTCGACATCATCGGCGACGTCCACGGCTGCTCCGCCGAACTGGAGTCGCTGCTCGGCAAGCTGGGCTACGTCGACGGCGCGCACCCGCAGGGCCGCACGGCCGTCTTCGTCGGCGACCTCGTCGACCGGGGCCCGGACAGCCCCGGCGTGCTGCGCCGCGTGATGGCCATGGTGAAGTCCGGCAACGCGCTGTGCGTGCCCGGCAACCACGAGAACAAGTACGGCCGCCACCTCAGGGGCCGCAAGGTCCGGCCCACCCACGGCCTCGCCGAGACCATCGCGCAGATGGAGGGCGAGAGCGAGGAGTTCCGGCAGGAGGTGCGGGAGTTCATCGACGGGCTCGTCAGCCACTACGTCCTGGACGGCGGCAGGCTGGTGGTCTGCCACGCCGGCCTGCCGGAGAAGTACCACGGCCGCACCTCCGGCCGGGTCCGCTCGCACGCCCTGTACGGCGACACGACCGGTGAGACCGACGAGTTCGGGCTGCCGGTGCGCTACCCGTGGGCCGAGGACTACCGGGGCCGGGCGGCGGTCGTCTACGGTCACACCCCGGTCCCGGAGGCCACCTGGCTCAACAACACCATCTGCCTGGACACCGGCGCCGTCTTCGGCGGCAAGCTCACCGCGCTGCGCTGGCCGGAGCGCGAGCTGGTCGACGTACCGGCCGAGCGGGTCTGGTACGAGCCGGCCAGGCCGCTGCGCACCGAGGCGCCCGGCGGGCACGACGGCCGGCCGCTGGACCTGGCCGACGTGCACGGCCGGCGGGCCGTGGAGACCCGGTACCAGGGCCGTGTGGCGATCCGCGAGGAGAACGCGGCGGCGGCCCTGGAGGTCATGAGCCGCTTCGCGGTGGACCCGCGGCTGCTGCCCTACCTCCCGCCGACCATGGCGCCCACGGCCACCTCGCGCGTCGACGGCTACCTGGAGCACCCGGCGGAGGCCTTCGCCCAGTACCGGCAGGACGGCGTCGCGCGGGTCGTGTGCGAGGAGAAGCACATGGGGTCGCGGGCGGTGGCCCTGGTGTGCCGGGACGCGCAGGCCGCGCGCAGGCGGTTCGGCGTCGGGGAAGGACCGGCCGGCTCGCTGTACACCCGTACCGGCCGCCCGTTCTTCGACGACGCGTCCGTCACCGGGGAGATCCTCGACCGGGTGCGCACGGCGGCCGGCGAGGCGGGCCTGTGGGAGGCGCTGGAGACCGACTGGCTGCTGCTCGACGCCGAGCTGATGCCGTGGTCGCTGAAGGCGTCCGGGCTGCTGCGCTCGCAGTACGCCGCCGTGGGCGCCGCCTCCGGCGCGGTCCTCCCGGGCGCGCTGGCCGCCCTGGAGGGCGCCGCCGCGCGGGGCGTGGAGGTGGCGGAGCTGCTGGCGCGCCAGCGCGAGCGGGCCGCGGACGCCGCCGCGTTCACCGAGGCGTACCGCCGCTACTGCTGGACGACGGACGGGCTGGACGGAGTGCGTCTGGCGCCGTTCCAGATCCTGGCCGTCCAGGGCCGGAGCATGGCGGGCCTGCCGCACGACGAGCAGCTCGCCCTGATCGACCGGCTCGTCGAGCACGACGGCACCGGACTGCTGCAGACCACCCGCCGCCTGTACGTCGACACCGCCGACCCCGAGTCGGTGCGGGCGGGCGTCGACTGGTGGCTGGAGATGACCGGCCGCGGCGGCGAGGGCATGGTCGTCAAGCCCCTCGGCGCGCTGGTCCGCGACGACCAGGGCCGCCTGGTGCAGCCCGGCGTCAAGTGCCGGGGCCGCGAGTACCTGCGGATCATCTACGGTCCCGAGTACACCCGCCCGGAGAACCTGGCCCGGCTGCGCACCCGGTTCCTGAACCACAAGCGGTCGCTGGCGATCCGGGAGTACGCGCTCGGCCTGGAAGCCCTCGACCGGCTGGCCGGGGGCGAGCCGCTGTGGCGGGTGCACGAGGCGGTCTTCGGGGTCCTGGCGCTGGAGTCGGAGCCGGTGGACCCGCGGCTGTAGGGGGGACTGTCGGGGAAGCCGGGGAAGTCCTCGGCCTCGGTCGTGGTCGTCAGGGATCCGCCGGCGAAGACGCCGCTGCCGAGGAGCAGGGGCTTCGGCCGGGCGCGGGCGGTGGGCAGGGCGGCGGCCTATCCGGCGGGTCCGGAGCCGGTGACGGCGACGTCGCGTATCCCGCTCATGTCGTCTTCTCCGGGGCGATCTCGGCGATCAGGCCCTCGACCAGGGTCTTGATCTCGTCGCGGATCGGGCGCACGGCCTCGACGCCCTGCCCGGCCGGGTCGTCGAGCTTCCAGTCGAGGTAGCGCTTGCCGGGGAAGACGGGGCAGGTGTCGCCGCAGCCCATGGTGATGCAGACGTCCGACTCGCGGACCGCGTCGACGGTGAGGATCTTCGGCGTCTCCTCGGAGATGTCGATGCCGACTTCGGCCATGGCCTGGACGGCGGCCGGGTTGACCCGGTCGCCGGGGGCGGAGCCGGCGGAGCGGACCTCGACGCGGTCGCCGGCCAGGTGGGTCAGCCACGCGGCGGCCATCTGGGAGCGGCCGGCGTTGTGGACGCAGACGAACAGGACGGACGGCTTGTCGGCCATGGTGATCGTTCTCTCCCGTCGCACGGCGGAACCCGGCCGCCGATGACTTCAGCCCTCGCTGGTATCAGCGAGCGATGACGTGAAAGTATCAGTGCATGCTGACTTCAGTCGATCCTGATGTGATCCGGGTGCTGGGCGATCCGCTCCGCCTGAAGATCGTCACCCTGCTGGCGCGCGAGACGCTCTGCACGACGCACCTGGTCGAGGAGACCGGAGCCAAGCAGACCAACCTGTCCAACCACCTGAAGGTGCTGCGCGAGGCCGGGATCGTGGAGACCGAGCCCTGCGGCCGCTTCACCTACTACAAGCTCAAGCCCGAGGTCCTGGCCGGCCTGTCCGAGCGGTTCGCCGAACTCGCGGCCTCCGCCCGCACCGCCGCCGGGAACAAGAGGGCCTGCCCGTGACCTCCGCCGAGCCCGCCACCGCCCCCGCTCCGGCCGGCGGTGGGGACGACTCGATCGTCAAGAAGCTCTCCGCCCTCGACCGCTACCTCGCGGTGTGGATCCTGCTGGCCATGACCGCCGGCCTGGGCCTGGGCCGCCTGATCCCGGGGATGAACGACGCGCTCGCGAAGATCGAGACCGGCGGGATCTCCCTGCCGATCGCGCTCGGCCTGCTGGTCATGATGTACCCGGTCCTGGCCAAGGTCCGCTACGACAGGCTGGACCGCGTCACCGGCGACCGGAAGTTGATGGTGTCCTCCCTGGTCGTCAACTGGATCGTCGGTCCCGCGGTGATGTTCGCGCTGGCCTGGATCTTCCTGCCGGATCTGCCCGAGTACCGCACCGGCCTGATCGTCGTCGGCCTGGCCCGCTGCATCGCCATGGTCGTCATCTGGAACGACCTCGCGTGCGGCGACCGCGAGGCCGCAGCCGTCCTCGTCGCACTGAACTCGGTGTTCCAGGTCCTCGCGTTCGGCCTGCTGGGCTGGTTCTACCTCGACCTGCTGCCGCGCTGGACGAACCTCGGCGACGGCCAGGGCCTGGACGTGCCCGTGTGGCACATCGCGCTGAACGTCGTCGTCTTCCTCGGCGTCCCGCTGCTGGCCGGCTTCCTCACCCGCCGCATCGGCGAGCAGAAGCTGGGCCGCACCGACTACGAGGCGAAGTTCCTGCCGAGGATCGGCCCCTGGGCCCTGTACGGGCTGCTGTTCACGATCGTCGTCCTCTTCGCCCTGCAGGGCAGGACCATCACCTCGCAGCCGCTGGACGTCGCCCGGATCGCGCTGCCGCTGCTGGTCTACTTCGCGGTCATGTTCTTCGGCGCCTTCCTCCTCGGCAAGGCCCTGGGCCTGGCCTACGACCGCACCACGACCCTCGCCTTCACCGCGGCGGGCAACAACTTCGAGCTGGCCATCGCGGTCGCCATCGCCACCTTCGGCGTCACCTCCGGCCAGGCCCTGTCCGGCGTCGTCGGCCCGCTCATCGAAGTCCCGGTGCTGATCGGCCTGGTCCACGTCGCGCTCGCCTGGCGCGGGAGGTTCGCCGCCGACGCGGTGACGACGGCCCCGTGACGCAGCACACGGGTGCGGTGGTGGTCGCCGGCGGCACGGCCACCGCACCCGGCGTCCCGCTCACCGCTTCCCCCGCCGCCCGTCCGGTCGTCAGGCCGCGGCAGGCAGGGCCAGCAGCTTGCCCATCGCGGCGAGCACGGACGGCTCGACCCGGTAGTACACCCAGGTGCCGCGTCGCTCGGAGGTGAGCAGCCCGGCCTCCTTGAGCTTCTTCAGGTGGTGGGAGACGGTGGGCTGGGAGACGCCGACGTCGGAGATGTCACAGACGCACGCCTCGCCGCCCTCGTGCGAGGCGACGGCGGAGAACAGCCGAAGGCGGACCGGGTCGCCGAGGGCCTTGAACATCCGGGCGGCCGTCTCGGCCTCCTGGGCGGTCATCGGGCGTTCGGCCAGCGGTGGGCAGCACGGCGCCACGCCCTGGCCGTCGGCGGGCTCGAGCAGCGGCAGCGCCTTCGCGTTCGACATGCGCCTATGTTGACACATGTCGAACCAGTGAGGGGTGGGCCGCCATCGGCGCGCGAGGTGGGCGGCCGGGCGGTGAGGTGGGCGACGACCTCGTCGCGGTGCGGGTGGCGGTCGCGGTCGGCGCCGGGGAACGGCACCCCGGGCAGGGAGCCGTACCGGGCGGGTGAGGACGGCGTGAGGCTGTCGTAGCGGTGCGGCCGCGACCCGGCCGTGCGGTCGGACGCCTCCGGCGCGACCGGCCGCAGCCCGTGCCTCGGCAGGGCGTGGGCGGTGGCGAGTCCGCACTGGCCGCCGCCGGTCGCGGCGACGTCGACGTGTTCCATGAGTGACCCCTCTTATTTTGATGAATGTCTATGTTGACGCTCATCAATGCAGATGCCATGCTGGGCCGGGCAAGCCATCGACAGATGTCGAAGCACGCGAGGAGTCGCCGTGAACGCGCCCGCCACCACCGAGCTGCCCGTCGTCGTGATCGGGGCCGGACCCACCGGTCTGGCCGCCGCCGCCCACCTGATCGACCAGGGCATCGAGCCCCTGGTGCTGGAAGCCGGCCGGAGCGCCGGCGCCGCGGTGCGCGAGTGGTCGCACGTGCGCCTGTTCTCCACCTGGGGCGAGGTCGTCGACCCGGCCGCCGAGAAGCTCCTGGCCCCCACCGGCTGGACACGGCCCGACCCGGCCGCCTGCCCCTCCGGCGGCGACTGGGCCGAGCTGTACCTGCAGCCGCTCGCCGACGTCCTCGGCGACCGCGTCCGCACCGGCGCGCGCGTCACCGGCGTCTCCCGGGCCGGCCGGGACCGGATCGTGGACGCCGACCGCGAGCAGCAGCCGTTCGTCGTGCACGTCGCCCACGCCGACGGCCGTGAGGAGCGCGTCCTCGCCCGAGCCGTCATCGACGCCTCCGGCACCTGGGCCACGCCCGGCCCGGCCGGCGGCAGCGGCCTGCCGGCGCTCGGCGAGAAGGCGGCCGCGGACCGGATCACCTACCGCGTCCCGGACCTGAAGGACCCGGCCGTCCGCGCCCGGTACGCGGGCAGGCGCACCGCCGTCATCGGCTCCGGCGCCTCCGCGTTCACCGCCCTCGCGTACCTGGCCGACCTCGCGAAGTCCGACGACGGCGCGGGGACGAAGGGGGTGTGGATCCTGCGCCGGGGCATCTCCGGCTCCACCTTCGGCGGCGGCGAGGCCGACCGGCTCCCGGCGCGCGGCGCCCTGGGCCTGGCGGCGAAGGCCGCCGTCGACGACGGCCACGCCGACGCGGTCACCGGCTTCCGCACCGAGGCGATCGAGCGCGGCACCGACGGCCGCCTGGTCCTGGCCGGCGAGGACGGGCGCCGCCTGGACGCGGTCGACGAGGTGATCGTCCTGACCGGCTTCCGGCCCGACCTGTCCTTCCTCGACGAGCTGCGCCTGGGCCTCGACGAACGCCTCCAGGCACCCGTCGCGCTGGCTCCGCTGATCGACCCCAACCAGCACTCCTGCGGCACCGTCCACCCGCACGGCCACCGCGAGCTCTCCCACCCCGAACCCGGGGTGTACCTGGTCGGGATGAAGTCCTACGGCCGCGCCCCGACGTTCCTGGCGATGACCGGCTACGAGCAGGTCCGCTCCGTGGCCGCCGCGATCGCCGGCGACCTCGCCTCCGCCGACCGCGTCGAACTCGCCCTGCCCGAGACCGGAGTCTGCGGCGGCGCCGGGCTGTTCGACGCCCCCGACGCCCAGGAGGCCGACGGCGGCGGCTGCTGCGCGCCCGCGCCGCAGCTCGTCCGGCTCGGCGCCCCCGCCACGGCCGGGACGGCTGCCGAACGGGCTCAGATCCCGGCGGGCGGCTGCTGCGGCTCGTGACCGGCCTGGGCACCCCGCACGCGGGGCCGCGACCGGAGCAGGGGACCGGTCGCGGCCCCGCGCCGCCCCGCCCGTCCTCCGCACCACGCAGATCGCGAGCCGGGGCATCTCCTCCTACGCCTTCCCCGTCCCCAACCCCCAGATCACCGCTGCCACCGACTGGCCGGCCGGGGCGACCACCGCGGCGTTCTCCCTCGTCGGCCTGCTGATCGTGGCCGCAGCCCCCGACCTCCCGGCCCTCATCGCCGGTTGGGTGCTCGCCGGGCTCGCGATGGCGGCCGCCGTCTCCGCGGCCGCCGCGCTCGTCGCACCGTGGACAGCCACCGACGCCGTACGCCGCCGATCCCCACGGCTCCGGCAACCGCCGCATCCCCGG
The DNA here is from genome assembly GCF_040678355.1 of Streptomyces sp. NPDC052701. Classification (NCBI taxonomy): domain Bacteria; kingdom Bacillati; phylum Actinomycetota; class Actinomycetes; order Kitasatosporales; family Streptomycetaceae; genus Streptomyces; species Streptomyces sp. NPDC052701. Next base: position 91,711 of record NZ_JBFATO010000009.1, read on the forward strand.
CGGACGCGGACGAACCCGCCCCCGTTCCCGTCCTCGACCCGGCGACGACGCGCGGGTTCAGCGGTCGGATCCTCCAGGAATCCGCGGACTCACGCGCTTCCCGGCGGCCGGGCGCGAGGATCGCGCCGCGTTCGTTCCGCGGAGGGGTGAACACGCGTCCGGCTGGTCAGGATGGAGGCATGGCATACCACGTCGACTCCGAGGCCGGGCGGCTGCGCCGCGTCATCCTGCACCGGCCCGACCTCGAGCTCAAAAGGCTCACCCCCAGCAACAAGGACGCCCTGCTCTTCGACGACGTGCTGTGGGTGCGCCGGGCGCGCGCCGAGCACGACGGGTTCGCCGACGTGCTGCGCGACAGAGGCGTCACCGTGCACCTCTTCGGCGACCTGCTCACCGAGGTGCTCGACATCCCGGCGGCCAGATCGCTGGTCCTGGACCGGGTCTTCGACGAGAAGGCGTACGGCCCGCTGGCCACCGACCACCTCCGGGCCGCCTTCGAGACGCTGCCCGCGCGGGAGCTGGCCGAGGCCCTGGTCGGCGGCATGACCAAGCGGGAGTTCCTGGACGCGCACGCCGAGCCGACCTCGGTCCGCTTCCACGTCATGGAGCTGGACGACTTCCTGCTGGCCCCGCTGCCCAACCACCTGTTCACCCGGGACACCTCCGCCTGGATCTACGACGGCGTCTCGGTCAACGCCATGCGCTGGCCCGCCCGGCAGCGCGAGACCGTGCACTTCGAGGCGATCTACCGGCACCACCCGCTGTTCCGGGACGAGCCGTTCCGCGTCTGGTCCGAGGGACTGGCCGACTACCCGTCGACCATCGAGGGCGGGGACGTGCTGGTCATCGGCAACGGGGCGGTCCTGATCGGCATGAGCGAGCGGACCACGCCCCAGGCCGTGGAGATGCTCGCGCACAAGCTGTTCGCGGCCGGTTCCGCCGAGACCATCGTGGCCCTGGACATGCCGAAGCGGCGGGCCTTCATGCACCTGGACACCGTGATGACCATGGTCGACGGCGACACGTTCACCCAGTACGCGGGGCTCGGCATGCTCCGCTCGTACACCATCGAACCGGGCGTCGGGGAGAAGGAGCTGAAGGTCACCGACCATCCGCCGGAGCACATGCACCGCGCGATCGCCGCCGCGCTCGGGCTGAGCGAGATCCGGGTGCTCACCGCCACCCAGGACGTGCACGCCGCCGAGCGGGAGCAGTGGGACGACGGCTGCAACGTGCTCGCCGTCGAACCGGGCGTCGTGGTCGCCTACGAGCGCAACGCCACCACCAACACGCATCTGCGCAAGCAGGGCATCGAGGTGATCGAGATCCCGGGCAGCGAGCTGGGCCGGGGCAGGGGCGGGCCGCGCTGCATGAGCTGCCCGGTCGAACGGGACGCCGTGTAGGGACCGCGCGGGCCGGGGAGGCCCGCGTCCGAACGGGAGTCCGTATAGACATGCAAAACTTCGTATAGAATTCCAGGGTTCGTGTCCCCGCATTCCTGGAGCGCCCCATGGCGACAGTCCCGACCGCCCTCGCCGGCCGCCACTTCCTCAAGGAGCTGGACTTCACGGCGCGGGAGTTCCTCGGCCTGATCGAGCTGGCCGCCGAGCTGAAGGCCGCCAAGAGGGCCGGGACCGAGACCCGGTACCTGCGGGGCAGGAACATCGCGCTGATCTTCGAGAAGACCTCGACGCGCACCCGCTGCGCCTTCGAGGTCGCCGCCGCCGACCAGGGCGCCCGCACAACCTACCTCGACCCCGCCGGCTCGCAGATCGGCCACAAGGAGTCCGTGAAGGACACCGCGCGCGTGCTGGGCCGGATGTACGACGGGATCGAGTACCGCGGGGACAGCCAGGCCAAGGTGGAGGAGCTGGCGGCGTACGCGGGCGTGCCCGTCTACAACGGCCTGACCGACGACTGGCACCCCACCCAGATGCTCGCCGACGTGCTCACCATGACCGAGCACTGCCCGCGGCCGGTGACGGAGATCGCGTTCGCCTACCTCGGCGACGCCCGCTTCAACATGGGCAACTCCTACCTCGTCACCGCGGCCCTGCTCGGCATGGACGTGCGGATCGTCGCCCCGAAGACCTACTGGCCCGCCCAGGAGGTCGTCGACCGGGCCCGCGAGCTGGCCGGGACCAGCGGGGCCCGGATCACGCTCACCGAGTCCCTCCAGGAAGGCGTGCGGGGCGCCGACTTCGTCGCCACCGACGTGTGGGTCTCCATGGGAGAGCCCAAGGAGGTGTGGGACGAGCGGATCACCGCCCTCGCCCCCTACGCGGTGACCATGGACGTCCTGCGCGCCACCGGCAACCCGGACGTGAAGTTCCTGCACTGCCTGCCCGCCTTCCACGACCTGGGGACGAAGGTCGGCCGGGAGATCCACGAGACCCACGGCCTCACGTACCTGGAGGTGTCGGACGAGGTCTTCGAGTCGGCGCACTCCGTCGTCTTCGACGAGGCGGAGAACCGTCTGCACACCATCAAGGCCGTACTCGTCGCCACGCTCGCCTGACCGGCGCCTGCGCAGGGATTATCCTGTCCGGCGGCCCGGAGCCACCCCTTCTTCCGCGGCCGCCGACCGCGACGACCGTCGCACCCCGCACCACCAGAAACGAGCACCATCCGCATGCCCGCTTCCCGCATCAAGTCCCCTGCCCTCCTCGTGGCAGAGTCGGGCGCCGACCGTGAGGGCCACGGCCTGAGGCGCACGATGGGCCTGTTCCAGCTCATCTGCTTCGGCGTCGGCGCGATCGTCGGCACCGGCATCTTCGTCGGCCTGTCCGACTCGGTCGCCGAGGCCGGCCCGGCCGTCGTCGTCTCCTTCGTCCTGGCCGCGATCACCTGCGTCTTCACCGCGTTCGCCTTCGCCGAGCTGGGCGGCGCGATCCCGGTCTCCGGCTCCTCGTACTCCTTCGCCTACGCCGGACTCGGCGAGACCACGGCCTTCCTCGTCGGCTGGTGCCTGCTCCTGGAGTACGGCGTGTCGGTCTCCGCCGTGGCGGTCGGCTGGAGCCAGTACGTCAACGAGCTGCTCGGCGGCCTGACCGGCCACCGCCTGCCGCACGCGCTGTCCGCGGGCCCCGGCGAGGGCGGGGCGGTCAACCTGCCGGCCGTGCTCGTCATCGCCATGGCCTGCGTGCTGCTGGTGCGCGGGGTGCGCGAGAGCGCCCGGGCGACCGCCGCGATGGCCGTCCTCAAACTCGCCGTCCTCGTCGCCTTCTGCGCCATCGGGTTCACCGCCTTCCAGGACGGCAACCTCACCCCGTTCTCGCCCACCGGCCTCGCCGGCATCGGCGCGGGCACCACGGCCGCGTTCTTCTCGTACATCGGCTTCGACGCGATCACCACGGCCGGCGAGGAGGCGAAGAACCCGCGCCGGGACATCCCGGTCGCGATCCTGGTCTGCATGGGCGTGGTCACCGTGCTGTACTGCGCGGTCGCGCTCGCGGCGATCGGCGCGATCGGCGGCGACGAGGTCGGCGGCCGCCCCGCCGCGCTGTCGTACGTGGTCAACGAGGTCACCGGGTCCACGGTCGGCGGCGGCGTCGTCGCCTTCGGCGCGGTCGTCGCCATCGCCTCGGTGGTGCTCGCCGTGATGTACGGCCAGACCCGCATCCTGATGTCCATGTCCCGCGACGGGCTGATCCCGCGCGTCTTCGAGAAGGTCTCGCCGCGCACCGCGACCCCCGTCGCCGGCACGCTGATCGTGGGCGTCGTCTTCGCGGTCCCGGCGGCCTTCGCCCCGCTCGACGCGGTGGTCGACCTGTGCACCATCGGCACGCTCGCCACCATGGCCGCCGTCAACGTCGCGGTGCTCGCCCTGCGCCGCCGCGAGCCGGGCCTGGCCCGCACCTTCCGCGTGCCGCTGTACCCCGTCACGCCCCTGCTCGGGGTCGGCTTCTGCCTGTACCTGATGTACGAGACCGGCCGGACGGCCTGGATCCAGTTCGCGGTGTTCCTGGCGGTGGGAGTGCTGGTCTACCTGGCGTACGGACGCCGGAACTCCCGTCTCGCGCAGGTCACCGCGGACGACACCGCTGCCGGGGTACCGCAGGCAGTCTGAACCACACCGCCTTGCCCGAGGCGGTGGGCCGGTGCCCGCAGGACGAGCTCAGGGTGCGGATCAGCAGCAGCCCGCGCCCGTGTTCCTGCCAGGGGTCCGGCGGCCCGCCGGCCGGGCGGGTGAGATCGCCGGGCGGCGCCGGGTCGGGATCGTGCACCTCGACCTGGCAGCCGCCCGGCAGCAGCTCCACCACCAGCTCGATCGGCGCGCTGCCGGAGGTGTGCTCCACGGCGTTGGCCACCAGCTCCGCCGTCAGCAGCTCGGCGGTGTCGCAGTCGGCGGCGTGCTCCAGTTCGGCCAGCGCCGTCCGGACCAGGGCGCGCGCCACCGGCACGGCCGCGACGGTGTGCGGCAGCGCGATGCGCCAGGAGGGGGCGGGGGCCGAGGGGCGTTCGTGCAAGGCGGGTCCGTTCATGGAGCAGGCTGTCCTGCTTTCGACCGTAGGAATGGTACGGGGCCGTCCGGTGGGGGTGTCCGACGGGCACCGTCCGGGGCCGGCGGCCCCGGCACCGGGCGGGTTACCCCGGCCGACGCCCCGCCTCGCACGAGCACTCCCACCGTTACCGGGGTGTCGACGAGCCGTGACGGCTGTGACCGGGCCGGGCCACACCCGGGTCTCACCCGGGGTCACACCGAGGTCGTACCCGGGCGGGCTGTCGCGCACTCATGACGACAGTCAAAGATGGGTGATAACTTCGTGGGGCAGTACTCAGTGAGGCCGTGCCCGTCCGAGGAGGCCGCCCGTCATGAGTCCCTTCACCGGTTCCGCCGCCCGCACCGCCGACTGGCGGCACCTGCGCGTCGACCTCGCCGACGGCGTCGCCACCGTCACCCTCGCCCGCCCCGACAAACTCAACGCGCTCACCTTCGGCGCCTACGCCGACCTGCGCGACCTGCTCGCCGAACTGTCCCGGGAGCGGGCCGTCCGGGCACTGGTGCTGGCGGGCCAGGGGCGCGGCTTCTGCTCCGGCGGCGACGTCGACGAGATCATCGGCGCGACCCTGTCCATGGACACCGCCCGGCTCCTGGACTTCAACCGGATGACCGGGCAGGTGGTGCGGGCCGTGCGGGAGTGCCCGTTCCCGGTGGTCGCGGCCGTGCACGGCGTGGCGGCGGGCGCCGGAGCGGTCCTGGCGCTGGCGGCGGACTTCCGGGTCGCCGACCCGAGCGCCCGCTTCGCCTTCCTCTTCACCCGGGTCGGCCTGTCCGGCGGCGACATGGGCGCCGCCTACCTCCTGCCCCGGGTCGTCGGCCTCGGCCACGCCACCCGGCTGCTGATGCTCGGCGAGCCGGTACGGGCGCCGGAGGCCGAGCGGATCGGCCTGATCAGCGAGCTGACCGAGGAGGGCCGCGCGGACGAGGCGGCCCGGCGACTGGCCCGCCGCCTCGCCGACGGCCCGGCCCTGGCACACGCCCGCACGAAGGCCCTGCTCTCGGCCGAACTGGACATGTCCCTGACGGCAGCGGTGGAAATGGACGCCTCCACCCAGGCCCTCCTGATGAACAGCGAGGACTACGCCGAGTTCCACGCGGCCTTCAAGGAGAAGCGCCCGCCGAAATGGCGGGGGCGGTAGGCGTGCCGGCCCCTGGGGCGCGGGACCGTGCTGACGAGCGGTTCCGCCGCGGGGCGCGGCAGGCCCACGGCCACCCGCGGCCGCACCACGGGAGCGGCCGCCCTCTGCGCGTGGCGGTCATCGGCGGCGGCCCCGGCGGCCTCTACGCCGCCGCCCTCCTCAAACGCCTCGGCCCCGACCGCGAGGTCACCGTCTGGGAACGCAACGCCCCCGACGACACCTTCGGCTTCGGAGTCGTCCTCTCCGACGAGACCCTCGGCGGCATCGAGCACGCCGACCCGGTCGTCCACGCGGCCCTGCAGAGGGACTTCGTCCGCTGGGAGGACATCGACATCGTGCACCGGGGCGTCCGGCACACCTGCGGCGGCCACGGCTTCGCGGCACTGGGACGCAGGCGCCTGCTGCAGATCCTGCACGAACGCTGCCGCGAGCTCGGCGTCGCGCTCCGCTTCCGCACCGTGGCCCCGCACCCGGACCGGCTCGCGCGCACCCACGACCTCGTCGTCGCCGCCGACGGCGTGCACAGCACCACCCGCGACACCTACGCCGGCGTCTTCCGCCCCCGGGTCACCGGCCACCGCTGCCGCTACATCTGGCTGGCCGCCGACCTCGCCTTCGACGCCTTCCGCTTCGAGACCGCCGAGACCGAGCACGGCGTGATGCAGCTGCACGGCTACCCCTACGCGGCCGACGCCTCCACCGTGATCGTCGAGATGCGGGAGGAGGTGTGGCGCGCGGCCGGTTTCGACGGGCTCGACGAGAGGGAGTCGACCGAGCGCTGCGCCAAGATCTTCGCCGAGGCGCTGGGCGGACGGCCGCTGAAGTCCCACCGGTCCGCGTGGACGGCCTTCCGCACGGTCGTCAACGAACGCTGGTCGCACGGCAACGTCGTCCTCCTCGGCGACGCCGCCCACACCGCCCACTTCTCCATCGGCTCCGGCACCAAACTCGCCGTCGAGGACGCCCTGGCCCTGGCGGCCTGCCTGGCGGAACAGCCGTCCGTGGAGCGGGCGCTGACCGCCTACGAGCAGGAGCGCAAGCCGGTCGTCGCCTCCACCCAGCGCGCCGCCCGCGCCAGCCTGGAGTGGTTCGAGGACCTGGCCCTCCACGTCGGCCAGCGGCCCCACCGGTTCGCCTTCAACCTGCTCACCCGCAGCCGCCGCGTCACCCACGGCAACCTGCGGCTGCGCGACGCCCGCTTCACCGAGGCCGTGGAACGCGAGTTCGGCTGCCCGCCCGGGACGCCCCCGATGTTCACCCCGCTGCGGCTGCGCGGCCTGACCCTGCGCAACCGGGTCGTCGTCTCGCCCATGGACATGTACTCGGCGGTCGACGGCGTCCCCGGCGACTTCCACCTCGTTCACCTGGGGGCGCGGGCGCTGGGCGGCGCCGGGCTGGTGATGACCGAGATGGTGTGCGTCAGCGAGCGGGGCCGGATCACACCCGGCTGCACCGGCCTCTACACCGGCGGGCAGGCCGAGGCCTGGCGGCGGATCACCGACTTCGTGCACCGGCAGGCACCGGGTACCGCGATCGGCGTGCAGCTCGGCCACAGCGGCCGCAAGGGCTCGACCAAGCCGATGTGGGAGGGCATGGACGAGCCCCTGGAGGAGGGCAACTGGCCGCTGGTCGCCGCCTCCGCCCTGCCGTACAAGCCGTACGGCCAGACCCCGCGCGAGCTGTCCCGCGCCCAGCTCACCGACCTGAGGGAGCAGTTCACCGCCGCCGCCCGGCGCGCCGCCCGCGCCGGCTTCGACCTGCTCGAACTGCACTGCGCCCACGGCTACCTGCTGTCCGGCTTCCTCTCCCCGCTGACCAACCGCCGCACGGACGCCTACGGCGGCTCCCCGGAGCGGCGGCTGCGCTTCCCGCTGGAGGTCTTCGACGCGGTGCGGGCCGTGTGGCCGCAGGAGCGGCCCATGACGGTCCGCATCTCCGCCACCGACTGGGCCGAGGGCGGCACCACGGCCGAGGACGCCGTCGGGATCGCCCGGGCCTTCGCCGCGCACGGCGCCGACGCCATCGACGTGTCGACCGGACAGGTCGTCGCCGACGAACGGCCGGAGTCCGGGCGGTCGTACCAGGTCCCCTTCGCCGACCGCATCCGGAACTCGGTGCGCGTCCCGGTGATCGCGGTCGGCGCGATCTCCTCCTGGGACGACGTCAACTCGCTGATCCTGGCGGGCCGCGCCGACCTGTGCGCCCTGGCCCGCCCGCACCTGTACGACCCGCACTGGACGCTGCACGCGGCGGCCGAACAGGGCTACACGGGGCCGGGCGTGGCCTGGCCGGTGCAGTACCGGGCCGGCAGCCGCCGTCCCCCGACCGGCCGCACGGACGCGCCCAAGCCGCGCCTGAGCCTGCGGAACTGACCGGCACGGGCTCCGCCCCCGGTACGGGCTCCGCCCCCGGTGCCGCGTCCGCACGCCGGTGCCGCGTCCGCGCACCGGTGCCGCGTCCGCACGCCGGTGCCGCGTCCGCGCACCGGTGCCCGGCCGCGCGCCGGTGCCCGGCCGCGCGCCGGCCCGCCCGGGGCCGCGGTCAGTGACCGGGCAGGCCCGCGAAGGCGGCCCCCGCCTCCCGCAGCCGCTCGTGCAGCCCCCGGAACACGGCCGCCGAACGGACCCCCGGCCAGTCCTCGGGGAGCAGCCGGGCGGGCAGCCCCGGATCGGTGTAGGGCAGGTGGCGCCAGGAGTCCAGGGCGAGGAGGTAGTCGCGGTAGGCCTCCTCGGGCGGGGTGTCCGTACGCCTCTCCCAGGCGCGCAGCACGCGCGCGTGCCGGTCCAGGAACGCCTCGTGCTGCTTGGCGATGGCGGCCAGGTCCCACCAGCGGGCCACCGTCTCGGCGGTCGGCGCGAAGCCGAGGTGCTCGCCGCGGAAGAAGTCGACGTACGCCTCCAGCCGCAGCCGCTGGAGGGTGTGCCGGGTCTCCTCGTACAGCCGGGCCGGGGCGATCCACACGCCCGGCGCCGCGGTGCCGAAGCCGAGACCGGCCAGGCGCGAGCGCAGCACGTGCCGCTTCTGCCGCTCCGACTCCGGCACGGAGAACACCGCTAGCACCCAGCCCTCGTCCCCGGGCGGGTCCGCGGCGTAGATGCGGCGGTCGCCGTCGTCGAGCAGCTGACGGGCGTCGGAGGAGAGTTCGTACCCGGCCGCGCCCCGGTCGGTGCGGGCGGGCACGAGCAGTCCGCGCCGTTTGAGCCGCGACACCGAGGACCGTACGGAGGGGGCGTCCACGCCGACCGCGGCCAGCAGCCGGATCAGCTCGGCGACGGGCACCGGGCCCGGCATGAACCGCCCGTACGCGCCGTAGAGCGTGACGATGAGAGACCGTGGAGCATGCTGGTCGGACACGTTGATCATCTTAGGTCGTACGGGTCGGCGCCGTTCGTCCGCGGTGGCGCGGTCACCCCGGGCCGTCCGCCGCACGCAGCTTGAACCGCTGGAGCTTGCCGGTCGCCGTGCGCGGCAGCGCGTCCAGGAAGACGATCTCGCGCGGGCACTTGTACGGCGCCAGCTCGGACCTGACGAAGGCGCGCAGCGCCTCGGCGTCCCGCCCGGCCCCCGCCCTGAGGACGGCGAACGCCACCACGACCTGCCCGCGCGCCTCGTCGGGCCGCCCCACGACCGCCGCCTCCACCACGTCCGGGTGCCGCAGCAGCGCGTCCTCGACCTCCGGCCCGGCGATGTTGTACCCGGCCGAGACGATCATGTCGTCGGCGCGGGCGACGTAGCGGAAGTAGCCGTCGGGCTCGCGGACGTAGGTGTCGCCGGTGACGTTCCAGCCGTCGCGCACGTACTCCCGCTGCCGCGGATCGGCGAGGTAGCGGCAGCCGACCGGCCCGCGCACGGCGAGCAGCCCCGGCTCCCCGTCGGGCACGGGCACGCCGTCGGCGTCCTGCACGCGCGCGTGCCAGCCGGGCACGGGGACTCCCGTCGTGCCGGGCCGGGCGTCCTCGTCGGCCGCGGAGATGAAGATGTGCAGCAGCTCGGTGGCGCCGATGCCGTTGATGATGCGCAGGCCGGTGCGCTCGTGCCAGGCCCGCCAGGTGGCGGCGGGCAGGTTCTCGCCCGCCGAGACGCAGCGGCGCAGCGAGGAGACGTCGTGCGCGGCCAGCTCACCGAGCATCGCGCGGTACGCCGTCGGCGCGGTGAACAGCACCGACACCCGGTGCTCGGCGACGGCGGGCAGCAACTGCCGGGGCCCGGCCTGTTCCAGCAGCAGGGCACTGGCCCCGGCCCGCAGCGGGAACACCACCAGACCGCCGAGCCCGAAGGTGAAGCCGAGCGGGGGACTGCCCGTGAAGACGTCGTCCGCGCACGGCTTCAGGACGTGCCTGGAGAACGTGTCGGCGATCGCCAGCACGTCCCGGTGGAAGTGCACGCACCCCTTGGGGCGCCCGGTCGTGCCGGAGGTGAAGGCGATCAGCGCGACGTCGTCGGCCGCGGTGCCCACGGCGGTGTACGGCGTGTCGGGCGCCGCACGGCGCAGCAGGTCGTCGGGGGCGTCACCGCCGTAGGCGGTGATCCGCAGGCCTGGGACCTCCGCCTTGACGAGGTCGTCGACGGCCCGGACGTCGCACAGCGCGTGCCCGACCCGCGCGATCTCGCACATCGTGCCCAGCTCGTACGGCCGCTGCTGGGCCAGGACGGTGACGGCGACGGCGCCCGCCTTCAGCACCGCCAGCCAGCAGGCCGCCAGCCACGGGGTGGTGGGGCCGCGCAGCAGCACCCGGTTGCCGGGGACGACCCCGAGGTCGCCGGTGAGGAGGTGCGCGATGCGGTCGACGCGGGCGCGCAGGTCGTCGTACGTCCACACCTCGCCGGAGGCCGTGCGGAAGACCGGGCGGTCGCCGGGCGGGCCGTGCAGCAGCTCGGCGGCGCAGTTCAGCCGGTCCGGGTAGCGCAACTCCGGCAGGTCGAAGCGGAGTTCGGGCCACTGGCCGGGCGGCGGCAGGTGGTCGCGCGCGAAGGTGTCGACGTGAGCGGTGCCCCGGGGATTCGTCACGATTCGCCCCTTGTCGTGGTGGGCTCGCACGAGTGTCGTGATGGGCTCGCACGAGGAGCGTATCGTGTCGGTGACGGCAGTCAACGGTGCGCGATATCGTCGGGGGAGTCGCTCCGAAGGGGGTCCGGCAGTGCCCGCATTCTCGCTCGAACCGGCCCAGACCGCTTGGTGCGCACAGCTGCGCGCCCTGGCCGCCGAGCGGTTGAGGCCCCTCGCCGCACAGGGCGAACCGGGCCGCGTGAACCGCCCGCTGATCGCCGAACTCGGCCGCCTGGGGCTGCTGGGGCGGCTGTTCGGCTCGGGCGCGCTCGACCTGTGCCTGATGCGGGAGGCGCTGGCGTACGCCTGCACGGAGGCGGAGACGGCCCTCGCCCTCCAGGGCCTGGGCGCCCACCCGGTGTACGCCCACGGCACCGGCGCCCAGCGCGCCCGCTGGCTCCCCCGGGTGAGCGACGGCAGCGCGGTGGCGGCCTTCGCGCTCAGCGAGCCGGGAGCGGGCTCGGACGCGGCGGCGCTGTCGCTCGCGGCCGAGCGCGACGGCCCGTCCGGCTGGCGGCTCACCGGCGACAAGTGCTGGATCTCCAACGCCCCCGAGGCCGACGTCCACACCGTCTTCGCCCGCACCACCCCCGGCGCGGGCGCGCGCGGCGTGACCGCCTTCCTGGTCCCCGCCGGCCGCCCCGGCCTGACCGGCACCCCCCTCGACATGCTCTCCCCGCACCCCGTCGGCGCCCTGCGCTTCGACGCCGTACCGGTGACGGCCGACGACGTGCTCGGCGAGGTCGACCGCGGCTTCCGCATCGCCATGGCCACCCTCAACCTGTTCCGCCCCAGCGTCGGCGCCTTCGCGGTCGGCATGGCCCAGGCGGCCCTGGACGCCACCCTCGGTCACACCGCCGACAGGGAGGCCTTCGGCGGCCCGCTCGGCGCCCTGCAGGCCGTGGCCCACCAGGTCGCCGAGATGGCGCTGCGCACGGAGGCGGCCCGCCTGATGGTGTACGCGGCGGCGACCGCGTACGACGACGGTGCCCCGGACGTCCCCAAGCGGTCCGCGATGGCCAAACTGCTGGCCACCGAGACCGCCCAGTACGTCGTGGACACGGCCGTCCAACTGCACGGCGCCCGCGCCCTGCGCCGCGGCCACCTCCTCGAACACCTCTACCGCGAGGTGCGCGCACCCCGCATCTACGAGGGCGCCAGCGAGGTGCAGCGCGGCATCATCGCCAAGGAGCTCTACGCCCGTCCGGAGGCCCCGTGAGCACCGAACGCGTCAACCCGCCCGGCCTCTGCCCGCCGGCCGGCTTCTCGCACGCCGTCGTCGCCTCCGGCTCGCGCCTGCTCTTCCTGGCCGGCCAGACCGCGCTCGACGCCGACGGCGAGGTGGTCGGCGACACGCTCCCGGAGCAGTTCGAGCGGGCCCTGGCCAACCTCCTGACCGCCCTGCGGGCCGCGGGCGGCACCCCCGCCGACCTGGCCCGCGTCACCGTCTACACGACCGACGTCGCCGCCTACCGCGCCCACGCCCGCGAACTCGGCCGGACCTGGCGGGCCCTGGCGGGCCGCGACTACCCCGCGATGGCGGTCGTGCAGATCGTGCGCCTGTGGGACGAGCGGGCGACGGTCGAACTCGACGGCTTCGCCGTGCTGCCCTAGACGGTTTCGTTCGGATCAGCGGGCGGACCAGAGGAAGACGCCTGCGGTGTGGAGTCCGGCCGGGTAGACGGTCCAGTCCGCCGCGGGACCGGTCGATGGCGTGGTCGTCCGGCTCGCCGGCCGGGTCCCCTTTTTGCGGGCCCCGGCCGGCGTGCCGGTGAGCCCGCACGATCGTGGAGTCCACGGACACGGCCCAGCTGACGTCCTCGTCCGCGTCGGCCCGAGCCACCGGGGCGGTGAGCACCCGCTCCCACGCGCCGTCGACGGCCCGCATCCGCAGCCGGTTGCAGACGCCTCGCCAGTTGCCGTACTTCTGCGGCAGGTGCACCCACGGGGTCCCGGTCCGGAACTTGAAGGCGATCCCACCGATCACCTCACGATGGTCCCGCCACCGGCCACCCCGCCTCGGCGTCCGGTCCGGGGGCAACGGCTCGATCCGCGCCCACTGCGCATCAGTCAACGGCACCCCCGGATCAGTGACCGGCCGATCCAAGCGAAACGGCCTGGGACCCGGTCACGGTGGGGTAGTCCGTGTATCCCTCCGCACCACCGGCGTAGTACGTGTCGCGGTCGCCGGCGGCAAGAGGATGACCGTGGGCGAACCGGTCGACGAGGTCCGGATTGGCGATGAAGGGGGCGCCGAAGGAGACCGCGTCAGCCAGTTCCCGTTCGAGTATCTCGTTGCCGGTCGCCTGCGTGAAGCCGAGGTTGGCGATGACGGCGCCGCGGTAGTGGGCGCGGAAGCGGGTGAACGCGGTGAAGGTGTCGTCGGTGCCCGTGCCGGGTTCCGGCCCCAGGAGGTGGAGATAGGCCAGGTCGGTGTCGCTGAGGCGCTTGAGGAGCAGGTCGTAGTCGGCCAGCACCTCGGCGTCCGCGGTGAAGGCCGGCTCGCGACGCCAGTAGGGGGAGAGCTTGACGCCGACGCGGTCGCTGCCCCACACGCCGCTGACGGCATCCACGACGTCGAAGAGGAACTGGGCCCGCTTCTCACTGCTGCCGCCGTAGGCGTCGGTGCGCTGGTTCAGGCGGGGGTTGAGGAACTGGGCCACGAGGTGGGACGCCTGCGCGTGGATCTCCAGGCCGTCGAAGCCGGCGCGCAGGGCGTTGGCGGCGGCCTGCCGGTAGGTGTCGATCGTGGTGGCGATCTCCGCCGCGGTCAAGGCGCGGGGCGTGACCGTCTCCTTCGGGCCGTCGGGAGTGAAGGACATCTCCCGGGGGTTGATCGCCGAGGGACCGGCGGGGAGGCGGCCACCGAGGTGGTCGGGATGGGAGACGGCGCCGACGTGGCCGATCTGCGAGATGATCCTGCCTCCCGCGGCGTGCACGGATTCGGTGACCTTGGCCCAGCCGGCGGTCTGGGCGTCCGTGTAGATGCCGGGGACGTTGATGAAGCCGATCGCGTCCGGGCTGACCCAGGTTCCTTCGCTGATGATCAGGCCGGCGCCGGCACGCTGCGTGTAATAGGTGGCGTGCAGGGCGGTGGGGGCCAGTTCCGCGTTGGTGGCCCGGGAGCGCGTCATGGGAGCCATGACGACGCGGTTGGGCAGTTCGAGCGCGCCCAGTCGAACGGGCCGCAGGAGGGGCTGGGTGCCGGATGCCGAAGTCGGGTCGGACATGAGGATCTCTTTCGTGAAGGAAGGCGCTCCTCGCGGACGCGGGGAGTACGAGCGGCTGGGTGGGATCAGTCCTGCTTGAGGGCGTGGAGGCCGGACAGGGGCCCGCCGAGCTGGATGAGGCGGCCTCCCTCGCGCAGCGTTCCGAGGTCGACGGGCGCGAAGCCGAACTGGGAGGCCAGGCCCATCACGGTGTTCTTGGCGTCCGTGTCGTCGCCGGCCAGGAACAGCACCTGACGCCCGGCCTCGTGGCGGGGATCGGGTGCGATGAACTGCGCGAAGAGGGCGTTGAAGGCCTTCACCACGCGCGCGCCGGGAAGCAGGGAGGCCACGTATTCGCTTCCGGTGAGATCGCCCAGGTCGGCGATCTTCGCGTTCGGGGGAGGGGAGTCGAACTGGTTGGTGGCGTCGATGACGACGGTCCCGTCCAGGGGAGGGAGTTGGGCGGCGACGTCGGGGACCTGCGGCCAGCCGACCGCGAGCACGACGAGGTCTGCGGCAGCGGCCTCGGCGGGGGTCGCGGCCGTCGCGCGTGCGCCGAGGTCCTTCACCAGCGGAGCCAAGGAGGCGGGTCCTCGGCTGTTGCTGAGCACGACCTCGTGGCCGTGCCGGATCGCGTGCCGGGCGATGGCCTGGGCGATGGTTCCGGCTCCGAGCGTTCCGATCTTCATCGGGTCGCCCCCTGCCCGGGGTTGGCCGCCTGCGGTGTGGTGAGCAGGACGGTCCCGGTCTTGGCCGGGCGGCGGGCGTGTTCGATGGCCGCCGCGAAGTCGGCGAGGTCGTAGCTGGCCGCGACTTCGAGCAGGTCCGGCGTGTTCCGTGCCAAGTCCAGGGCGAAGGCGACGTCCTGGGCCCGCTCCTGCGGGGTGCGGCTCATCCACTGCAACACGGTCACGCCCTGCACGGTCAGCGCCCGTTGGATGAGTGGCAGCCTCTCCAGCGGGGTGGTGCCGGAGCCCAGTTGCCCGTAGGAGATGAGGGTGCCGCCGTCGGCGAGCAGCTCGGCGAGGTCCCGGGTCATGGCACCGCCGACGCAGTCGAGGACGACCCGGATGCCCTGCTCGCCGGCTTCGTGGCGGACCCGCTCCCGCCAGTCGTCGTCGCAGGTCGCGATCACGGGCAGCGTGGGGTACAGCGTTCGCATCTTCTGGGCACCGGATGCGCTGCGTACGAGGTTGATCAGGGGCAGGTCGTGCCGGACTGCGGCCGCGCTGACCAGCCGGCCGACGGAGGAACCGGCGGCCGTCTGGAGGACGGAGCCCCGCTGGCCGCGCAGGGCACTGTCCAGCGCGCGGTACAGCGTGAGCAGCGTCAGAGGATTGACCAGCATCAGGGCCGCGGTCTCGTCGCTGACCTCGTCCGGCACCGCCACGGCCCGGTCGGCCGCGACCACGACGTACTCGGCCCACGTCCCCGGCGCCGGGAAGACCGCCACGCGCTGACCGGGACCGAGCGTGTGCACGTCCGGCCCGACGCTCTCGACGACGCCCATCCCCTCCACTCCGGGAGTTCGGGCGCCCGACTGCTGTTCCGGGAGTCCCGGCAGTCCCTCCACACCGGCCAGGTCGCCCGGATGGACGGGCCGGACCCGCAGGCGAACCAGAACCTGCCCGGTGCCGGGACGCGGTCGCCCGGGCTCCTCCCTCAGCGTGAGTACCTGTGCGGGTTCTCCTTGCCGGGTGTGCACCACGGTGCGCATGGCTCCTCCACTCACCTATTAATGATGGGCAACATTAAAATAATGATGAGGGGTAACCTTGAAAAGGTCAATCGCAGTCGAGGCGGGAGGGCGGGCATGCCGCGGATCACCAAGGAAGACAAGGCCAGGAATCGGCAGAACATCGTCGAGGCGGCCGGACGCATGTTCCGCGCGCAGGGCATCGACACCGTCGGGATCGCAGACCTGATGAAGGAAGCGGGCCTGACCCACGGCGGCTTCTACAACCACTTCGCATCCAAGGACGACCTGGCCGTCGAGGTGTGCAAGGCCTCGTTCGCGGCGTCCCTGGGCGTCCTGGAGCAGGCCGTCGAGGAAGGGGACGGTCCCGCCGGCCCACCGCTGAGGCGAGTGGTGGACGACTATCTCTCGGTCGCCCACCGCGACGCTCCGGACGGCGGCTGCCCCTCGGCCTCCCTGGTCACCGACGCAGGGCGGCACAACGACACGATCCAGCGCTCGTACGCGGCCGGCGTGGAAGGGTACCTCGCGGGCTTCGCCGCAGAACTCGCCCGTGAGCAGGACGGGGAGATCACCCCACAGCAGGCGCGGGACCGGGCGGTGCTGCTGCTCAGCAGGCTGGTCGGGGCGATGGTGCTCGCCCGAGCGGTCCGCCACGTCCAGCCCGAACTGTCCGACGAGATCCTGCGGACCTGCCGCGCCCACGCTCTCGACTGATCGGCTCGGGTGGCACGGCCACGGCGGCGTGCCGAAAGGACGCTTTCCTGACTACTGGGCGACCGGGCACCTCACCGAGGTCGTGTTCGCGAGGTCGGGGCAGCCGAAGCTGTAGGCGGGCGATGGTGAGGGCCAGGGCTCTGCGGTGCTTGAACTCGTTGCAGCAGCGCTCATCACAGCCTCGAAGTGCGTGCAGTCGGTGACGATCCCGGCGGTGATCCCGGAGGCCGGTGGGTGACCGTGTCCGTCGCAGGCGCGGTGGCTTTTCGTGGTCGGCCCGTCACCGGAACCGGCCCGGTCGATCACCTGCCGGCGATCGCGTACCGGGCGGCCCGTGCGCGGCGGAGCCCGCAACGGCTCGATCACCGCCCGCGTCAGTCACCTTTCGGCGACGCACCACGAGCGGACCGACGCACCCCTCACTCAGCGGACGTGACGGCCGCCGAAGGGGTGAGGATCGCGGCTCGGGGCGTGCGCGCCCGGCACCGGTGGAAAACCCTCATTCCGTTCCTTCCGAGAGGTCCTTCCATGCCCGTGCGATCCGCCCTCGGCGCGGCGACCGGTGCCGCGCTCCTGCTGGCCGCCGTCGCCGCCCCGTCCGCCGCGGCGTCCGCCGCCCCGTCCGGCGAGCCCTTCGGGACCGTCACCGTCGACCCGGTGGGCCGCCTCGCCCCCGACGGCGGCATCACCCTGACCGGGACCTACCGCTGCACCGGCACCACGGGCCCGGTCTTCGTCGGCTCCACGGTGGGCCAGGGCGACTCGACGACCCGCTACGGCATCGGCGGCACCCTGGCCGTGTGCGACGGCCTGGAGCGCCGCTGGCAGAACACCGGCCGGCCCACCCCCGTCACCCTCCAGGCCGGCGCGGCCCGTGCCGAGGTCACCCTGATGGAACTGCACACCCTCGGCGGCCTGCCCCTGCCCCACTTCCACGCCACGCGGCACCAGGAGATCCTCCTGGTCCAGTCCTGAGCGCAACCGGTCCGGGCCCGCCCCCTGCGGGAGCGACGGGTGGCACCATGGGCGCATGTCACAGCATCAGGACTCCCGCCCGGACGGCGAGGCCCGCGCCGGTGTCCACCGGGCGGAGCGGACCGCCGGGCACGCGGGCCTCCGCGGCACGCACGGGAACCGGGAGCGCGGGCCGGCCCACGAGAAGGCGCCGGGTGTCGTGATCGCGCCGCTCGGCGAAGAACACGCCGACGAGGTCCTGGCCATCTACCAGGCGGGCATCGACGAGGGCGACGCCACCTTCGAGACGCGGGCGCCGGGTTGGGCGGTGTTCGACGCGGCCAGGCTCCCCGAGCACCGCTTCGTCGCCCTCGACGAGCGGGGCGCGGTGCTGGGCTGGGTCGCGGTCGGCCGGGTCTCCGACCGCCGCGCCTACGCCGGTGTCGTGGAGCACTCGGTGTACGTCCATCCCGCCGCCCGGGGCCGCGGTGTGGCCGGCGCGCTGCTGGGGGCGCTGATCGCCTCCACCGAGGCGGCCGGGATCTGGACCCTCCAGTCCGGCGTCTTCCCCGAGAACACCGCCAGCCTCGCCCTGCACCGGAAGGCCGGTTTCCGTGTCATCGGGACCCGCGAACGCATCGCCCGTCACCACGGCCGGTGGCGCGACGTGGTCCTGCTGGAACGGCGCAGCCCCGTCGTCACCTGAGGGACCGCCCCCCGGGAAGGGGGGCGTCCGGCCCGGATCCGGCGCAGGCCGGCATCGGCGACGGTGGTCCCCGGCGGGCCGCCCCGCAGGGCCGGGTTCGACACCGTCGTCATCGCCGGCACGGAATCCGACTCGGGCACCGACCCCACGTCGGCGACCCTGCGCATGGCGTACTACGTCATGATCACCCGCGCCCGGGAGCGGCTGGTGGCGGGCTGGCAAGCGAGCCGTCTGCGGTGCGGGGGCCGGTGTTCTCGACGATCTCGCTGAAATCGAGTTCGCCGGCGTCCATGGCGTCGAAGCCCCCCTGTCGCAGGTGCCTCTTGACGGCGTCTTCCACGGCGAGGCGGACGGCTTCGGCCTTCGTTCTGGTCCCGAAGATGCGCATGGCCTCGGCGACCACGTCCTCGTCGAGGTCGATGACGGTTCTGGCCGTGGGGACGATCCCTTCGGAGGCGATTGCGCCAGTCATGTGAGGTGAAAGTGCCCGTCGGCGGGGGACGGCTGTGGCATGCGTGGTGACCTGACGCGTGGGCATGCTTCGCGCGTCACGGTGATGCCTCCCTTCACGTTGAGAGCACCGCCCGGACGGTCTTGCCGCCGGGCGGGTGGGGGACGCAGTCCCAGTGGTCGGCGAGGGCGGCGACGAGGGCCAGGCCGCGCCCGCCGGGGCGGAGCGCGCCGGGTCCGGCGGCGCCCGTAGCGATCTGCGGGCAGAGCTCCCCGCGGGCGTCGGTGACCTCGACGCGCAAGTGCCCGGCCGGCGGGTCGAAGGCGAGCGTGAGCCGGAAGCAGCGGCCGGGTACGCGGCCGTGAAGGGCGGCGTTGGCGGCCAGCTCCGCGACGACGAGCTCGGCACGCTCCGTCAGGTCCTCCGGGGCGCCCCATGACCGCAGTTCGGTCACGGCGAGCAGCCGGGCCAGACGGGCGCCGCGCCGCGTGGACGACAGCAGTTGCGTGAAGGTGCCGACCGGGGCGCCGACGCGGGGTGTCACGTGGTTCATGACGCCAGCGTGGCGGCAGGGGGCGGGTGAGGACGAGCGCCGCGCCTCGTACACAGGGTGAACGTACGGACGCGGAGGGTACTCGATGCGCCGGACCGTCCGTCACGCCGGGTGACGGGCGCGGAACGTCGTGCCGAGTCGTCGCGGTGCTGCGCGGGGCGGTGGTCCCGGTTCCCGACTACGCGCACGGGCAGGCCAGTTCGGGCATCGCGCGGTTCGGGGAACACGTCACCACGGCCAGCGAGAGGTACGAGGGGCGTTCGAGGTAGTAGCCGTACGACACGTCGGCGCCCGAGCGCAGGCACTCGGCGGCGGTGTCCACCAGCCGGGCCAGGCGCGCGGTGTCCCGGTCGCCCTCCGACGCGAACCGGGGGGCGTACTCGGCCAGCCGCTCGCCGAGCCAGGCCGCCGCCTCCTTCGCCTCGTCCCACGTGCCCCGCACCAGGGAGCGGGGCTTGACGAGCCAGTACGCCGTCTCCAGGGGCGGGAGGTCCGACCCGGCGAACTCCGCGGCCACCTGGCGGTAGCGCTGGATCAGTTCCGGCCTGCCCTCCGCCGGGGGCGGGTCGGGGTGCGGGGGCCGCCGCAGCGCCTCGTCGTCGAAGCGTTCCTTCGGGCCGGTCCACAGGTAGGCGTGGTGGTGCATGGGCTCTTCCTGCCTCGGGAAGCGCCGGCCGGACGCGGGGAGGGACCCGGTCCGGCCGGCCGTGGGGAGGGGAGTGGGGGCGAGGGTCAGGCGTCGAGGCCGAAGCGCCCCGGGTCGACACCGGCCGCGGCCAGCTCCTGCGTGGTGAACCGCAGCGGCTGCGCGTCCGGCCGCTTGCTGTCGCCCAGGGCCCAGGCGTCCTCGCCGATCCTGGCCAGCGTCACGCACCCCTCCGTGCAGGGGCCGCCGCACGCCTTCACGAAGGAGGCCCCGCTGATGTCGAGCGCGTACAGGGTGGTTCCGTTCTGCATCTCCGCACCTTCCAGGTCGTCTGAACGCGGCCAGGACCGGCCGCCGCCGCCCGTGGCGGGCGGGAGTCGACGGGAGGTGGCGAGGGCCGGCCGGGCGTCCCCGGCGTCGCTCCGAACGGCGGGAACGGGCAGCGCCTTCTCGCTCTCCCTGACGTCAGGGTGGCGGTCGGACGGGGCGAGGACGAGTGTGCCAGCCCTTACGCTGAGTCAGCGTACGGACACGAAGAGTGGACGGTACGACTGACTTTCCGTCACGCTGGGCGGTGAGTGCGGGGCGGCGTGAGGAGCCGCCGCGGTGCGGTTCAGCGGAAAGGGGCGGCGGATGGAGAGCGTCGGAGTCGAGGGGGAGGCGGCCGGGGGCGCCGGTGCGCGGGCGGTTCCGGCGGGGGAGTGGGAACGGGAGCCCCACCCGTCCGACAGCCTCCGCACGTTCGGCGCCGTCGTCCAGGCCCTGCGCGAACACGCGGGCCTCAGCCGGGTCGAGCTGAGCTCCCGGGTCCAGTACTCCAAACACACCGTGGAGTCGGTGGAGTTGGGACGCCGAATGCCGGACGAGGCGTTCGTGGAGCGCGCGGAGGAGGCACTGGGCAACACGGGCGCGCTGCGGAAGGCCGCCCGGCATCTGACGCGGGGCGAGGCGGGGCTCGCTGCGTGGTTCCGGCGGTGGGCGCGGCTGGAGCGGGAGGCGGTGAGCCTGTGCACGTACGAGTGCCGGTTGGTGCCGGGGCTGTTGCAGTCGGAGGCGTATGCGCGGGCGGTGTTCGAGGGCACGATCCCGCTGCGGACGGATGAGGAACTGGAGGCGCAGCTCACCGCGCGAATGGAACGGCAGGCGATGATGAGGGAGCGGCCTAGGGTGCCGTTCAGTTTCATTGTCGAGGAGCATGTGTTTCGCCGGCGCTTCGGGGATGCGGGGGCAATGCGCGAGCTGGTGGACCATGTGCTGGAGCGCAGTGCTCCCCGCAACGTAGCCCTTCAGGTGGTGCCATTGGAGGCGGGGTTGCATGCGTGTCTGGATGGACCTGTCCAGCTCTTGGAGACCCCGGAGGGGCGTCGACTCGCCTACTCCGAAGGGCAGGAGAACGGGCGGTTGATCACCGACGCGAAACAAGTGAGTGTGCTCTGCCGACGCTATGAAACACTGCGCTCACAGGCCCTGAGCCCCAATGAATCCCGGGCCTTGCTGGAGCGACTGCGAGGAGAGCTATGAGCAGCGGTACGTCGGAACTCGCCTGGTTCAAGTCCAGCTACAGCGGCAGCCAGGGGGACAGCTGCGTGGAGGTCGCGATCGCCGAACAGGCCGTCCACGTTCGGGACTCGAAGGACGTGACCCGTCCGGCCTTCGCCGTCGGCCGCGAAGGCTGGGGGCGGTTCGTGCGGTTCGCGTCGGAGCGCTGAGCGACTTGAGGGTGTGCCGTCCGCAGGAATGACGGGCGGCACACCCTCACCGTGTCCGGGGGCCCTTGATGCTCCTGTCCGGCGGACCGGAGCAGATCCGCTTCATGCAGCAGTGGCTCAACGGCCGCTGCTTCGAGAGGTCGACCTTCTGCATCGGTCCGTGCGACGGCTTCTTCTCCCGGGACGTCCAGCAGGCGCTGGTGACCGATTCGGCGGCACCACGAACAATGGTGCGGCGACGGCGAAGGCGTTCCCGGAGAACGAGATGGACGACACGCTGCTGTCTTCCGCTCGTGCGCTCCTCATCCACAGGAACTGCCCGGTGGGCAAGGAACCTCGGAACGAGTCCGACTCCGTGATGAGCGAGTTGCCCACAGGTTTCGCTGAGACGCTGCAGAAACTCATCGACCAGCAGGTGGCGCGCCGGGCGAAGTTCCTGGCCGGGCAGAAGGCCGAGAAGGGGTAGGTCTCACATGTTCCTGATGGGCGCGTTGCTGGCTGCAAGTCTTGTCACAGCGGCGGTGGGCATCGTGGTGGTCCTCATCCTGTTGAGCCACCCGCCGCTGCCGGTCTCCAGAATTCACGCGCTTGTCGCCCTGATCCTGGCTTCCTCGGCGGTGGCGGTGTACTGCTACGGCTGGTTCTCCGTCACCATGGGAGGGCCTTTCCCCGAACTGTGCACGAGCCGGAACGACGCCGGCGCCGGCTTGGCAGCCATCGAGCAACAGCACTGGCCCCTTCGAAACGCCTGTGTGTACTCCGACGGATCGACCGTGGAGTACGTCTCGCTGTCGGTCACTGTGCTCGTATGCCTGTTGGCGGGTGCCGCCCTCGTCCCGGCCGGCGCCTCCGTATACCTGCGCAAGCTAGTCGGAAAGCGTCCCGCGCCGGTGCGCGCGGCAGCGCCGCCGTCGATGCGGTGTTCGCATAGCCCCGACGACCGGTAGCAACCGGTCCCGCCCGGCGTTCCAGACGTGCCGCCGCACCCCTCCAGACCTGCATCAGTGCAGGTCGGACAGGGTGCGGCGGCAACCGCCGGTCAGATGTCCCGGAACGTCTCGATCTGCGCCCCGATCGAGTTCAGCCGCTCGGCCAGGTCCTCGTACCCGCGGTTGATGACGTACACGTTGCGCAGCACCGACGTGCCCTCGGCCGCCATCATCGCCAGCAGGACGACCACGGCCGGCCGCAGCGCGGGCGGGCACATCATCTCGGCGGCGCGCCAGCGGGTCGGGCCCTCGACCAGCACCCGGTGCGGGTCCAGCAACTGCAGCCGTCCGCCGAGGCGGTTCAGGTCGGTCAGGTAGATCGCGCGGTTGTCGTAGACCCAGTCGTGGATGAGGGTCTTGCCCTGGGCGGTCGCCGCGATGGCCGCGAAGAACGGGACGTTGTCGATGTTCAGGCCGGGGAACGGCATGGGGTGGATCTTGTCGATCGGCGCCTCCAGCTTGGAGGGCCGGACGGTGAGATCCACCAGCCGCGTGCGGCCGTTGTCGGCGAAGTACTCCGGCGTGCGGTCGTGGTCGAGGCCCATCTCCTCCAGGACCGCGAGCTCGATCTCCAGGAACTCGATGGGCACGCGGCGGACCGTCAGCTCCGACTCCGTCACCACGGCCGCGGCCACCAGGCTCATCGCCTCGACCGGGTCCTCGGAGGGGGAGTAGTCCACGTCCACGTCGATGTCCGGCACGCCGTGCACGGTGAGCGTGGTGGTGCCGATGCCGTCCACCTTGACGCCCAGGGCCTCCAGGAAGAAGCACAGGTCCTGGACCATGTAGTTGGAGGAGGCGTTGCGGATGACCGTGACGCCGTCGTGCCGGGCGGCGGCGAGCAGCGCGTTCTCCGTCACCGTGTCCCCGCGCTCGGTCAGCACGATGGGCCGGTCGGGACGGACCGAGGGGTCCACGACCGCGTGGTACTGCCCCTCGGTCGCCGCGATCTCCAGGCCGAACCGGCGCAGCGCGATCATGTGCGGTTCGACGGTGCGCGTGCCGAGGTCGCAGCCGCCGGCGTACGGCAGCTTGAAGCGGTCCATGCGGTGCAGCAGCGGACCGAGGAACATGATGATGGAGCGGGTGCGGCGGGCCGCGTCCGCGTCGATCGCCGCCATGTCGAGCTCCGCCGGCGGCATGATCTCCAGGTCGACGCCGTCGTTGATCCACCGGGTGCGCACGCCGATGGAGTGCAGCACCTCCAGGAGGCGGTACACCTCCTCGATGCGGGCGACCCTGCGCAGCACCGTGCGCCCGCTGTTGAGCAGCGAGGCGCACAGCAGCGCCACACAGGCGTTCTTGCTCGTCTTGACGTCGATGGCGCCGGACAGCCGGCGGCCGCCGACCACCCGCAGGTGCATCGGGCCCGCGTAGCCCAGGGAGACGATCTCGCTGTCGAGGGCTTCCCCGATCCGGGCGATCATCTCAAGGCTGATGTTCTGGTTGCCGCGCTCGATGCGGTTGACGGCGCTCTGGCTGGTGCCGAGCGCCTCGGCAAGCTGCGACTGTGTCCAGCCCCGGTGTTGCCGGGCGTCCCGGATGAGCCTGCCGATGCGTACGAGGTAATCGTCTGCCATGCGACTGAGGTTATCTCAGATATGAGATGGCGCTCGGCGGGGGGTCCATTCGGGTGACGTGACGTCAGTGCCGCCTGTCCGTACGGGTGCTCCGCCAGCCGAAAGGCCCGGGCAGATCCATCGACGTCGTGCGGCGTCCCGTGCTGCTGCGGGTGTGGCGGGGGCCGTTCTTGCCGCCGGTGGTGATGGACCACGAGCGCTTGTTGATGTTCAGGCGCACTCCGGGAAGAATCCGGAAACTCTTGCGGAACGTGAGGGGCATTCAGGGCCTCCTTCCGGGGTTCGCCGGGCTTTCCCGGCTCCCCTCCGGTTACCCCGGTTCCGCGTTCTGATGGCTGTGCCGCCCGGGTGGAGGCCCGCGGCGTCCCGGCTGGCCGCTCCGGGGCCGCTCGGGGGCCGCTCGGAGTCCGGGCGGGGCGGGGGCGCGGGGCCGGCCCGGGTGGCGGCCGGGCGCGGACCGGGTGCGGGCCGGCCGGGCGTGATCGGGCGGGAGTGCGAGCCAGGGCATGACCATCCGGCCCCGGTGTACTAGAGTTATCTCGACATCGAGATATCTGCCGGGGAGCACCGCAGCCGCCAGCTCGCTAAGGGTTACCTAACTTAGCCTTACCTTAGCGGATCGGCCGAGATGCCGTGGCGGCAGGATCGTGGTGGTACGCGCACATCAATGAAGGAGACTGTCGTGTCGGCGAACAGCTTCGACGCCCGCAGCACGCTGCAGGTGGGCGACGAGTCGTACGAGATCTTCCGGCTGGACAAGGTCGAGGGCTCCGCGCGCCTTCCCTACAGCCTGAAGATCCTGCTGGAGAACCTGCTCCGCACCGAGGACGGCGCCAACATCACCGCCGACCACATCCGCGCGCTCGGCACCTGGGACTCCCAGGCCCAGCCGTCGCAGGAGATCCAGTTCACGCCGGCCCGCGTGATCATGCAGGACTTCACCGGCGTGCCCTGTGTCGTGGACCTCGCCACCATGCGCGAGGCCGTCAAGGAGCTCGGCGGCGACCCGGCGAAGATCAACCCGCTGGCCCCGGCCGAGCTGGTCATCGACCACTCCGTCATCGCCGACAAGTTCGGCACCGCCGACGCCTTCAAGCAGAACGTCGACCTGGAGTACGGCCGCAACAAGGAGCGCTACCAGTTCCTGCGCTGGGGCCAGACCGCCTTCGACGAGTTCAAGGTCGTCCCGCCCGGCACCGGCATCGTCCACCAGGTGAACATCGAGCACCTGGCCCGGGTCGTCATGGTCCGCGACGGCAAGGCCTACCCCGACACCCTGGTCGGCACCGACTCGCACACCACGATGGTCAACGGCCTCGGCGTCCTCGGCTGGGGCGTCGGCGGCATCGAGGCCGAGGCCGCCATGCTCGGCCAGCCGGTCTCCATGCTCATCCCGCGCGTCGTCGGCTTCAAGCTCACCGGCGAGCTGCCCACCGGCACCACCGCCACCGACCTGGTGCTCACCATCACCGAGATGCTGCGCAAGCACGGCGTGGTCGGCAAGTTCGTCGAGTTCTACGGCGAGGGCGTGGCGGCCACCAGCCTCGCCAACCGCGCCACCATCGGCAACATGTCGCCGGAGTTCGGCTCCACCGCCGCGATCTTCCCCGTGGACGACGAGACCCTGAACTACCTGCGGCTGACCGGCCGCTCCGAGCAGCAGGTCGCCCTGGTCGAGGCGTACGCCAAGGAGCAGGGCCTGTGGCTGGACCCGGCCGCCGAGCCGGACTTCTCCGAGAAGCTGGAGCTCGACCTCTCCACGGTCGTGCCCTCCATCGCCGGCCCGAAGCGCCCGCAGGACCGCATCGAGCTGTCCCGCGCCGCCGAGCAGTTCAACGCCGACGTGCTCAACTACGTCCAGGCCGGCGTCACCGGCGGTGACGACCGCAAGCCGGGCGTCCCGCAGCAGGAGCAGCCGCACGGCGTCGCCTCCCCGGTCGACGAGGCGAGCGCCGAGTCCTTCCCGGCCAGCGACGCCCCGGCCTACGGCCACGACGACAACGGCGCCGGCGCCCCGCAGCACTCGGCCGTCGTGCCCGGCCCCGGCCCGTCCAACCCGGTGCGCGTCACCGCCCCCGACGGTTCCACCTACGAGATCGACCACGGCGCGGTGACGGTCGCGGCCATCACCTCCTGCACCAACACCTCCAACCCCTACGTCATGGTCGCCGCCGCGCTGGTGGCCAAGAAGGCGGTCGAGAAGGGCCTGACCCGCAAGCCGTGGGTCAAGACCACCCTCGCCCCGGGCTCCAAGGTCGTCACCGACTACTTCGACAAGGCGGGCCTGACCCCGTACCTGGACAAGGTCGGCTTCAACCTCGTCGGCTACGGCTGCACCACCTGCATCGGCAACTCCGGCCCGCTGCCGGAGGAGATCTCCCAGGCCGTCAACGAGCACGACCTCGCCGTCGTCTCGGTCCTCTCCGGCAACCGGAACTTCGAGGGCCGCATCAACCCCGACGTCAAGATGAACTACCTGGCGTCCCCGCCGCTGGTCGTCGCGTACGCCCTCGCGGGTTCGATGAAGGTGGACATCACCAAGGACGCCCTGGGCACCGACCAGGACGGCAACCCGGTCTACCTGAAGGACATCTGGCCGACCGAGGCCGAGGTCAACGACGTCGTCGCCAACGCCATCGGCGAGGACATGTTCTCCAAGTCCTACAGCGACGTCTTCGCGGGCGACGCCCAGTGGCAGTCGCTGCCCGTCCCGACCGGCGACACCTTCGAGTGGGACCCGGAGTCGACCTACGTCCGCAAGCCCCCGTACTTCGAGGGCATGACGATGGAGACGACCCCGGTCACCGACATCACGGGCGCCCGCGTCCTGGCCAAGCTGGGCGACTCGGTCACCACCGACCACATCTCCCCGGCCGGCGCCATCAAGGCCGACACCCCGGCCGGCAAGTACCTCACGGAGCACGGCGTCGAGCGCCGCGACTTCAACAGCTACGGCTCGCGCCGCGGCAACCACGAGGTCATGATCCGCGGCACGTTCGCCAACATCCGCCTGCGCAACCAGATCGCGCCGGGCACCGAGGGCGGCTACACGCGTGACTTCACGCAGGAGGGCGGCCCGGTCTCCTTCATCTACGACGCCTCGCAGAACTACCAGGCCGCCGGCATCCCGCTGGTCGTCCTGGCCGGCAAGGAGTACGGTTCCGGCTCGTCCCGCGACTGGGCCGCCAAGGGCACCGCGCTCCTCGGCGTCAAGGCCGTCATCGCCGAGTCCTACGAGCGCATCCACCGCTCGAACCTGATCGGCATGGGCGTCCTGCCGCTGCAGTTCCCGGAGGGTCAGTCCGCCGAGTCCCTCGGCCTGACCGGCGAGGAGACCTTCTCCATCACCGGCGTCACCGAGCTCAACGAGGGCACCACCCCGCGCACGGTGAAGGTCACCACCGACACCGGCGTCGAGTTCGACGCGGTCGTCCGCATCGACACCCCCGGTGAGGCGGACTACTACCGCAACGGCGGCATCATGCAGTACGTGCTGCGCAGCCTGATCCGCAAGTAAGCGCGACCGGGCCGGCCGGCACGGCAGCCCAGGGCCGCATCCCCGTACGCCGGGGGTGCGGCCCTCGCCGTTCCGGCGCATGCCGCCCTGGTACACCGCCGCACCGCCGCACCGCCGCACCGCCGCACCGGCGTCCCGGCGCACCGCCGTCCCGGCGGGCACATGCGCACCAGGCGTTTACAAGGGCGCCGTCCGGCGCTACGTTCCCCGGCAGGGTGGGATGGGAGCGCTCCCATGTCGGTGGACCGGAACCTGCCGTCCGAGGCGCTCCCCTCCCGCCCGTCCGTCCGCCGGTCCCGGGGAGGGGAGTGGACCGGCGCTCCGGGCGGACCCGGCCGGCAGTGAGCCGCTGCCCGCCGGGTCCGCGAGCTCGGACGGCCTCTCGGGGGGAAGAGGGACGTCCGGGGGGAGGTGGTCCGAGAGGCCGTCACCGTGCCGGGACGACGCCGCTAAGTGGTCTGGACAACACCCTATCCCCTCAACGAGGAACAGCGGCAAGCCAGTTGAACCCCTCACCGGTACGGCGGACCGAGCAGGTCCCGCACCCAGTCCAGTTGGCGCCGCACCTGCACCGCGTCCCCGCCCTCGTGCCCGTTGAACGGGTACGCGTGGATCTCCTTGCGGGGCCGGGTGCCGGTCAGCTCCCCATACCGGTTCCACGCGCCGTACGCCCCGCTCGGCGGGCACACCGTGTCGCGCAGGCCCACCCCGAAGTGCGCCGGTGCCCTGGCCCGGCGGGCGAAGGAGACGCCCTCCACGTACGCCAGGGTGCGGTACGCGTCCCGCTCCGCGTCCCGGTGGACGGACAGGTACGCGGCGATCTCGCCGTACGGGCCGGTGTCCGTCAGGTCCAGGGCGCGCCGGATGCCGCACAGCAGCGGGGCCGTGACCACGACCGCCGCCAGGTCCGGGACGAGGCCCGCGACCGCCAGGGCGAGACCGCCGCCCTGGCTGTTCCCGGCGGCCACCACGCGCCCGCCGTCCACGCCGGGCAGCTCCCGCACCGCGCGGACCGCCCGCACCGCGTCCGTGATCAGACGCCGGTAGTGGTAGTCCCGCGGGGCGCGCAGGCCGCGGACCGCCGGGCCGGGGCCGCCCGGCGCGGCGACGTGCGGGTCGGGGGTGTCACCCCCGCAGCCGTACTGGTCGCCCTGGCCGCGGTTGTCCATGAGCAGGTGCGCGTACCCGGCGCCGACCCAGGTCAGCCGTTCGTGGGGGAGGCCCCGGCCGCGGCCGTAGCCCGCGTACTCGACCACGGCGGGCAGTGGTTCGCGGATCCCGGCCGGCCGGCTGAACCAGGCGCGCACGGGATCGCCCGCGAAGCCCCGGAAGGTCACGTCCCAGGTCTCGGTCAGGCGCAGTCCCGTCTCCACCGGCCGCGCCGACACCGGCGCCCCGGCCCGCCGGGCCTCCTCCAGGGTGCCGCGCCAGAACGCGTCGAAGTCGGCGGGCTCCTCGACGTCCGGGCGGTAGCGCTCCAGTTCGGTCGGCGGCAGGTCGAACGCGGGCACGGGCACCTCGCAGGGGACGGTGGCGGGAGCGGGCGGGGCCGATCGTTGCGCGTAATGGACGGAAAGTTCCGGCGCGTTCAGGGTCTCCTCCCTCTCTTCCACCCGCTCCGGCCGCTGAATCCCGCGGGGTCGCTCCGCTTCGGGGAGCCAGTACGCACCGCCCATTGACACCGCTTTCCCCTGCCCCTAAGTTGCCGCGGAGTTACCGGTAAGAGCTCGAAAGTTTCGGTCCCGCGTCCCCGTCCCGGGAGGCCCGAGCCATGAGCACCTCCACCCCTCCGGCGCCACCGCCCGGCACGCAGCACCCGCCGCCGGCGAAGCCCGTGCCCCGCCGCCCGGCGCCGGCCCGCACCGGCTGGCGCCGGGCCCTGCGCCGGGACTGGCAGCTGTACTCGCTGGCCGTGCTGCCGCTGCTGTTCTTCCTGGTCTTCCGCTACCTGCCGATGATCGGCAACGTGATCGCCTTCCGCCGCTTCGAGCCGGGCGGCTCGATCCTGGGCGAGCAGTGGGTGGGCCTGCGCTACGTGCGGATGTTCCTCACCGACCCCACCTTCTGGCAGGTGTTCCGCAACACCCTGTGGCTCGGCGGACTCACCCTCGTCTTCTGCTTCCCGGTCCCGGTCGTGCTCGCCCTGCTGCTCAACGAGGTCCGCAGACAGGCCCTGAAGCGGTTCGTGCAGTCGGTGTCGTACCTGCCGCACTTCCTGTCGATCGTGATCGTCGCCGGCATCACCCTGCAGATGCTCGCCACCGACGGCCCGGTCAACCACGTGCTCGGCTGGTTCGGGCACGAGCCGATCCGGTTCATGCAGGAACCCGGCTGGTTCCGCGCCGTCTACGTCGGCTCGGAGATCTGGCAGACCGCCGGCTGGGGCACGATCCTCTACCTCGCGGCCCTCACCACCATCGACGAGGACCTGTACGAGGCCGCGCGCATCGACGGCGCCAACCGCTGGCAGCAGACCTGGCACGTCACCCTGCCCGGCATCCGCCCCACCATGATCACGCTGCTGATCCTCGACATCGGCACCTTCATGGCGGTCGGCTTCGAGAAGGTGCTGCTGCTGTACAACCCGCTGACGTACCCGACCGCCGACGTGATCTCCACGTACCTCTACCGCACCGGCGTGGAGTCCAACAGCTTCAGCTACGCCGCCGCGATCGGCCTGTTCGAGGCGGTCATCGGCCTGGTCCTGATCACGTCCGCGAACCGGCTGTCGCGCCGCACGGCGGGGACGAGCCTGTGGTGAGCGGCGTCCGGTCCTCGCGCGGCCACCGCGTCTTCCAGGCGGTCAACGGGGTGGTCCTGACCCTCGTGGTGGTCGTGACGCTGTACCCGTTCGTCACCATCGTCGCCCGCTCGTTCAGCGGCGAACGCCAGATCCGCGCCGGTGAGGTCACGCTGTGGCCCAAGGGCTTCAACCTCACCACCTACGAGATCGTCCTGCGGGACGCGGTGTTCTGGCGCAACTACGGCAACACCGTCCTCTACACGGTCGTCTCCACCGCCGTCGCCATGGTCCTGACGACCTGTTACGCCTACGTCCTGTCGAAGAAGCGCCTGAGGGGGCGCGGCTTCCTCGTCGGCGTCGCCGTCTTCACCCTGTTCTTCACCGGCGGCCTGATCCCGAACTACGTCCTGGTCACCGGCCTGGGCCTGAAGAACAGCGTCTGGGCGATCGCGCTGCCGAACGCCATCAGCGCCTTCAACCTGCTGGTGATGAAGGCGTTCTTCGAGAGCCTGCCGGACGACCTGGAGGAGGCCGCGCAGATCGACGGCCTGAACACGTACGGCATCCTGCTGCGCATCGTGCTGCCGCTGTCCAAGGCGGTCGTCGCGACGATGGCGCTCTTCTACTCGGTGTCCTTCTGGAACTCCTGGTTCAGCGCCTTCCTCTACATGGACAGGTCCGAGCTGATGCCGGTCACCGTCTACCTGCGCAACCTCATCTCCGGCGCCACCACCGGCGGCAACGCCGGGGCCGCCGACGCGCAGCTCAGCCAGGTCGGGGCGAACATCCAGGCCGTCACGATCGTGCTGACCTCGCTGCCCGTCCTCTGCGTGTACCCGTTCGTGCAGCGCTACTTCGTCTCGGGCGTGATGCTCGGAGCGGTCAAGGGCTGACCGCCGCGCCCTTCCCCGACCGGATTGCGGAACAAGGGAGTTCCCGTGAAGAACACAGGGCAACTGTCGCGGCGCCAGGTCCTGGCCGCCGCGGGTCTGGCCGGCCTCGCCGCCCTCACCGGCTGCGGCAGCGGCGGCGACGGCGGGGACTCCAAGGACCTGTCGAGGAAACGGAAGGGCGCGATGAAGGACTACCGCGTCGGCCGGCCGTTCAAGGCGGCCGAGCCGCTGTCCTTCTCGCTCCTGCACAACGACAACCCGGTCTACCCGATGAGGAAGGACTGGCTGTTCTGGAAGGAGCTCACCAGGCGCACCGGCGTCACCCTCGAACCGGTCCCGGTCCCCCTGGCCGACTACGAGAAGAAGCGCAGCGTCCTGATCGGCTCGGGCGACGCCCCCTTCCTCATCCCCAAGACGTACCACCCCTCGGAGGTCGCGTTCGTGTCCTCGGGCGCCGTCCTCCCGGTCAGCGACTACGTGCACCTCATGCCCAACTTCCGCGACAAGGTCAGGAAGTGGCGGATGGAGCCGGAGATCGACTCCATCCGCCAGGCCGACGGCAGGTTCTACCTGCTGCCCGGCCTGCACGAGAAGATCAGGTCCGACTACTCGCTGGCGCTGCGCACGGACGTCCTCGACCGGCTGGGCCTGAGCCTGCCCGCCACCTGGGACGAGGTGTACGAGGTCTTCCGGGCGATCAGGGCGGAGTACCCGGACCGCTACCCCTTCTCCGACCGCTGGAGCAGGAACACGCCCTACCCGGCCGCCGCGCTGTTCAGCTACCTCGGCCAGGCGTACGGGGTCAGGGCCGGCTGGACGTACGACAACATCAGCTGGGATGCGGACGCGAAGGAGTTCGTCTTCACCGGCGCCACCGACGCCTTCCGGCAGATGATCGAGTACGTGCGCAAACTGGTCGCCGAGAAGCTGGTCGACCCGGAGAGCTTCACCCAGAGCGACGAGGAGGCGGTGCAGAAACTGCTGGGCCAGAAGTCCTTCGCGATCAGCGCCAACCCCCAGGAGCTGGTGCAGAACTACCGCTACAACCTCGGAAAGCAGGTCGAGGGCGCGAGGATCGAGATGGTCCCGGTGCCGCTCGGGCCCGCCGGCCCGGTGGTGATGGGCGGTGCCCGGCTGGAGAACGGCGTCATGATCTCCAGCGAGGCGCTCAAGAGCGACGCCTTCGTCGCGATGATGCAGTTCGTGGACTGGCTCTGGTACTCGGACGAGGGCCAGCGGTTCGCCAAGTGGGGCGTCGAGGGCGTCACCCACACCCGCTCCGGCGGCCGGTACCGGCTCAAGGACGGCATCAGCCTCATGGGCTCCGACCCGGACGCCCCCGAGGACCTGCAGAAGGACTACGGCTTCTTCAACGGCGTCTTCACCTACGGCGGCAGCTGGGAACTGGTCTCCTCCTCGTTCGGCCCGGACGAAAAGAAATTCAAGGAGGCCATGGCCCGGCGCGAGCAGCTCCCCGTCGGACCGGCCCACCCGCTGCGGTCCGTGGAACAGGAACAGGCCTCCCTCTGGGAGACGCCGCTCAGGGACCACGTCACCCGGAACATGCTCGGGTTCGTCCTCGGCAAGCGCCCGCTGTCCGAGTGGGACGCCTACGTCTCGGAGCTGAAGGCGAAGAACATGCGGCAGTTCGTCGACCTGCACAACAAGGCCCGCGAACGCTTCGAGAAGGAGAACGGGTGATCCGCGTCCCCGGTCAGCCGGCCGGCCGGCTGACCGCCGCCTGGCGCCACTGCGTCGGCACCGGCCGCCTCGACCTCGCCCTGCGCCGCGACTACCAGGAATCGCTGGAACTCCTCCAGCGCGAGATCGGCTTCCGGCACATCCGCGGGCACGGCCTGCTCAGCGACGGCATGGGCGTGCACCGCCCCCACGACTGGCGGGGCACCCGCCGCGTCCGGCACTCCTTCACCTACGTCGACCAGGTCGTCGACGCGTACCTGGAGCTCGGCGTCCGCCCCTTCCTGGAACTGGGCTTCATGCCCGCGGAGCTGGCCTCCGGCGAGCAGACCGTGTTCTGGTGGCGGGGCAACGTCACCCCGCCCCGCTCCCACCGGGAGTGGGCCGAGCTGGTCCGCGCCGTCCTCGCGCACCTGGTGGACCGCTACGGCCCCGCCGAGGTGCGCACCTGGCCGATCGAGGTGTGGAACGAACCCGACCTGCCCGAGTTCTGGCAGGGCGCGGACGAACGGGCGTACCACCGGCTGTACGAGGCGACCGCGCACGCCGTCAAGGAGGTCGACGCGGAGCTGCAGGTCGGCGGGCCGGCCCTGTCGCCCGCCGCGGACGGGTGGCTGGAGCGGTTCGCCGAGTTCGCCGAGCGCCGGCGGGTCCCCGTCGACTTCGTCTCGCGGCACGCCTACACCTCCGGGCCCGCGCAGCACGTCCCGTTCGGCGTCCACCAGACCCTGGCCCCGGCGGGCGCGCTGCTCGACCAGTTCGCCGCGCCGCGCCGGGCGCTTGAGGGCACGGCCCTCGGCGGGGTCCCCGTCCACATCACGGAGTTCAACTCCTCCTACCGGCCCGACAACCCGGTCCACGACACCGCCTTCCACGCGGCGTACCTGGCCCCGGTGGTGGCGGCCGGCGGCGACCTGGCCGACTCCTTCTCGTACTGGACGTTCAGCGACGTCTTCGAGGAGACCGGCGTGCCGACCGCCCTCTTCCACGGCGGCTTCGGACTGCTCACCCACCGGCAGGTGAGGAAACCGGCGTACCACCTGTACGCGTTCATGGCCCGCATGGGGGAGGACCTGCTCGCACGCGGCGACGACCACCTGGTCACCCGCCATCCCGACGGCCGGGTCACCGTGCTGGCCTGGGCGCCCGTCGACCCGACCGGCGCGACACCCGGCCCGGACCGGCACGCCCTGCGCCTGTCGGTACCGGTGAGCGGGGGGAGCGGGGGAGACAGGGGGGAGGTGTTCCTGCGCCGCTCGTCCGTGGACGAGGAGCGGGGCAACGCGTACGCGGCCTGGCGGCACATGGGCAGCCCGCGGTCGCCGCGGCCCCGGCAGATCGACGTCCTGCACGAGGCCGCCGAACCCGCGCGCGACCACCGGCGGCTGACGGCCGACGGCGGCCGCGTCGACCTG
The DNA here is from genome assembly GCF_040678355.1 of Streptomyces sp. NPDC052701. Lineage (NCBI taxonomy): Bacteria > Bacillati > Actinomycetota > Actinomycetes > Kitasatosporales > Streptomycetaceae > Streptomyces > Streptomyces sp. NPDC052701. The sequence continues at coordinate 125,877 of NZ_JBFATO010000009.1, forward strand.
CCGCTGACGCTCGGCCGCCACGAGGTCACCCTCGTCGAGCTGACCCCCGTCGACGACGAGACCCCGCCCTGGTGGGACGAGCGGCGGCTGCTCGGCGGGCAGGCGCCGTGAGGGCCGCCGCCCGCACCGGCGGCTTCGGCTCCGGAGCCCTCTCCCGCGCCGCCGCCCTGGTCCACACCCTCGTCACCGTGCAGGCGCTGCTGCTGCTCGCCGCCTCACCGGGGCTCGCGGGCCTGCTCCTCCTCGGCCCCGACCCCTCCAACACGCCCCTGGCCGCCCTCTGCCTGCTGCCGCTGGGCCCGGCCGCCTCCGCCGCCCTCTACGCCCTGCACCACCGCGGCCGCGACCTCACCGACCTGCACCCCGCCCGCGCCTTCCGGCGCGGTTGGCGGCTCAACGCCCGGCCGGCCCTGGCCCTGTGGACGCCCCTGCTCGGCTGGCTCACCGTCATCGCCGTCACGCTCACGCACTTCCCCGCCACCGGCCTGCCCGGCTGGTGGGCCGCGCTGCTGGTGCTCGTCGGCGCCGGCTGCCTCCTGTGGGGCGCGCACGCGCTCGTCCTCACCTCGCTGTTCGCCTTCCGGGCCCGCGACACCGCCCGCCTCGCCGCGTACTTCCTGCTGCGGCACGGCCGCGCCACCCTCGGCGCCGCCTCGCTGCTCGTCCTGGTGGCCGCGTCGACCGCCCTGTTCACCGAGGCCCTGCCCGCCCTGCTGGCCGCGCCGCTGCTGCTGTCCCTGCTGCACAGCAGCCGCCCGGTGATCGCCGAGACCCAGGAGGACTTCACCGCATGACCGCGCCCCGCGCCCGAAGACCCCCTACAGCGGCGACGGCAACCCCGAGCAGTGGCCCGAGGAGGTACGGGACGAGGATCGCCGGGTCCGCCCGGCCATCGCCACCGCCACCGTCACCGGCCTGTTCACCGGCGGACGGGCGGAGCGGAGCGGCCTCCTGGTCCTCGGCCCCCGGGCGTGGCCGCCCTGCGCCGGGCGCCCTCGGCGGACCTCAGTAGACGGGCCGCCCCCGCTCGTCCGGCACCCCCGACTTGCGCAGGAAGTAGCTGTTGACCTGGTCGCGCCACTCCCGGGCGCAGCGCAGCTGCTCGCGGTAGAGCTCCGAGACCCGCGCGTGGCGCGCCGGATCCACCAGGCCGGCGAGCGAGGCCCAGGTCCGGCACGCCTCCTCCACCTCCGTCACGCCCTCGAAGTGGGTGTCGTAGATGTGCTGGATCACGGTCCTGCCGCTGTGCAGCACATGCCCGTAGGGCACGTGGTGGAAGAACAGCAGCAGCTCGTCCGGGCAGGTGTCCGGCGACTCGTAGACCTCGGCCCACGGCCCGGCGTACTGCGCCGCGTACCCGGTGCCGGTCGCCGCGCTGCGGTCGACGCCGACCCCGTCCCGGTCGGCGAAGTGGTACGTGCCCCAGGGGCTGTACTCGTAGCCGTCCACGCTCGGCCCGTAGTGGTGCCCCGGCTGCACCATGAAGCCGACGCCGAGCGGCGCGGTGTACTTCTCGTACGTCCGCCACGACCCGTCGAGCACGGCGTGCAGCCCGGCGGCCAGCCGCTCGGGAGCGTCCGGGTGGGTCAGCCCGATCCACTCGTCGAGGATCCGGCGGGGATCCGCGTCCGGCTGCCAGGCCAGCCGTCCGAAGGTGTACAGGTTCGCCTGGGCCAGCGGGTGCCCGGTCCAGAACGGGTCGTCGCCGGCGTTGGACACCGCCACCAGCCCGCCTCGCGCGAGCTCGCCGACACTCGCCCCCCGGGGCCGGAAGCGCAGCACCTCGCTCCACATCGGGCCCAGCCAGCACACGTGCCGCTGCTGCCCGGTGTACTCCTGCGTGGCCTGCACCTCCACCGCCAGCCGGGTGCGCGGCACCGCGCCGATCAGCGGGGAGACCGGCTCGCGCACCTGGAAGTCCATCGGCCCGTGCTTGACCTGGAGCACCGCGTTCGGCGCGAACGCCCCGTCCAGCGGCACGAAGTGGTCGTAGGCGGCCCGGGCCCGGTCCGTGGTGCGGTCCCGCCAGTCCTGGCGGTGGTCGTAGACGAACGCCCGCCAGTGCACCGTGCCGCCGTACGGCGCGAGCGCGTCGGCCAGCAGGTTGGCGCCGTCGGCGTGGGTGCGGCCGTAGGCGAACGGGCCCGGCCGGCCCTCGGAGTCGGCCTTCACGACGAACCCGCCGAAGTCCGGGATCGCCTCGTACACCCGCCGGGCCGCCCGCGCCCACCACGCGCGCACCGCGCCGTCCAGCGGATCGGCCGTGGGCAGCCCGCCGAGCACCAGCGGCGCGGCGAAGGTCACCGACAGGTGGGTCCGCACGCCGTACGGCCGCAACGCGTCCGCGAGGAGGGCCACTTCACCGATCCGGTCGGTCAGCAGGTGCGCCTCGGTCCGGTGGACGTTGACGTTGTTGACGGCGACGGCGTTGATCCCGCACGCCGCGAGCAGCCTGCCGTACGCCCGCACCCGCTCCAGGTCACCGCGCACCCGGCCGTCCGCCCAGAACAGGGAGCCGCCCGCGTACCCCCGCTCCACCTGGCCCATGACCGGGTGCACGGCCACGTTGTCCCAGTGGTCCAGCATCCGCAGGGCCACCGCCGGGCGGTGCGCCTCGGGCGCGCGCTCGCCGCGGAACGCCGCCTCGCCGAGCCGCACGACGTGGAACAGGCCGTACAGCAGCCCGGCCGGGCCGGACCCGGTGACGGTGGTCGTCCCCTCCCGGCGCGCGCACGAGAACGCCTCGCCCCCGCCGCCGCCCAGGTCGAGCACCAGGTCGTACGGCGCCGCGCCCGGCTCGGGGTCGCGTACGACACGACCTCCGAACCGGGCGCAGGCGGCGGCCACCTCCCCGTGCACCGTGTCCACCAGCGGATGCGACCCGCGGATCAGCGTCCGCCGCGTCCCGAGCGGCCGGAACGCCGCCGGCGGCAGCCAGGCGGGATCGACGCCCCCGGGCGGCACGGGCACGGGAAGAAGCGGCATGACGTCCCCCAACTCGGCGGTTCAGGAGAGCAGTTCGACCTCCGCCACGGTCGCCTCGGCGTCCAGGACCAGGCGGTACCTCTCGTACGTACCCGGGGATCCCACGGAGAACGCGCGGGTCTGCCGGTCCCAGGCGAAGGACTGGCCCGAGCGCCGGTCCAGGGTCTTCCAGGAGGTCCCGTCCGAGGAGCCCTGCAGCGTCCAGCCGGCCGGTGCCTTCGCCCGGTCGGAGGACGTCAGGGTGTACTGCACGGCCTCGGTGCGCCCGTCGACCGGCAGGTCCACGGTGGTCACGGCCGCGCTCGTGGCGGACGTGTCGTCGAACAGGGCGCCGTCCCCCTCCAGGACGTCCGCGCGCGGAGCAGGCACCTCGTCGTCCCGGGTGATGGAGACGGGCGCCGCGTCCTTGCCGGTGCCCCAGGCCGACGGGCGCGGGCCCATGTCGAACTCCAGGACGCCGCCGCGGGCGATCAGCGAGTGGGGCAGGGACGTCTTCGACCAGGTGCGGCCGTTGACCTTCAGCCCTTGCACGTACACGTTGCGCGCGCTGTTGTCCGGCGCCTTCACCACCAGCTCGCGGCCGTTCTCCAGGTGCACGGTCGCCTTCTCGAAGAGCGGGGAGCCGATGGCGTACTCGCCGCTGCCCATCACCAGCGGGTAGAAGCCCAGCGCGGAGAACAGGTACCAGGCCGACTGCTCGCCGTTGTCCTCGTCGCCGTGGTAGCCCTGCCCGATCTCGCTGCCGACGTACAGCCGGGAGAGCACCTCGCGGACCTTCTGCTGCGCCTTCCAGGGCTGCCCGGCCGCGTCGTACATGTAGATCGCGTGGTGGGCGACCTGGTTGGAGTGCCCGTACATGCCCATCCGCACGTCCCGCGCCTCGGTCATCTCGTGGATGACACCGCCGTAGGAGCCGACGAACTCCGGGGAGGCCGTCTCGGGCGTGGAGAAGTACGCGTCGAGCTTCTGGGCGAGGCCCTTCCTGCCGCCGTAGAGGTTGGCCAGGCCGCGGCTGTCCTGCGGGGCGGTGAAGGCGTAGCCCCAGCCGTTGGTCTCGGTGTAGTCGTGGCCCCACACCCGCGGGTCGTACTTGGACGACTCCACGCGCCAGTCGCCCTGGGCGTCGCGGCCCTGGAAGAAACCGGCCTCGGTGTCGAAGAGGTTCACGTAGTCCCGGGCGCGGTCGAGGAAGTACTCCGACTCCTCCCGGTAGCGCTTCTCGCCGGTCTCCTCGTACAGCTTGCGGCCCATCCGCGCGATGCCGTAGTCGTTGAGGTAGCCCTCCAGCGCCCACGACAGGCCCTCGTGCGTCTCGGTGCTCGTGTAGCCGAGGAACGGCGAGGTCGCCATGCCCTTGCGGCCCACGCCCGATGCCGGGGGCACGACGGTGGCGTTCTTCACGGCCGCGTCGTACGCCGCCTTCGCGTCGAAGTCGACGCCCTTGACGTACGCGTCCGCGAATGCCACGTCCGAGGAGGTGCCCGTCATCAGGTCGGCGTACCCGGGGGAGGACCAGCGCGAGGTCCAGCCGCCGTCCTTGTACTGCTGCACGAACCCGTCCACCAGCTCGCCGGCCCGGGTGGGCGTCAGCAGCGAGTACGCGGGCCAGGTCGTGCGGTAGGTGTCCCAGAAGCCGTTGTTCACGTACACCTTGCCGTCCACGATCTTGGCGCCGGTGTGCGTCGGCGTGTCGGGGCCGGGCATGGGGGAGAAGGGCGAGGCGTAGCGGTGCTTGCCGCCGACCTTCTCGAAGCCGGAGTTGGGGTACAGGTACAGCCGGTACAGGCTGGAGTACAGCGTCGTCAGCTGGTCCGGTGTGGCGCCCTCCACCTCGACCTTGCCGAGCAGCCGGTCCCACTGCCGCTGGGCGCGGTTCTCGACCGTCTCGAAGGAGGTGCCGTCGGGGATCTCCTGGCGGAGGTTGTCCTCGGCCTGGTCGACGCTGATCAGGGAGGTCGCCAGGCGCAGGGTCACCGTGCGGTCCTCGCCCGCGTCGAAGCGCAGATGGCCCTTGACGCCGCTGGAGGAGCCCTCGACGACCGGCTTGTCGAACACGCCGTACACGAAGAGCCGGGTCGCGCCCGCCGACAGCCCGGACTTCACGTCCGAGTAGCCGGTGACGACGCCCTTCTCCCGGTCGAGCGTCAGCCCGGCCTGGTCGGTGACGTTGTCGAACAGCACGCTCGCGTCGTCGCCCGGGTAGGTGAAGCGCAGCACCGCCGCGTGGTCCGTGGGCGCCATCTCGGCCTTCAGCCCGTTCTCGAAGCGGACCCCGTAGTAGTACGGCCGGGCGGTCTCGTTCTCGTGCCGGAACGCCAGTTCCCGGGCCTCACGGCCGGTGTCCGGGGTGCCCGGCGCGGCCGACGGCATCACCTGGAAGGTCTGCCGGTCACCCATCCAGGGGCTCGGCTCGTGGCTCGCGCTGAACGCCTGGATCGTGGGCAGGTTGTCCGCGTTGTTCCCGCGGGAGTAGTCGTACAGCCAGCTCAGCGAGCCCGCGTTGGTCACGGGCGTCCAGAAGTTGAAGCCGTGCGGCACGGCGGTGGCGGGGAAGTTGTTGCCGCGCGAGAAGCCGCCGCTGGAGTTCGTGCCGCGGGTGGTGACCGCGTAGTCCGACAGGTGCGCCTTGGGCTTCTCGGGCGCCACGGACCGGATCGTCACGTCGTCCAGCCAGCCGCGGAACTTCGCCGGGCCCTTGGGGGAGTCGTACGCGACGAGGATCCGGTCGACGGTCCTGCCGGCCGCGACCGACCCGATCCGGGAGAGGACGTTGTTCCACTGGTTGACGTAGAGCACCTTGGACGCCCCCTGCCCCTGCGGGGTCAGCGGGAAGCCGTGCTGGTCGGTGGCGCCGAGCCGGCTCAGCCGGGTGCCGTCCGTGAAGACCAGGTCGACCGACACGTGGGTGGCGTCGTAGTCCAGGTCGCCGTCCGCCATCGACGGGAAGACGCGGTACGACAGCCGGGTGTTGCGGCCGACGGCCACGTTCACGTCGAAGACCTTGTTGTACGAGTACGCCCGCCCGTCGGCGGTGTGCCGTCCGGCGTAGCGCAGGGCACGCTTTCCGGTGAACCCGGCGCCCGACTTCGCCGTCGGTGAGCCGCTCGGGCCGCGGTCGACCAGGGAGAGCATGTCCTGCGGGACGGGCCCGTCGCCGCCGCCCGTGGAGAACTGCACGTCGGCGAGTTGCAGGACGTCCCCGCCGTTGTTCCCGGAGACCTCCAGGCGGAAGTGCCGGTACTCGGCGGGTTCCGCGATGTCGTACGTCTTCGTCTGGAACCGCTCGGGGAAGGTCTCCCCCGACCGGGTGTCGAGGGTCTTCCAGTCCTTGCCGTCGGCGGAGCCCTTCAGGGTCCAGTCCTTCGGGTCGCGTTCGTCGTGGTCGTTGGCCGACGTCAGAGCGTAACGCACCGCCTTGACCGGCTTGTCCAGGTCGAACTCGGCCCAGCCGGTGGGCTGGAAGACCAGCCACTTGGTGCTCGGCTCGCCGTCGGCCAGGTTCTCCTTGACCTCGCCGGCGCCCGTGTTCTCGCCGTTGGCCCGCACGTCGGTGACGTGGTCGGTGACGTTGCCCGGGATGCCGCTGCTGTAGCCGCCGTCCACCCCCAGGGCCCGCTTGCTGCCGTCCGGGGCCGTGTCGACGGTGTTCAGCCAGTCCGGAGCCGGGTCGTCCGCCTCGAAGGAGGAGGCGAACTCCCGGTCGGCCGCGGGAGCCTCCGGCAGGGCGACCGCCACGCCCTGTGAACCCAGGGCCAAAGCAAAGGCGGTCGCCGCGACGACCGCCGGACCCTGTCTGTGCCGCACCACTCTGCGCTGCATACGCGTGCCCTCCCTGCGCGTCGGACAACGTTGTCACCTTCGATGCGCAGGACCAAGTAGTGGGTCAAGTGGCGATTGATGTCAAGGGTGTTGACTGTGGCCCCCGGGAGCCGAGCAAGGGACTTTCCCGGCAAGCGATACGCAGGCCGCTCATATGCCCGCGAGGTCTCGACTCGGAAAAGACCCGGGGCCGGTCTTGTATTCGATCTTGCTCCGTTGGCGGGAGGTGGACTATACCTGTCGGCGATCCGGGGCATTCTCACAGCATTCGAAGAGCACGTACCGATATCTCGCGCGTTCCGCACGACACACCCCCGCGCACGAGCCGCACGTTCTGCACGACCCAGCTTGACCCGATCGCGGTGCCGGGAAGGATCCGGTTCACCGCCTGAGTCCTGGAGAAGGCGAGGACTTGAGCATGGGATCCACTTCCGCAGGGAGTCACGGCACCGGCGGCAACGGCCCGGCGGGGGCCGGCCGGCGCGATCTGATCAAACGGTCCGCCGCGCTCGGCCTGATGTCCGTACCGGCGGCGGGCTTCCTGTCCGCGTGCGCCAGCGGCGGCGGCGACGGAAACGGGGACAGGGCGAAAGCGGGCGAGAAGACCGCGAAGAACCCGCTCGGGGTCAACGGGACCGCGGGAATGGAATTCGTCCTCTTCGACGGCGGATTCGGCAGGGAGTACGCCGAGGACGCCGTGAGGATCTACGAGAAGAACTTCCCCGGGGCGAAGGTGAAGTTCTCCGCCACCCAGAAGATCCAGTCCACCCTCCAGCCGCGCTTCAACCAGGGCGATCCGCCCGACCTCATCGACAACTCCGGCGCCGAGCAGATGGACATGGGCGTCCTGGTCGGCAAGAACCAGCTCTCCGACCTCACCCCGCTGCTGGACGCCCCCTCCTACGACGACCCGGACAAGAAGGTCCGCGACACACTGCGCCCCGGCATCGTGGAGATGGGCCGGTTCGACGGCGAGAAGGTCTGGATCCTCTACTACGCCTACACGGTCTACGGCGTCTGGTACTCGCGAAAGGCCCTGGACTCGCTCGACGAGCAGTACCCCGAGACCTGGGACCAGATGCTCAGGGTCTGCGAGAAGGCCAGGAAGAAGGGCATGGCGGGCTGGACGTACGCGGGCAAGTACCCGTACTACGTCCCCTTCTCGCTGTACCCGATGATCGGCAAGGTCGGCGGCCGCGAGGTGCTCGACGCCATCGACAACCTGGAGCCGAACGCCTGGAAGCACCCGGCGGTCAAGGCGTGCTTCGACGCCTACTACGAGCTCTACAGGAAGGGCTACGTCCTCAAGGGCACCCCCGGCCTGGACCACATCCAGTCGCAGACCGCCTGGGCCCAGGGCAAGGCCCTGTTCCTCCCGAACGGCTCCTGGGTGGAGAACGAGTCGGCCAGCGTCATCCCGCGCGACTTCGACCTGGCCGTCTCCGCGCCCACCGGACTGGACTCCTCCGACAAAATGCCCTTCGGCACCATCTGGGCCTCCGGCGGCGAGCCCTTCGTCGTCCCGGCCGGGGCGAAGAACGCCGAGGGCGCCATGGAGCAGCTGCGCATCATGCTCAGCGAGGCGTCCTCGAAGAACTTCACCCGCAAGGTGAAGTCCCTGACCGCCTATGACGGCGGCACCGACGGCCTCACGCTCACCCCCGGTCTGGAATCCGGTGTCGCGGCGCTGGAGAAGGCCGGTGACAACGTGGTGAACCCGCGGCTCCAGGACTGGTACGTACAGCTGCAGAAGGAGAAGATCGGTGTCTCCGGCATCGGCGAGATGATGGCCGGCCGCCTCACCCCGGCCGAGGCGGTCAAGAAGATCCAGCGATTCGCCGACGAGACCGCGAAGGATTCCTCCATCAAGCACTACAAGCACCAGTGACGGCACCGGAGTGGCGATGCAGCACGGCAAGTACCGGTTCATCGTGGGATTCCTGGCGCTGCCCCTGGGGCTGTACGCGCTCTTCGTGGTCTGGCCGTTCGTGCAGTCCATCTACTACTCGTTCACGGACTGGACCGGCCTGAGCCCCGAATTCGAGATGGTCGGGTTCGGCAATTACCGCCGGATGCTCGACGACACGATCTTCTGGAAATCGCTGCAGCACAGTCTGCTGTTCGCGCTCCTGCTGCCGCTGGTGACGATCGGCCTGGCGCTGTTCTTCGCCTTCATGATCAATGTGGGCGGGCGCAGGAGGAGGGGCGGCCCGGTCGTCTCCGGCGTCCGCGGCTCCTCCTTCTACAAGATCGTGTACTTCTTCCCGCAGGTGCTGTCCATCGCCATCGTCGCGCTGCTGTTCACCTTCGCCTACAACCCGGAGAGCGGCGCGATCAACTCCGTGCTGCGCGCCATCGGGCTCGACGGCGTCCAGCCGCTCTGGCTGGGGGACCCGGACCTGGCCCTGTGGGCCGTGATGGCGGTGCTCGTGTGGTCCACGGTCGGCTTCTTCGTGGTCCTCTTCTCCGCCGGGATGGCCTCCATCCCGGCGGAGCTGTACGAGGCCGCCCTGCTGGACGGGGCGGGCCGCGCCACCACCTTCTTCCGGGTCACCCTGCCGCTGCTGTGGGACACCGTGCAGTCCGGCTGGGTCTACATGGGCATCCTGGCCCTGGGCGCCGAGTCGTTCGCGGTCGTGCAGATCATGACGACCGGGCCCGGCGGCCCCGACTACTCGACCACCGTCATGGTCCTGTACGTGTACCAGAAGGCGTTCCGTGACGGGCAGGCCGCCTACGCCACCACCATCGGCGTCGCCCTGCTCGTCGTGACGCTGGCCTTCGCCGCGGCCGTGATGCGGCTGGGGCGGCGCGAGCGGCTGGAGTACTGATCCCGATGAAGACGACCGAGACCTCCGCTCCCGTACCGGCCGAATCCGGTGCGCACGTCACCAAGACCGGCCCCCGGGCCGCCCCGCCCCCCGGGAAGAAGAAGGAGGGCACGGTCCTCAACGCCTTCTCCCACGGCATCCTGGTCCTGTGGGCCTTCATGGTGGTCATGCCACTGCTGTGGGCGGTGATGACGTCCTTCAAGGACGACCGGTCCATCTTCTCCTCGCCCTGGTCGCTGCCGGACGAGCTGCACCTCGACAACTGGTCGCGGGCCTGGACCGAGGCCAACATGAGCGACTACTTCCTCAACACCGTCCTGGTGGTGGCGGGCTCCCTCGCCGGCACGCTGGTGCTGGGCTCCATGGCGGCCTACGTGCTGGCCCGCTTCGACTTCCCGGGCAACCGCTTCGTCTACTACCTGTTCATCGGCGGCATGAGCTTCCCGGTCATGCTGGCCCTGGTCCCGCTGTTCTACGTCGTGAACAACATGGGCCTGCTGAACAGCATCCACGGCCTGATCCTGGTGTACATCGCCTACTCGCTGCCGTTCACGGTGTTCTTCCTGACCGCGTTCTTCCGCACCCTGCCCACCTCGGTGGCGGAGGCGGCCTTCGTCGACGGCGCCTCGCACAGCCGGACGTTCTTCCAGATCATGCTGCCGATGGCCAGGCCCGGCCTGATCAGCGTGGGCATCTTCAACTTCCTGGGCCAGTGGAACCAGTACATGCTGCCCACGGTCCTCAACACCGAACCGGACCAGCGCGTGCTGACCCAGGGCCTGGTGCAGCTCGCCGTCAGCCAGGGCTACAAGGGCGACTGGTCCGGCCTCTTCGCCGGCCTGGTGATGGCCATGCTGCCGGTGCTCGCCGCGTACATCGTCTTCCAGCGGCAGGTCGTCCAGGGCCTGACGGCGGGCGCGCTGAAGTAGCGGCCGGCGGCCGCTCCGGCGCGCGCGACCGCCGCCGCGGCCCGTGCCGGCCGCCCGTCGGCGGCCCGCGCGAGAGGCCGTGGCGCACACCCGGGCGGCGTGACCGCGGCCACCACGCCCTGCGCTCCGTCCGTCCGCCGCCCGGGTGCGGGGACCGCGCTCCGGGCGCGCCGCACGAGTCGCTCCTCACCCGTTCGCACGAACGGGCCCGGATCCCGCGCCCGTCCCGCCAGGCCGGTGAAACCCCTGCTCACCCCGCGCCGCGCGGCGGGGGAGCCGGCGGGGTCCGGCCCTTGGCGACCGGGGTCCGCGTAGCGCTGCGCGACCGTCCGCGCACACGCCGCTCCCGCCGCCGGGGGCGGCGGGAGCGCGCGGGGGCACGGACGTGGAAACAGTTCAACCTCTTGACGGGAGGCAACCCGAACAGCTCAGCTTAGAGTTCACTAGTTGGACATGGACGGGGCCTCATCGAAGCGGTCCCGCGCGCAGGAGGTCGTCGTGGAGACTCCGGGGTCGCAGTCGTCGCTGCACCGAGCCAACCTGGAGCGGGTCGTACGTGCCGTCCGCCTGGCGGGTTCCCTCACCCAGGCCGAGATCGCGAGGACGACGGGCCTGTCCGCGGCCACGGTCTCCAACATCGTCCGGGAGCTCAAGGAGGGCGGAACGGTCGAGGTCACGCCGACCTCGGCGGGGGGCCGCCGGGCCCGCAGCGTGTCGCTGAGCGGGGACGCCGGCATCGTCATCGGCGTGGACTTCGGCCACGCGCATCTGCGGGTCGCGATCGGGAACCTCGCCCACCAGGTGCTCGCCGAGGAGTCCGAGCCGCTGGACGTCGACGCCTCCTCCGCCCAGGGCTTCGACCGGGCGGAACAGCTGGTCAACCGGCTGATCGAGGCGACCGGCGTGGATCGCGCCAAGATCGCCGGCGTGGGGCTCGGCGTGCCCGGCCCGATCGACGTGGAGTCCGGAACACTGGGCTCGACCGCCATCCTGCCCGGCTGGACCGGCACCAAGCCCGCCGAGGAGCTGCGGGGGCGGCTCGGCGTGCCGGTGCACGTGGACAACGACGCCAACCTCGGCGCCCTGGGCGAGATGGTCTGGGGCGGCGGCCGGGGCGTGCGCGACCTGGCGTACATCAAGGTCGCCAGCGGTGTCGGCGCGGGGCTGGTGATCGACGGGAAGATCTACCGCGGCCCGGGGGGCACGGCGGGTGAAATAGGGCATATTACACTTGACGAGTCCGGTCCCGTCTGCCGCTGCGGCAATCGAGGCTGTCTGGAGACCTTCGCGGCGGCGCGCTACGTGCTCCCGCTCCTCCAGTCCAGTCACGGCACCGACCTCACGATGGAGGGTGTCGTACGGCTGGCGCGGGAGGGCGACCCGGGCTGCCGTCGGGTGATCGCCGACGTCGGCCGCCACATCGGCAGTGGAGTGGCCAATTTGTGCAACCTGCTGAACCCGAGCCGGGTCGTCCTGGGCGGTGATCTCGCCGAGGCCGGCGAGCTGGTGCTCGGGCCGATCCGGGAGTCCGTCGGCCGCTATGCGATCCCCAGTGCGGCACGTCAGCTCTCCGTTCTCCCCGGGGCGCTCGGTGGCCGCGCGGAAGTGCTGGGAGCACTTGCTCTGGCCCTCAGTGAGATGGGTGATTCAACCCTTTTGGACGGCACGCTCCATGCGGCCACCCCTGCCTTCACTTAGAGAACGGATGGCACCGTTGCCATCTCGTTAAGGATTTACTTCTTGACGTCGTACGTGCGGCCGAGTTGACTTCCAGCCACCTCGGCCGCAACGACGCGGCCTCGTCAGGGAGGTTTCTGAAGTGAACACGCGTATGCGTCGTGCCGCCGTTGCCATCGCCTCGAGCGCGCTGGCCGTCTCGCTGGCCGCCTGTGGCAGCGCCAAGGAGTCCGGCGGCGACGGCGGCGAGGCCACCGGCTCCGCCGCCAAGGGCGACAACATCAAGGTCGGTCTGCTGCTGCCGGAGAACAAGACCGCGCGCTACGAGAAGTTCGACCGCCCGCTGATCGAAGGCAAGATCAAGGAGCTGACGGACAACAAGGCGCAGATCCAGTACAACAACGCCCGCCAGGACGCCAGCCTCCAGGCCCAGCAGGTCGACACGATGATCACCAGCAAGGTGGACGTGCTGATCCTGGACGCGGTCGACGCCAAGGCCATCAAGAACTCCGTGCAGAAGGCCGTCGACGCCGGCATCAAGGTCGTCGCGTACGACCGCCTGGCCGAGGGACCGATCAGCGCCTACACCTCGTTCGACAACGTCGAGGTCGGCCGCACCCAGGGCAAGGCCCTCCTCGAGCAGCTGGGCGACAAGGCCAAGGACAGCCAGATCGTCATGATGAACGGGTCGGTCACCGACCCGAACGCCGCCCAGTTCAAGAAGGGCGCCCACGAGGCCCTCGACGGCAAGGTGAAGATCGGCAAGGAGTACGACACCAAGGAGTGGTCGCCGGACAACGCCAACGCCAACATGGAGGCGGCGATCTCGGCGCTCGGCAAGGGCAAGATCGACGGTGTCTACTCCGCCAACGACGGCATGGCGGGCGGCATCATCACCGCCCTGAAGGCCGCCGGCATCGGTGACATCCCGGTCACCGGCCAGGACGCCGAACTCGCCGCGGTGCAGCGCATCATCGCCGGTGAGCAGTTCATGAGCGTCTACAAGCCGTACGCCCCCGAGGCCGAGGCCGCCGCCGAGATGGCCGTCGCGCTCGCCAAGGGTGAGGACCTGGGCTCCATCGCCAAGGACAAGGTCTCCAGCGACAGCGCCAAGGACGTCCCGTCCGTGCTCGTCCCGGTCACCTCGCTGACCAAGGACAACGTGAAGGACACCGTCATCAAGGACGGCGTCTACACCGCCGCCGAGATCTGCACGGGCAAGTACAAGTCCGCCTGCGACAAGCTCGGCATCAAGTAAGCAGCACCGGTCCCGCTCCGGCCCCGGAATTCGGCCCGAATCCCGGCACCGGAAGTCCGTACGGGACCGACTGCCCACGACTCGTCCGGCGCCCCGCGCCACCACAGCCCCGCAAGCTCTCGCGCGGGGCGTCGGACGGAACGTTCCTCCAACTTTCTGCACTACCTTCCGCCGGGTCAGGCGGCGAAGGAGATGGTTCACGTGTCCGCTACGCCCGTGCTGGCGTTGCGCGGGGTCTCCAAGCGGTTCGGTGCCGTCCAGGCGCTCACCGACGTAGAGCTTGAGGTCCACGCCGGTGAAGTGGTCGCCCTGGTCGGCGACAACGGAGCCGGAAAGTCCACGCTGGTCAAGACGATCGCCGGCGTGCACCCCATCGATGAGGGCGCCATCGAATGGGAAGGCAAGGCCGTCCAGATCAGCCGGCCGCACGACGCCCAGAACCTGGGCATCGCGACCGTCTACCAGGACCTCGCGCTGTGCGACAACATCGATGTCGTCGGCAACCTGTTCCTGGGCCGCGAGATCAAGCGGCGCGGCATCCTCGACGAGGTCGAGATGGAGCGGCGCGCCCGCGACCTGCTCCAGACCCTGTCGATCCGCATCCCCAGCGTGCGCATCCCGATCGCCTCGCTCTCCGGCGGTCAGCGCCAGACCGTGGCCATCGCCCGCTCGATGCTCGGCGAGCCCAAGCTGGTCATCCTCGACGAGCCCACCGCCGCCCTCGGCGTCGAGCAGACCGCCCAGGTCCTCGACCTGGTCGAGCGGCTGCGCGAGCGCGGCCACGCCGTCATCCTCATCAGCCACAACATGGCCGACGTGAAGGCCGTGGCGGACAAGGTCGCCGTGCTGCGGCTGGGCCGCAACAACGGTGTCTTCGAGGTCAAGACGACCTCGCAGGAAGAGATCATCGCCGCCATCACCGGCGCGACCGACAACGCCGTGACCCGCCGTGCGTCGCGCACCACGAACGGGGAGGTATCCAAGTGAGCATCGAGAAGACCTCCTCGGCGCCGCAGGACGAGCACGCCGTCGGCAACCCCGAGGCCGCCGCGGCCGCGGTGACCGCGGTCGACCCCCGCCTGCTGGTCCGCGAACAGGGCCTGGGGGGCTACCTCACCGAGTTCAAGCGCAAGATGAAGGCCGGTGAGCTCGGGTCCCTCCCGGTCATCCTCGGCCTGGTCATCATCTGCGTCATCTTCCAGAGCCTGAACTCGGCGTTCCTGTCCGCGCAGAACATCAGTGACATCACCGTCACGATGGTCGGCACCGGCATGATCTCCGTCGGCATCGTGTTCGTGCTGCTGCTCGGCGAGATCGACCTCTCGGTCGGCTCCGTCAGCGGCGCGGCCAGCGCCATCGCGGCCGTCCTCGCCGTGAACCAGGGCTGGAACGAGTGGGTGGCGGTGCTGTTCGCCGTCGTCGCCGGCGCGGCCATCGGCGCGCTGCACGGCTTCTTCTTCGCGGTGCTGGGCGCCCCCGCCTTCGCCGTGACCCTGGCCGGCCTGCTGTTCTGGCTCGGCTTCATGCTCAAGATCCTGGGCGAGAACGGCACGATCAACCTCGACAGCGACGGCCTCATCGGCCAGCTGACGACGTACTTCTTCACGGACGTCGCCGCCGCCTACGGCCTCGCCGCGGTCGTCGTCGCGGTGTTCTTCGCGAGCTCGTTCCTCGGCAACCGGCGCCGCGAGGCCGCGGGCATCCCGTCCCGGCCGCTCAGCGACCTGCTGCTGCGCACCGGACTGCTCGCGGTGGTCTCCTTCGCCGCGGCCTTCATGTACAACCAGTACAAGGGCCTGCCCCTGGCCACGGTGATCTTCCTGGCCTTCCTGGTGGCCACCGACTTCGTGCTGCGGCGCACCGCGTACGGCCGGAAGATCTTCGCGCTCGGCGGCAGCGTCGAGGCCTCCCGGCGTGCCGGTATCAACGTCACGGCGGTGCGGATCTCGGTCTTCGCCATCTCGGGCGGCTTCGCCGCGATCGGCGGCCTCTTCCTGGCCTCCAAGATCGCCTCGGCCAACCAGAGCGCCGGTACCGGTGACCTGCTGATGAACGCGATCGCCGCGGCCGTGATCGGCGGCACCTCGCTCTTCGGCGGCCGGGGCCGCACCTGGAACGCCCTGCTGGGTGTCCTGGTGATCGTCTCCATCCAGTACGGCCTCCAGCTGGAGTCCATCGCCGAGCCGGTGAAGTACATGATCACCGCGGCGGTGCTGCTGACCACGGTCGTGATCGACTCGGTCACCCGCAAGACGCAGAAGACGGCGGGCCGCGCCTAGCCGCACCCGCCCCGACTCCTGTGCCCGGCACCGACGGTGGTGCCGGGCACAGCCGTGCCATGGTGCGGACGCGGGATGGGTAAAGCCCACCGCGTGACGTACGACGCACCGCCCCGACACGTTCCGGCGGGGCGGAACATTAGACTCGACAAGCCCGGCGACAGCTCGAACAGCTCTACTGCAAGGAGGCACGGGTGCCGTTGCTGACCCGCATCAGGGGACCGCGCGATCTGGACCGGCTCAGCCTGGAGGAGCTGGACCAGCTGGCCGAGGAGATCCGGACCTTCCTCGTCGACGCGGTCTCCAAGACCGGCGGCCACCTCGGCCCCAACCTCGGTGTGGTGGAGCTCACCATCGCCCTGCACCGGGTCTTCGACTCGCCCAAGGACAAGGTCCTCTGGGACACCGGTCACCAGTCCTACGTCCACAAGCTGCTCACCGGCCGGCAGGACTTCTCCCGGCTGAAGATGAAGGGCGGCCTGTCGGGCTACCCCTCGCAGGCCGAGTCCGAGCACGACGTCATCGAGAACTCCCACGCCTCCACGGTCCTCGGCTGGGCCGACGGCCTGGCCAAGGCCAACGAGCTGCTCCGGCGCGACAGCCACGTCGTTGCCGTCATCGGTGACGGCGCGCTGACCGGCGGCATGGCCTGGGAGGCGCTGAACAACATCGCCGACGCCAAGGACCGCCCCCTGGTCATCGTCGTCAACGACAACGAGCGCTCCTACGCCCCCACCATCGGCGGCCTCGCCAACCACCTCGCGACCCTGCGCACCACCGACGGCTACGAGCGCTTCCTGGCCCGCACCAGGGAGGTCCTGGAGCGCACGCCGGTCGTCGGCAAGCCTCTCTACGGCACCCTGCACGGCGCCAAGAAGGGCCTGAAGGACTTCATCGCCCCGCAGGGCCTCTTCGAGGACCTGGGCCTGAAGTACGTCGGCCCGATCGACGGCCACGACATCGAGGCCCTGGAGTCGGCGCTCTCCCGCGCCAAGCGCTTCGGCGGGCCCGTCATCGTGCACTGCCTGACCGAGAAGGGCCGCGGCTACCAGCCCGCCCTCCAGGACGAGGCGGACCGCTTCCACGCCGTCGGCAAGATCCACCCCGACACGGGCCTGCCGATCGCCTCCTCCGGCGCCGACTGGACCTCCGTCTTCGGCGAGGAGATGGTCCGGCTCGGCGAGGAGCGCGAGGACATCGTCGCCATCACCGCCGCCATGCTCCAGCCGGTCGGCCTGGACAAGTTCGCCAAGCGCTTCCCCGAGCGGGTCTACGACGTCGGCATCGCCGAGCAGCACGGCGCCGTCTCCGCGGCGGGCCTGGCCACCGGCGGACTGCACCCGGTCTTCGCCGTGTACGCCACCTTCCTCAACCGCGCCTTCGACCAGGTGCTCATGGACGTCGCCCTGCACAAGTGCGGGGTGACCTTCGTGCTGGACCGGGCCGGCATCACCGGCACCGACGGCGCCTCGCACAACGGCATGTGGGACATGTCGATCCTCCAGGTCGTGCCCGGCCTGCGCCTGGCCGCCCCGCGCGACGCCGACCAGGTCCGCGCCCAGCTGCGCGAGGCCGTCGAGGTGACGGACGCGCCGACCGTGGTCCGCTTCTCCAAGGGCGCCGTCGGCCCCGCCGTGCCGGCCGTCGGACGGGTCGGCGGCATGGACGTGCTGCGCGAGCCCGGCACCGACCGCCCCGACGTGCTGCTGGTCTCGGTCGGCGCGCTCGCGCCGATGTGCCTGGAGGTCGCCGCCCTGCTCGACCGGCAGGGCATCTCCACCACCGTCGTCGACCCGCGCTGGGTCAAGCCCGTCGACGAGGCCATGGCCCCGCTCGCCGAGCAGCACCGCGTGGTCGTCACCGTCGAGGACAACTCCCGCGTCGGCGGTGTCGGCTCGGCGGTCGCGCAGGCCCTGCGCGACGCCGGCGTCGACGTCCCGCTGCGCGACTTCGGCATCCCGCCGCGCTTCCTGGACCACGCCTCGCGCGCCGAGGTGCTGACCGAGATCGGGCTGACCGCGCCCGACATCGCCCGCCAGGTCACCGGGCTGGTCGCCAAGCTGGACGGCCGGTTCGAGCGCGGTGCGGCCGACACCGTCGGCTCCGTGGAGTCCGCGCGCGACTGACGCAAACCAGAAGGTCCGGATGGGCCGGTTTCACTACTCTTTGCAGTGGTGTGACCGGCCCATCCGCGTGAACGCACGCGCGCCGGGGCATACGGCCTACGCCCCCTCTCGATCATGTCGAGGACGACAAGCGTGGGAGGTCCCCCGTGAGCAGCAGCCTCTTCCGGACGAAGAAGGTCGAGCAGTCCATCCTCGATACCGAGGAGCCAGAGCACGCGCTCAAGAAGTCCCTGTCCGCGCTGGACCTGACCGTCTTCGGCGTCGGTGTCATCATCGGCACCGGCATCTTCGTCCTCACCGGTACGGTCGCCAGGAACAACGCCGGACCCGCGGTGGCCCTGGCGTTCGCCGCGGCCGGCGTGGTCTGCGCGCTGGCCGCGCTGTGCTACGCCGAGTTCGCCTCCACGGTGCCGGTCGCCGGGTCCGCGTACACCTTCTCGTACGCCTCCCTCGGCGAGCTGCCCGCCTGGATCATCGGCTGGGACCTGGTCCTGGAGTTCGCGCTCGGCACGGCGGTGGTGGCCGTCGGCTGGTCGGGCTACATCCGCTCACTGCTGGACAACGCGGGCTGGCAGATGCCCGAGGCGCTCACCGGGCCCACCGGCGCCGAGGGCTTCAGCTTCGACATCCTCGCCGCGCTCCTGGTGCTGGCGCTCACCGGCATCCTCGTCCTCGGCATGAAGCTCTCCGCCCGGGTCACCTCGGTCGTCGTCGCCATCAAGGTGACCGTCGTCCTCGTCGTGATCATCGCCGGCGCCTTCTTCGTCAACGGCGCCAACTACGACCCGTTCATCCCCGAGGCGAAGCCCGTGGCGGCGGGCCAGAGCCTGGACTCCCCGCTGATCCAGGTGATCTTCGGCTGGGCGCCGTCCAACTTCGGCGTCATGGGCATCTTCACCGCCGCCTCCGTGGTGTTCTTCGCCTTCATCGGCTTCGACATCGTCGCCACGGCCGCCGAGGAGACCCGCAACCCGCAGCGGGACATGCCGCGCGGCATCCTCGGCTCCCTGTTCATCTGCACGGCGCTGTACGTCGCGGTGTCGATCGTCGTCACCGGCATGCAGAACTACACCCGGCTGTCCGAGGAGGCCCCGCTCGCCGACGCCTTCAAGGCCACCGGCCACCCCTGGTACGCGGGCTTCATCAGCTTCGGCGCCGCGGTCGGCCTGACCACGGTGTGCATGATCCTGCTGCTGGGCCAGACCCGCGTCTTCTTCGCGATGAGCCGCGACGGACTGCTGCCCCGCTTCTTCTCCCGCGTCCACCCCCGGTTCAAGACCCCGCACCGGCCGACCATCCTGCTTGGTGTGATCATCGCGATCGTGGCGGGCTTCACCAGCCTGAGCGAACTGGCCGAGCTGGTGAACATCGGCACGCTGTTCGCCTTCGTGATCGTCGCGATCAGCGTGATCATCCTGCGCAGGACCCGCCCCGACCTGCACCGCGCGTTCCGCACCCCCTGGGTGCCGTTCATCCCGATCCTGTCCGTGGGCGCCTCGCTGTGGCTGATGCTGAACCTGCCGGCCGAGACCTGGATCCGCTTCGCCATCTGGATGGCGATCGGTTTCGTCGTGTACTTCCTGTACGGCCGCGGCCACAGCCGCCTGGCACGCCGTACGGAGACCACCCCCGACGAGGTGGTCGGGCCGCCCGGCGGCGACGTCCGGTAGGCAGCCGCTGCGCCTCCGGCCCCGTGCGCCCCGCTCCTGGGGCACGCGCGGGGCCGGACGCGCGCCGCCGTGCCCGCCGAGCCGCCCGCCCCTTCCCGGCAGAGACCCCAGGCCCGGTCGTCGGACTCCCGCCCGCCCCGCGACGCCCTGCACGCACGCCTGTCGCACCGGGCGCAGACCCGAGTACATCCCCCCCGTACGAGGGCCGGCGCCCGGCCCGCCGAGAGCCCACCCGGCGCCGCGGGGCCCGCCCTCCGGGCGGACGACGGGAGTCCGGCGACAGGTCCTAGCCGCGCACGGCACGCGGCCCCGTCACCTCCGCCCCCAGCTCCCGCACCCGCTCGCGCAGCTCCCGGTCCGCGGTGACCACCAGGACGGGACGGTCACCCGCCCGGGCGACCAGGTCGACCAGGTGGTCGTCGCCGCTGCCGGGGGCCGACTCCACCCGTACGCCGGGGACGGAGTCCACCCCCCGCGCCGCGCCCTCCACCACCAGGACCAGCTCCACGGGGCCGCAGTGCCCCGGCAGCCCCTTCGCCGCCAGCCGGTCCCGCAGCCGCTCCGCGGCCCCCCGCCGGTCCCGCCACCAGCCGTCGGGCACCGACCCGACGACGTTCGCGGCGTCGACGACGACGAGCAGGGCGGTGGTGTCGTTCATGCCGCCAGGGTCCCACGGCCGCCGGCCGGTCCGGTCCGGCAGGGTCGGGCCGCGGTGTGCGCGGGCACCGGCTTAGAGTGATCCGGTGAACGGCGACTGGCTCCTGCGCGGCCGCGACGGCCGCCTCACCGTCTACCTGCCGTCCGGCGACGCCGTCCTGTGCCGCGCCGAGCGCGTCCCCGGGGGGCCCTGGGAGGCGCCCCGCAAGGTCGGCGGCGACCAGAAGCTGCGTCCCGGACTGGCGGTCGGCCAGGGCAGCGACGGCTACGCGCACCTGGTCGCGTGGCGGCCCACCGTGCCCGGCGAGTCGGGCCTCGTGCACTCCACGCACTTCCGGCCGCTGCTCGCGCCCCTGGACTGGATCCCGATCGGCCACCCCGACAAGAAGGGCGACCGGACGGGGATGCCCGCGGTCGCCGTCGACGCCGAGGGCCGGGCCTACGTCTTCGTGCACAACCGCGACAAGGGCGTGCACACCGTCAACCAGAAGGAGCGGGGCGGCTGGAACGGCTGGCACGACCTGAAGGCCCCCGAGGTGCACGAGCACCTCGTCGCCGTCACGGGCGGGTCCGGGCGCGTGGAGCTGTACGCCACCCACCCGCGGGGGGTGCTGCGCTGGATCCAGGAGGAGCCGGGCGCCCGTCCCGTGGCCGCGGACCCGCTGCCGGTGGACGTCGAGCCCGGCACGCTGAGCGCGCTGCCCACCTCCAAGGAGCGCACCACCCTGTTCTTCTCCGGCCCCGACGGCATGCTGTACGCCTGGCGGCCGGGCGGGGAACCGGCGCCCCTGCTCGCCGCGGCGGGCCCGGGTCCCGTGGCGGCCCTGCGCTGTGACATCGACGGCCACGACTGCACGCTGCTCGCCCAGCGCTCGGCCTCGGGGCGGGTCGTCTTCGCGGCCTACCCGACCGAGCGGGAGGCGGCGGGCCTGTGGTGGACCGAGTCCGGGCCGAGCCTGCCGACGGGCACCCGGGTGGCCCTCGCGGAGGACGCCGCCGGGCGGGTCGTCGCCGCCACCCTCACCCCGGACGGCGACCTGCGCCTGACCCGCCGCAAGGACGAGCCGGGACTGGCCCTGGAGGCCTGGCGCGAGGTCTGACGGATCGCCGGGAGCGAGGATCGCCCGTCCCTTCCGGACACCCCGAGTACGACGGCGGCCCGCACCACGGCGCCTGCGGGCACCCGACCGGTCCGAGGACGCGGAGGACCGCCGCCCGGGGCGCCCACGTGACCGCGGACGACGGGCCGGCCGAGAACGCCCTGCTCGTGCGGCGATCACCGAGTCCTTCGCGTCCGAGGCCGTCCCCGGCGTGGTGCCGGGGACGGGGGTATCGGGAACGTCGCTCGCCCTCGCGGGGCGGCTGTGTGCGTGTCGTCGGCCGCATCGGCAATCCCGTGTACTGGAGATCAAGCAGGGCGCCGCGGGCGTGGCGCCCCCTGCGTACAGGTCTCCTGCGTGCGGTGCACCGGGGCCCGGGAAGTCCCGCCGGACACGCCGCAGGACAGGACGGCCTGAGCCGGGGTCCGCGGCGGGGAGCGGTTCAGGAACCGGTGGCGGGACTGTCGGTGTGCAGCGGCAGCAGGATGCGGAAGGTGGCTCCCCGGCCGGGTGCGGTGTCGACGTCGACACGGCCGTGGTGCGCGCTCACCAGGGAGCGGACGATGGACAGGCCGAGGCCGGCACCGCCCATCCGGGTCCGGCCGCGGGCGGAGTCGGCGCGGTAGAAGCGGTCGAAGACGCGGGCGGCCTGTTCGGCGGTCATCCCGGGCCCTTGGTCGCTCAGCTCGAGGACGGCCCGGCCTTCCAGGGTGCCCACACCGATACGGACCGGGGTGCCGGGCGGGGTGTGGGCGATGGCGTTGCCGACGAGGTTGGAGGTCACCTGGCGCAGGCGCGTTTCGTCACCGAGCACCGGGGCGCGGCCGGGCGGGCCGCCACCCGGGCCGGTCAGGGTGACGGGACGCTCGGGGGCCAGAGCACGCAGGTCGTGCAGGGCGTCGGCGGCCAGGGTGCGCAGGTCCATCGGGGTGAGCTGCAGCGGCAGGCGCGCCTCGGCGGCGCCCTCCTCGTCGAGCCGGGCCAGCAGCAGCAGGTCCTCGACGATCCGCACGAGGCGGGCCGCCTCCTGTTCGATGCGGCTCATGGCCCCGTCGACGTCTCCGCGCTCGGGCATGCCGCCCATCCGGTAGAGCTCGGTGAAGCCCTTGATCCCGAACAGCGGGGTGCGCAGTTCGTGGCTGGCGTCCGCGAGGAAGGCACGCATGCGCTCGTTGGTGGCGGCGCGGGCCGCGTCCCCGGCCTCGATCCGGTCGAGCATGCCGTTGAGAGCGGCCGACAGACGTCCCAGCTCAGTGCTGGTGGTGGCCGGCTCCGGTACCCGGCTGGACAGATCGCCGCCGGCGATGGCCGCGGCCGTCGTCTCGATGCGCCGCAGCGGCCGCAGTCCGGCCCGCACGGCGAACCAGGCGATGATGCCCAACAGGGCGAGCACCAGAGAGTCGATCACCAGCATCCACACACCCAGGTGCCGGATCGTCGCGTTGACCGACGCCGGCGAACCGGCCGCCACGACACTGCCGGAAGCGGCTGTGCCCGCTCCCGGCCGGCCGGCGCTCTCCAGCAGCAGGGTGATCACCCGCCAGTCGTCCCCGCCGCCCTGGGCCGGGACCGTGAAGGCGCCTCGTGCCTGCCGCTCCCGGACCGCCGCGCGGTCGAGTACCGGCAGGCGCGGGGCGCTGCCGGTGGCCGGGCGCAGCGTGCGCTGGACGTGGCCGTCGGCGTTCAGGTAGGCGACGTACACGTCACCGACCAGTTCGCCCTCCCCCGAGCCGCGCAGCTGCGGTTCGTCCTGCCCCGGTGCGTCGGCCGGGACCGGCAGGCGCGCCGCCGTCGTGGCAGCCGCGTGCAGCCGGCCGTCCAGCTGGTGCACCAGCTGCCGCTCCAACAGCGTGACCAGCAGGGCGTTGCTGGCGAGCAGGGCGGCGACCACCTGAAGCAAGGTGATGGCCACGACCCGCCCGCGCAATGACAGTCGGCTGATCGGCCCGCGTGCGGAGGCGGCGGTCATGCGCGGGTCCTGCGCAGCACGTAGCCGGTGCCGCGCACCGTGTGGATCAGCTTGGGTTCACCCGCGTCGATCTTGCGGCGCAGGTAGCTGATGTAGGAGGCGACGATGGAGTCGTCCCCGTCGAAGTCGTAGTGCCACACCTGGTCCAGGAGCTGATCCCGGGACAGGACCTGCCCGGCGTTCTCCATCAGTACGCGCAGCAGGCTGAACTCGGTCGGGGACAGCCTCACCGGCTGACCGCCCCGGGTCACCTGATGACTGTCGGGATCCAGTTCCAGGTCGTCCACGACCAGCAGCCCGTCGCTCCGGCGGCCGCTGGTGCGGCGCAGCACGGCCCGGATGCGCAAGACGAGCTCTTCCAGATTGAAGGGCTTGGTGACGTAGTCGTCGCCGCCGGCCCGCAGACCGCTGATCCGGTCCTCGGCCGCGTCCCGCGCGGTCAGGAACAGGATGGGCGGGTGCCCGCCCGTGCCGCTCCCGGCTCCGGCGGGGCGCTCGTGCAGGCGGCGGGCGACCTCGAAGCCGTCGAAGTCGGGCAGCATCACGTCCAGGACGATCAAGTCGGGGCGCTGTTCGCGGACCGCCTCCAGCGCCTGTGCGCCCGTCTCGGCCGGGATCACCTCGAAGCCGGCCAGCTGCAAGCTGGCGGACAGCAGCTCACGCAGCGTCGGCTCGTCCTCCACCACCAGCAGTCTCTGTGCCGCCGTCGTTGTCATGCCGCGCGCCTCCGGCCGCCGATCCCGTGTCTTCACTGTCCCGGCCCGCTGGGGCCTGTCGTCGAACTCCCGCCTGCCCCGCGACGCCCTGCACGCCCTCTCGCCGCACCGGGCGCAGACCCGAGTACACATCCAGTACGAGGGTCCGCGCCCGGCACGCAGGGAGCACGCACCTGACGCCGCGGGTCCCGCCCTCCGGGCGGACGGCGGGAATGTGACGACAGGCCCTAGGCGTCGCGCTTGCGGAAGACGATGAACGCCGCCGCCAGCAAGACCGCCACGCACCCGGCCATCACGCCCAATCCGGCCCAGGGTTCCAGCAGCCCGGGGTCCTGGACACTGGTGATGATCTGCCCGCCGGCGATCGGCGGCCAGTACTTGGACACCCAGTCGCCGATCCCGCCGGGCAGCGCCGGAGCGAACGCCTGCACGATCAGCATGACGCCGAACAGCGTGGTCACGGTAGCCGTCGTGGAGCGGATCACCGTGCCCAGGGCCAGGCCGAAGAGCCCGGCCAGTGCCAGGTACAGGCCGCCGCCGATGATGCCGCGCAGTGCCACGCCGTCGGTGAGCGCCAGGCTCGGAGCGCCTGCCCCGGACAGCGTCGCCTGCCCGACCAGGAAGCCGGCCAGCGACACCACGATCCCGGCCGGGAGCGCCACTCCCACCAGTACCAGGGCCTTGGAGGCCAGCACCCGCGCCCGGTGCGGCACGGACGTGAGGGTCGGGACGATGGTGCGTGCCCCGTACTCGGAGGTGATGACCAGGCCGCCCAGCAGGCCGAGCGCGATCTGCGCGAGCAGATAGCCGCGCATGCTGGTGGCCAGCGGGTCGAACGACGCCCGGTCCGCGGGGCTCATCCCCGCGACCTCGCCGCCGGCGGACGAACCGTTCAACGCGGCCAGCCCGATGGTGCACGCCAGGGTGCCCAGGATCACGAACAGCGTCGACCGCATCGTACGGATCTTGATCCATTCGGCGTGCAGGCTGCGCCAGAAGGCCGCCCCGCCGGCCGTTGCACGGCCCGGGCCCGGCCGGGGCCGCCGCGTGGGCATGCCCCGGCGGGCCGTCGCCGGCCCCGTGGGGAGCTGCGTGGTACGGCTCATCGGCTCGTCTCCTTGTCTGCCTGGTACTCCACCGCATCGCGGGTCAAGTCCATGAACGCCTTCTCCAGGGACACCTGGCGCGGGGTCAGCTCGTGCAGTTCCACGCCCCCGGCCGCTGCCTTCGCTCCGATCGCCGCAGCTTCCAGACCGCTCACCACCAGGGTGTCGGTGTTCTCGGCACGAACGTCCACGGCCTCGGTGAGCAGGCCGCGCAGCATCTCCGCCTGCGGGGTGCGCACCAGGACCTCGCGCTCGGAGTGCGCTTCGATGAAGTCTTTCATCGTCGTGTCAGCGATCAGCTTTCCGCGGCCGATGACGATGAGGTGGTCGGCGGTCAGTTCCATCTCGCTCATCAGGTGGCTGGACATCAGCACCGCGCGACCCTGGGCGGCCATCTTGCGCATCAACGAGCGGATCCACACGATGCCCTCCGGATCCAGCCCGTTGAGCGGCTCGTCGAAGACCAGCACCGGAGGGTCGCCGAGCAGTGCCGCGGCGATGCCCAGCCGCTGGCGCATGCCCAGGGAGAACGTGCCCGTGCGGCGCCGGCCCACCTTCTCCAGCCCGACCTCCGCCAGGACTTCGTCCACACGGCTGCGCGGAATCCCGTTGCCGGCCGCGAGCGCCAGCAGGTGGTGATAGGCGGTGCGGCTGGGCAGAACCGCACCGGGGTCCAGCAGCGCACCGACCGCTTTCAGCGGCGCGGGCTGCGACGCGTACGGCCGCCCGCCCACCGTGGCGGTGCCGGAGCTTGCGGCATCCAGGCCCAGGACCATGCGCAGGGTGGTCGACTTGCCGGCGCCGTTGGGCCCCAGGAAACCGGTCACCTCCCCGGAGCGGACGGCGAAGGTGAGATCATCCACGGCCAGAACCTCGCCGTAGCGTTTCGTCAGGCCACATACCTCGATCACGAGCACTCCAGAGCCGGTGCGGTGCACGCGACCGTCACGCGCACCGCTCCACTGTCGGGCGCCGACGTGTGTCACATCTGGACGAACATCAACGTCTCATGGGAACGCCGAGCCCGTGACCTGGGACGATCCCGAAGTCAGCGTCCGACGGGCCTTGAATTCACATGAAACTCACACGAAGCGGCCCCCGTCTTCCCCCAGTGGTCGCGGCCCGCGCACCGTGCGGATGCCGCGGCACACCGGACAGCGGCCGTCGGCCTTGCTCTCGGGCCGGTCGAACCCGAGGGCCCGGCCCGCCGCGGCCGAGGCGCCGTCCGGGGAACGACGGAGGGCCCCCGCCGACGGCGGAGGCCCTCCTCGCGTACGGCCGTTACGCCGGGACGCTCGCCACGCCCGGGGCGAGGAACCGCTTGCCGTTCACCCGCTCGGAGACGCCCTCGCGGTCCAGGTACGGCGTGATGCCGCCCAGGTGGAAGGGCCAGCCGGCGCCCGTGATCAGGCACAGGTCGATGTCCTGCGCCTCGGCGACGACGCCCTCGTCGAGCATGAGCCCGATCTCCTGCGCCACCGCGTCCAGCACGCGCGCCCGCACCTGCTCCTCGGTCAGGACGGTGTCGCCCTGCTTGAGCAGCGCGGCGACCTCCGGGTCCAGCTCGGGCTTGCCGCTGTCGTAGACGTAGAAGCCGCGCTTGCCGGCCTCGACGACGGCCTTGAGGTTCGGGGAGACCGTGAAGCGGTCCGGGAACGCCCGGTTGAGCGTCTCCGAGACGTGCAGGCCGATCGCCGGGCCGACCAGTTCGAGGAGGACCAGCGGGGACATCGGCAGGCCGAGCGGCTCCACCGCCTTCTCCGCCACCTCGACCGGGGTGCCCTCGTCGATGACGTTCTGGATCTCGCCCATGAAGCGGGTCAGGATGCGGTTCACGACGAACGCCGGGGCGTCCTTGACCAGCACCGCGGTCTTCTTCAGCTTCTTGGCCACCGCGAAGGCGGTGGCGAGCGAGGCGTCGTCGGTCCGCTCGCCGCGGACGATCTCCAGCAGCGGCAGCACGGCGACCGGGTTGAAGAAGTGGAAGCCGACGACCCGCTCGGGGTTCTTCAGCTTCGACGCCATCTCCGTCACCGACAGGGAGGAGGTGTTCGTCGCCAGGATCGCGTGCGCCGGGGCGACCGCCTCGACCTCCGCGAACACCTGCTGCTTGACGCCCATCTCCTCGAACACGGCCTCGATGACGAAGTCCGCGTCCGCGAAGCCCTCGGCCTTGTCCAGGACACCGGTCACCAGCGCCTTGAGGCGGTTGGCCTTGTCCTGGTTGATGCGGCCCTTGCCGAGCAGCTTGTCGATCTCGGCGTGGACGTAGCCCACGCCCTTGTCGATGCGCTCCTGGTCGATGTCGGTCAGGACGACCGGGACCTCCAGGCGGCGCAGGAACAGCAGCGCGAGCTGGGAGGCCATCAGACCGGCGCCGACGACGCCGACCTTGGTGACCGGGCGGGCCAGGTTCCTGTCCGGGGCGCCCGCGGGGCGCTTGCCGCGCTTCTGCACCAGGTTGAAGGCGTAGATGCCGGCGCGCAGTTCGCCGCCCATGATCAGGTCGGCGAGCGCCTCGTCCTCGGCGTCGTAGCCCCGCTGCAGGTCGCCGTCCTTGGCGGCGGCGATGATGTCCAGGGCGCGGTAGGCGGCCGGGGCGGCGCCGTGCACCTTGGAGTCGGCGACGAAGCGGCCCCTGGCGACGGCCTGGTCCCAGGCCTCGCCGCGGTCGATCACCGGGCGCTCGACGACGATCTCGCCCTTGAGGACGGACGCGGTCCACACGAGCGACTGCTCCAGGAAGTCCGCGCCCTCGAACAGCGCGTCGGCGATGCCGAGTTCGTAGACCTGCGCGCCCTTGAGCTGCTTGTTCTGGTTGAGGCTGTTCTCGATGATCACCGAGACGGCCTTGTCGGCGCCGATCAGGTTCGGCAGCAGGGTGCAGCCGCCCCAGCCGGGGACCAGGCCGAGGAAGACCTCGGGCAGGGAGAACGCCGGGACGGCCGCGGACACCGTGCGGTAGGTGCAGTGCAGACCGACCTCGACGCCGCCGCCCATCGCCGCGCCGTTGTAGTACGCGAACGTCGGCACCGCGAGGCCCGCGAGGCGCTTGAAGACCTCGTGGCCGCCCTTGCCGATGGCGTGGGCGTGGTCCCACTCCTTCAGCAGCTCGACGCCCTTGAGGTCGGCGCCGACGGCGAAGACGAACGGCTTGCCGGTGATGCCGACGCCGACGATCTCGCCGTCCGCGGCCTCCTTCTCCACCTGGTCGATGGCGGTGTTGAGGTTCGCCAGCGACTGGGGGCCGAAGGTGGTCGGCTTGGTGTGGTCGTGCCCGTTGTCCAGGGTGATCAGGGCGAAGCGCCCGGCGCCCAGGGGCAGGTCGAAGTGGCGTACGTGCGCGGTCGTGACGACCTCGTCGGGGAACAGCTCGGCCGCGCCCCTCAGCAGTTCGGCGGTGGTGCTCACTTGTCCCCCTCGAAGTGCGGGTTCTCCCAGATGACCGTCGCGCCCATGCCGAAGCCGACGCACATGGTGGTCAGGCCGTAGCGGACGTGCGGCTGCTCCTCGAACTGGCGGGCCAGCTGCGTCATCAGGCGGACGCCGGAGGAGGCCAGCGGGTGGCCGAAGGCGATGGCGCCGCCGTACTGGTTGACGCGCTCGTCGTCGTCGGCGATGCCGTAGTGGTCGAGGAAGGCCAGGACCTGGACGGCGAAGGCCTCGTTGATCTCGAACAGGCCGATGTCGGAGATGGACAGGCCCGCCTGCGCGAGGGCCTTCTCGGTGGCCGGGATCGGCCCGTAGCCCATGACCTCGGGCTCGACGCCGGCGAAGGCGTAGGAGACCAGGCGCATCTTGACCGGCAGGTCGTGGGCGCGGGCGAACTCCTCGGAGGCGATGATCGAGGCGGTGGCGCCGTCGTTCAGACCGGCCGCGTTGCCCGCGGTGACCCGGCCGTGCACACGGAACGGCGTCTTCAGGCCCTGGAGGTTCTCCAGCGTGGTGCCCGGGCGCATCGGCTCGTCGGCGGTGACCAGGCCCCAGCCGGTCTCGCCGCCCTCCGGGTTGGTGCGGCGCACCGAGATCGGCACCAGGTCGGCCTGGATCTTGCCGTTGGCGTAGGCCTTGGCCGCCTTCTCCTGCGAGCGCACGGCGTACTCGTCGGCGCGCAGCTTGGTGATCTGCGGGTAGCGGTCGTGCAGGTTCTCGGCGGTCATGCCCATGAACAAGGCGGACTCGTCGACCAGCTTCTCCGAGACGAAGCGCGGGTTGGGGTCCACGCCCTCGCCCATCGGGTGGCGGCCCATGTGCTCGACACCGCCGGCGATGGCGACGTCGTACGCGCCGAAGGCGACGGAGCCGGCGACCGTGGTGACGGCGGTCAGGGCGCCGGCGCACATGCGGTCGATGGAGTAGCCCGGGACCGAGGTGGGCAGACCCGCCAGGATGCCGGCGGTGCGGCCGATGGTCAGGCCCTGGTCGCCGATCTGCGTCGTCGCGGCGATGGCGACCTCGTCGATCTTCTTCGGGTCGAGACCGGGGTTGCGGCGCAGCAGCTCCCGGATCGCCTTGACGACCAGGTCGTCGGCGCGGGTCTCGTGGTAGATGCCCTTCGGGCCCGCCTTGCCGAACGGGGTGCGGACGCCGTCGACGAAGACGACGTCCCTGACGGTACGAGGCACGATGGCTCTCCTCCAGGGTGCGGGATGGCACTGCTGCGGCACGCATGCACTGAGCGCGCGCTCAGGCCCATGCTACTTATGGGTAACGTAACTGCCCAGTCTCCCCGCCCCAAGCGGCGAAGGTCACACGTTCGGAGGAGCCGTGGAGCCCCTGGGCGTCAGCACCGGCGTCGGTACCGGGTGCGAGCCCGGGTCCTCCCCCATGATCACACCGAACAGCGTCCGCGCCACCTCCGCCCCGAACCCGTACACGTCGTGGCTCATCGCCGACAGGGTCGGGTGGGTGAGCCGGCACAGCTGGGAGTCGTCCCAGGCCAGCAGGGAGACGTCGGCGGGGACGCGCAGGCCCATCTCGGCCGCCACCGACAGGCCCGCCACCGCCATGATGTCGTTGTCGTAGACGATGGCCGTCGGCCGGTCCGCCGGCGCGGCGGCCAGCAGCGAGCGCGTGGCCCGGGCGCCCGCGTCCCCGGAGAAGTCGGTGGCGACCTGCCAGGCCCCGGCCAGCTCCAGCGCACGGGCCGCCTCGTCGAAGGCGGCCGTGCGCAGGGCGGTGTGCCCGAGGCCGGCCGCGCCGCCGACCCGGGCGATCCGCCGGTGCCCGAGCGCGGCGAGATACCGCACCGCCTCCGTGACGGCGGTGACGTCGTCCGTCCACACGGAGGTGAGACCGCCGGTCAGCGAGGGGTGCCCGACGGCGACCACCGGCAGTCCGAGCCGCTCGGCCAGCGCCACCCGGGGGTCGTCCACACGGAAGTCGACCAGGATCGACCCGCCGACGTGCCGCCCCCGCCACCAGGACTCCAGCAGCCCGGCCTCCTCCTCCAGGGTGCGCACCAGCCGCAGCAGCAGCGAGCAGGAGCGCTCGGCCAGGACGCTCTCCACGCCCGAGATGAACTCCATGTAGAACGGCTCCAGGCCGAGCATCCGCGCCGGCCGGCAGACCGCCAGCCCCACCACGTCCACGCGCGAGCCGGCCAGCGACCGGGCCGTCGGGCTCGGCGCCCAGCCCAGCTCCCGGGCCGCCCGGAAGATCCGGTCCCGGGTCGCCTCCGACAGGCCGGGCTTGTGGTTGAAGGCGAGGGACACGGCTCCCTTGGACACGCCGGCGCGCGCGGCGACGTCCTTGATGGTGACGCGGGCGGTGGGCGTCGATGGCATCAGGCGGGCTCCACGCAGTACAGGGCGGCTCGGGCGGCGGCTGCGTCCGGAGTCTTCCAGCCGCGCACCCCGATGGTCACCTGCTCGCCGGGGAGCAGCGTGACCAGCCCCCGGTCGGCCCGGGCGTCCGGGGCCAGCCGGTCGGCCTGGAGCAGCAGGTCCCGTACGAGGGTACGGGCGGTGACCGTGACGTCGCCGCCGGGTGCCACGGTCACGTCGAACTGCGGCCTGACGTAGGGGATCTCGCGGTCCGGCGCCGTGAAGTGCAGGGCGCGCAGCCTCCCCCCGCCCTCGGCCCCGCCCGGGCGGGGGGACCCCCACGCGTCCGCGACCAGGAACTCCCCCGCTCCGGCGGGCGTCAGCTCGCGGGGCACGGCGAGGCCGGCCACGGCCCGCGCCCCGGCCGTCAGCGACACGCTCGCCTCGCCGAGGACCGCGCCCCCGACGGACATCCGGCGCAGGACCGGGGCGGGGGACCAGGCCCCGGCCGATTGGTTGACGGCGGCCAGGACCAGTCCGTCCCCCTCCCGGCGGATCGTCAGCAGCCGGTCCGCGTAGAGCCGCTTCAGCTCGTGGTAGAGCGGCTTCTCGCGTCCGTCGCCGTCGACCGCCGCCCAGGAGGTGACCGGCCAGCAGTCGTTGAGCTGCCAGAGCACCGTGCCCGCGCACACCGGCCAGTGCGACCGCCAGTGCTCGATCCCCGCGGCGACCGCCCGCGCCTGGTTGACCTGCATGAGGTAGTGCCAGCGGTCGAAGTCCTCCTCCGGCACGGCGAAGTGCCGTGCGAGCCCTCGCTCCAGCTTGCCGTTGCCGTCGTCCGCCTTCTGGTGGTGCAGCATGCCGGGGGAGCCGGGCGCGAGCTCCTCGCCGGGCAGTGCCCGGCGCAGGGTGGCGTACGCGGGCGGCGCCTGCCAGCCGAACTCGGCCACGAACCGCGGCACGCTCAGCCGGTAGTCCGCGTAGTCCCGCCGGTTCCACACCTCCCACGAGTGGTGCGTGCCGTGCGCCGGGTCGTTCGGGTGGTGCCGCCAGGACCCGGACCAGGGGCTGCCCGCCGTGTACGGCCGCGTCGGGTCCAGCTCGGCCACCACCCGTGCCAGCACGCCGAGGTAGTAGCCCTCGCCCCAGGAGTCCCCGGCCAGCCGGCCCTCCCAGCCCCAGTCCCTGAAGCCCCACAGGTTCTCGTTGTTGCCGTTCCACAGCACCAGCGAGGGGTGCGGCATCAGCCGTACGACGTTCTCCCGGGCCTCCGCCTCCACCTCGCCCCGCAGCGGCTGCTCCTCCGGGTAGGCCGCGCAGGCGAACGGGAAGTCCTGCCAGACCAGCAGCCCCAGCTCGTCGCACGCGTCGTAGAAGTCCTCGCTCTCGTAGATCCCGCCGCCCCAGACCCGCACCAGGTCCACACCCGCGCCGGCGGCCTGCGCCAGCCGCTCCCGGTACCGCTCGCGGGTGATCCGGGAGGGGAAGACGTCGTCCGGGATCCAGTTGACCCCCCGCGCGAAGAGCCGCTCGCCGTTGACGACGAGGGTGAACCCGGTGCCGTGGGTGTCCCGCGCGGTGTCCAGCTCGACGGTGCGGAAGCCGACGCGCCGCCGCCACAGGTCCAGCACCTCGTCACCGTGCAGCAGCGTCACCTCGACCTCGTACAGCGGCTGGGCCCCGTAGCCGCGCGGCCACCACAGCCGCGCGTCCGGCACCCGGAGCCGTACGGCCCCGTGCGTGCCGTCGATCTCGCCGCGTGCCCGCACCCCGCCGACCGTCGCCTCGACGGTGAGCGGCGCCTCGACCCGGGTCCGCTCGACGTCGACGGCCAGCTCGATCCGCCCCGTACCCTCCTCGACGGTGACGAGCGGACGCACCCGGGCGAAGCGGGCCGTCGACCAGTGCTCCAGGCGCACCGGCCGCCAGATCCCGGCCGTCACCAGGGTCGGCCCCCAGTCCCAGCCGAAGGAGCAGGCCATCTTTCGGACGTACTGGTAGGGCTCGGCGTAGGCGCCGGGCCGCTCGCCCAGCCGCCCCCGCACGGCCCCGGCCTCGGCGTACGCGGAGACGAACCGCACGGCGAGCCGGCCGCTCAGGCCGGTCACGTCGAACCGGTGGGGGCGGTGCATGTTCCGCACCCGGCCCAGCGGCCTGCCGTCCAGCAGGACCTCGGCGACCGTGTCCAGCCCGTCGAAGACGAGGTCGGTCTGCTCGTGGTGCGAGCCGGCCCGCAGGTCCGTCTCGTACGTCCAGTCGCGCCGGCCCACCCAGGCCACCTCCGCCTCGTTGCGGCCGAGGAAGGGGTCCGGGATCACCCCCGCCGCCAGGAGGTCGGTGTGCACGCAGCCCGGCACCACGGCCGGCAGCGCCTCCCCGTCGTGCCGCAGCGTCCATCCCTCGGTGAGCGGTGTGACCTGAAGCATGCACACTCCTAAACCGGTTTACCGATTTCCAGGGAACGTTTTGACATCGTTGGCGCAATAGAGACTTTACCGGTTCAGTTTCCGCCTGCCAGAGTGCCGAACCAGCCAACCCGCAGTGCTCGTCCGTCCCGAGAACGGAGCTGACGCACATGAACCGCCGCACAGCACTCGCCGTCCCGCTCGCCGCCCTGGCCCTCCTGGCCGCCGCCTGCACCGGCACCGGGGGATCCTCCGAGGGCGCCGACGCCGAGGCCCCGGACGATCCCGGCAAGGTGAGCGGGACCATCACGGTCCTCACCCACCGCACCGACCTCGTGCAGGACGGGACGATGAAGAAGTACGCCGCCGAGTTCACCAGGACCCACCCGAAGGTGAAGGTCGAGTTCGACGGCCTCACCGACTACGAGGGCGAGGTCAAGATCCGCATGAACACGGAGAACTACGGCGACGTCCTGATGATCCCCGCGGTGATCGAGAAGAAGGACTACCCGAAGTTCTTCGCCTCGCTGGGCAGCCGGGCCGAGCGCAGCGGGAAGTACCGCTTCACCGACTACTCCACCGTGGGCGGCAAGGTCTACGGGCAGAGCCCGATCGGCGTCGTACCGGGTTTCGTCTACAACAAGAAGGTGTGGAGCCGGGCCGGTGTCACCGGCTGGCCGACCACCCCGTCCGCGTTCCTCGACGCGCTGAAGGCCATCGGGGCGAGGACCGGCGCGATCCCGTACTACACCAACTTCAAGGACAGGTGGCCGCTGACCCAGTGGACCAACGTCAACGGCTCGGTCGGCTGTGACGCGCGGGCCACCACGAGGCTCGCCGAGGGCGATCCGTGGGCCGACGGCGCCGACCTGCGGGTCGCCGACACGCTGCTGCACGACATCGTGCGGCAGGGGCTCGCCGAGAAGGACCCGACCACGACGAACTGGGAGGCGTCCAAGCCCCGGCTGGCGAAGGGGGAGATCGCCACGATGTGGCTCGGCTCCTGGGCGGTCGTCCAGATGCGGGAGGCGGCGAAGCAGGCCGGCACCGACCCCGGCGACATCGGCTTCATGCCCTTCCCGGCGCAGAAGGACGGCGTGTTCTGCGCGGTGACCTCCCCCGACTACCAGCAGGCCGTCAACGTCCACTCCGGGAATAAGGCCGCCGCGCGCGCCTGGATCGACTGGTTCACCGACAAGTCCGGCTACGCCGAGGCCAACCTGGCGCTGTCCCCCCTCAAGGACGCGCCCCTGCCCGACGTGCTCGAGCCGTACCAGGAGGCCGGGGTCCGGATCCTGGACCTCGACGACTCCAAGGGCGCCGAGGTGAAGTCCATCGACAACCGGTCCGAGATCGGCATCTACAAGCCCGACTACCGCCAGGACCTCGTCGACCTCGCCCGCGGCGCCCGCGAGGGCAGCCTGGACGACTTCCTGGACGGCCTCGGCGAGCGGTGGACCCGGACGCAAGCCGAACTGGGGTCCTGATGACCGACACCACCCGGAAGGCGGCGCGGCCGGTGTCACCGGCCGCGCCCGCCGGGCCCGTGCCGGCCCCCGCGCCGCGCGGCGCGCGGCTGTGGCGGCGCGGGACGCCCTGGCTGTTCCTGATCGCGCCGCTCGCCCTGCTGATCGCCTTCACCTACGCGCCGATCGTCAACATGGTCGCGTACAGCTTCACCGACTGGGACGGCGTGAGCCCCGAACTGCGCTACACGGGCGCCGGGAACTACGCCGAGCTCTTCACCCGCCCCCGGCTGTTCGAGGTGTTCTTCGTCAGCGGCTACTACCTCCTCGCCTCCGTGGTGCAGATCGCCGCCGCGCTCTACTTCGCGACGGTCCTGAGCTTCGACGTCCGCTTCCGGAACTTCTTCAAGGGCGTGCTCTTCTTCCCGTACCTGATCAACGGGGTCGCGATCGGCTTCGTCTTCCTGTACTTCTTCCAGGACGGGGGCACCCTCGACTCGGTCCTGCGCCTGTTCGGGCAGGAGAGCGACCGCGCGTGGCTCGGTACGCCCGTCTCGGCGAACGCCTCCCTCGCCGGTGTCTCGGTCTGGCGCCATCTGGGCCTGAACTTCGTGCTGTTCCTCGGCGCGATCCAGTCCATCCCGGGGGAGTTGTACGAGGCGGCCGAACTGGACGGTGCGAACCGCTGGCACCAGTTCCGCCACATCATCGCGCCGGGGATCAGACCGGTGCTGTCCCTGAGCGTGATCCTGTCCGTCTCGGGCTCGCTGTCGGTCTTCGAGATCCCGTACATCATGACCGGCGGCGCCACCGGCACCGAGACCTTCGTGATCCAGACCGTGAAGCTGGCCTTCCAGTTCAACAGGACGGGGCTCGCCTCGGCGGCCGCGGTCGTGCTGCTGCTGATCGTCCTGGCGGTGACCTGGCTGCAGCGGCGCCTCGTCCCCGACGACAAGGTGGACCTCGTATGACGCGCCGCGCCGTGGCCCGCACCCTCGTGTACCTGTCGCTGGTCCTGGCGACGGTGGTCGTCCTGCTGCCGCTCGCGGCGATGTTCCTGACGTCCCTGAAGTCCCCCGGGGAGATGGCGGACGACGGCGGCGCGCTCGCGCTCCCCGACGACCCGCTCAACTTCGGCAACTACCGGACGGCCTTCCGGGACGGCCGGATGGCGGCGGCGTTCGGCAACACGGCCGTCATCCTGCTCGTCGCCGTGGGCGGAACCGTCCTCATCGGCTCGATGACGGCCTACGCCATCGACCGCTTCACGTTCCGCTTCAGGAAGCTGGTGCTCGGGCTGTTCCTGGTCGCCGCCCTCGTCCCCGGGGTGACGACCCAGGTGGCGACCTTCCGGATCGTCGACAGCCTCGGTGTGTTCGACACCCTCTGGGCGCCGATCCTGCTCTACACGGGCACGGACATCGTGTCGGTCTACATCTTCCTGCAGTTCGTCCGCTCGATCCCCGTCTCCCTGGACGAGGCCGCCCGCCTGGACGGCGCCAACGCCTTCACGATCTACCGGAAGATCATCTTCCCGCTGCTGAAGCCGGCGGTCGCGACGGTCGTGATCGTCAAGGGGATCACCGTCTACAACGACTTCTACATCCCCTTCCTCTACATGCCGTCCGAAGATCTTGGCGTGATCTCGACGTCCCTGTTCCGCTTCAAGGGACCCTTCGGCGCCCACTGGGAGACGATCTCGGCAGGAGCGGTCCTGGTGATCCTGCCGACCCTGATCGTCTTTCTGTGCCTGCAGCGCTACATCTACAACGGCTTCACGAAGGGCGCCACGAGGTGAGGCGCCCCGCAAGGGGCGCGGACGGCCGCGGCGGATCCCGCGGACGCCCTGCGGCACACGGCCCTGCGGCGGTCAGGCGCCCTGGACGGACAGCGCCGCCACCAGCACCGGCGTCACCTGCTCGACCTGCCACGGCCGCGCACCGTGGCCGGCCAGCGCGGCCCCCACGGACTCCGCGTCGACGGACTTCGGCGGCTCCCAGCACACCCGCCGCACGGTGTCCGGCGCGATCAGGTTCTCCTGCGGCATGTTGAGCCGCTCGGCCAGCGCGGACACCGCCGCCCGGGCCGCCGAGAGGCGAGCCGCCGCCGCCGGGTCCTTGTCGGCCCACGCCCGCGGCGGCGGAGGCCCGGCCACCGGCTGCCCGGGCTGCGGCAACCGCGCGTCGGGCAGCGTCCTGGCCCGGTCGACGGCGGCCTGCCACTGCTCCAGCTGCCGCCGCCCCGTCCGGTGCCCGAACCCGTTCAGCGCGGCGAGGGCGTGCACATCGGCCGGCATGGCCAGCGCGGCCTCCACGATGGCCGCGTCCGGGAGCACCTTGCCGGGCGAGACGTCCCGCCGCTGCGCGATCCGGTCCCGCGTCTGCCACAGCTCCCGCACGACGGCCAGCTGCCGCCGGCGGCGGACCTTGTGCATCCCGGACGTGCGCCGCCACGGGTCCTTGCGGGGCTCCGGCGGCGGGGCCGAGGCGATCGCGTCGAACTCCTGCCGGGCCCACTCCAGCTTGCCCTGCCGGTCCAGCTCCTTCTCCAGCGCGTCCCGCAGGTCGACCAGGAGCTCGACGTCCAGGGCCGCGTACCGCAGCCAGGGCTCGGGCAGCGGGCGGGTGGACCAGTCGACGGCCGAGTGGCCCTTCTCCAGGACGAAGCCGAGCACGCTCTCGACCATCGCGCCCAGGCCGACCCGCGGGAACCCGGCGAGCCGCCCGGCCAGCTCCGTGTCGAACAACCGCGTCGGCACCATGCCTATCTCGCGCAGGCAGGGCAGGTCCTGCGTCGCCGCGTGCAGCACCCACTCGGCGCCGGACAGCGCCTCGCCCAGCGCGGTCAGGTCGGGGCAGGCCACGGGGTCGATCAGCGCGGTCCCGGCGCCCTGGCGGCGCAGCTGCACCAGGTAGGCGCGCTGGCCGTAGCGGTAGCCGGAGGCGCGCTCGGCGTCGACGGCGACGGGACCCGAGCCCGCGGCGAAGGCGGCGGTCACCTCGGTGAGGGCGGCCTCGTCCGCGACCACGGGCGGAACGCCCTCACGGGGTTCGAGCAGCGGGATCGGCGCCTCGGCAGCAGAGGGTCCGTCGTCGTCCGGAGGGGCGCCTCCGGTGGTTCGCAGTGAACTGTCTGCTGCGGTCTCGTGGGCGTCGGTCACATGTCAAGAGTATCCGTGCAACGACGGCGCCCGCCGACGGAACGTTCCGTCGACGGGCACCCGAGGGTCGTAAACCGGTCAGGCCGGGGAAACGGTGGATTCATGAGGGATGGCGGGCGTGCGGGGGGAACCGGCGGCCGGCGCCGTTCACGTCCGTGAATGATCGCGGGCGGTCAGTGGATGATGCCGGTCCGCAGGGCCACCGCGACCATTCCGGCGCGGTCGCCGGTGCCCAGCTTGCGGGCGATGCGGGCCAGATGGCTCTTGACGGTCAGCGCGGACAGGCCCATGGAGACGCCGATCGCCTTGTTCGACTGGCCCTCCGCGACCAGTCGCAGCACCTCGACCTCGCGGCCGGACAGCTCCCGGTAGCCGCCCGGGTGGCTCGGGGCACCCGGGGGGCGGCGGTGCAGCCGCGCGGCGGCGGCGCCGATGGGGGCGGCACCGGGCCGGGTGGGGAGCCCGACGTTGGTGCGGGTGCCGGTGACGACGTAACCCTTCACACCGCCGGCGAGGGCGTTGCGAACGGCGCCGATGTCGTCGGCGGCGGAGAGGGCGAGCCCGTTGGGCCAGCCCGCGGCGCGGGTCTCCGACAGCAGGGTGAGGCCCGAGCCGTCGGGCAGGTGGACGTCGGCGACACAGATGTCGCGCGGGTTGCCGATGCGGGGACGAGCCTCCGCGATGGACGAGGCCTCGATGACGTCGCGCACACCGAGCGCCCAGAGATGGCGGGTGACGGTGGAACGGACGCGCGGATCGGCCACGACCACCATGGCGGTCGGCTTGTTCGGGCGGTAGGCGACCAGGCTTGCGGGCTGCTCGAGGAGAACGGACACCAGGCCTCCTGGGTGCGGGACGGCTTTCAAGGTCACAGTCGTCTTCGGCACCAAACCTGCGGCCCTTTAGAGAAAGATCACGATTTAGTGAGTAACAATCTGTGCAATTCGGACATGCGGTCGATCGTTCGGTGAACGAATCGGTTCGTTCGAGGAACGCTCGTGACTGGAAGTGGTCGTATCGACAAAGAGACGGTCAGTGGGCCTGCGGTCCGCGCCGCTGCGGCAGCGTCACCACCGACGCGTCCCCCGGCCCGGCCGGCGGCAATCCCGCGACCTGGGCGAGCAGATCGCACCAGGCGGTCAGGTGCGCGGCCGTGTCCGGGACCCCGCCCAGGCCCTCGCGGGGCGTCCAGGAGGCGCGGATCTCGATCTGCGAGGCGGCCGGGCGGGTGGCCAGCCCGCCGAAGTAGTGCGAGCTCGCCCGGGTGACGGTGCCACTGGGCTCGCCGTACGCCAGCCCGCGCGCCTGGAGCGCGCCGGTCAGCCACGACCAGCACACCTCCGGCAGCAGCGGATCCGCGGCCATCTCCGCCTCCAGCTCCGCGCGCACCAGCGTCACCAGGCGGAACGTGCCCCGCCAGGCGTCGTGCCCGGCCGGGTCGTACAGCAGCACCAGGCGCCCGTCGGCCAGGTCCTGCTCGCCGTCGACGACCGTGGCCTCCAGGGCGTACGCGTGCGGAGCGAGCCGCTGCGGCGGACGCGTCGGCTCCACCTCGATCTGCGGTCGCGGCCGCGCCGCCCTGAGCGCGTCGACGGCGGCCCGGAACGGCAGCGGGGCGGAGCCCTCGTCCCGGAGGCCGTTCCCGGTGTTCTTGGAGGTGTCCTTGGAGGTGTCCTCGGAGGTGTCCTTGGAATCGTCCATTCCGCCAGCGCCGTCCGACAGTCGTCCCTGAGCCGCAGCCATGCGGGGAAGATTAAGCGCAACGGGGGTCTCGCGCAGGGCAAGACACCCCTTGCGCCCCGCGCGGCACCCCGCACCCGGACCGTGCCGCCCGGGCCGCCGTGCGAGACTTGCCGTCGTGAGTGCCAACGGAAGCCCCTCGGGCAAGCAGCCGACCGCGACGTACGACAGCGCCTTCCTGAAGGCGTGCAGGCGCGAGCCCGTGCCGCACACGCCGGTGTGGTTCATGCGGCAGGCCGGGCGCTCACTGCCGGAGTACCGCAAGGTGCGCGAGGGCATCCCGATGCTGGAGTCCTGCATGCGTCCCGAGCTGGTCTGCGAGATCACGCTCCAGCCGGTGCGGCGCCACGGCGTGGACGCGGCGATCTACTTCAGCGACATCGTCGTCCCGCTCAAGGCCATCGGCATCGACCTCGACATCAAGCCGGGCGTCGGCCCGGTCGTCGAGCAGCCGATCCGCACCCGCGCGGACCTCGCCCGGCTGCGCGACCTCACCCCCGAGGACGTCTCCTACGTCACCGAGGCCATCGGCCTGCTGACCCGCGAGCTCGGCCCCACCCCGCTCATCGGCTTCGCGGGCGCGCCGTTCACCCTGGCGAGCTACCTCGTCGAGGGCGGCCCGTCCCGCACCTACGAGAACGCCAAGGCGATGATGTACGGCGACCCCGGGCTGTGGGCCGACCTGCTCGACCGCCTCGCGGAGATCACGGCCGCGTTCCTGAGGGTGCAGATCGAGGCGGGCGCCTCGGCGGTCCAGCTCTTCGACTCCTGGGTCGGCGCCCTGGCACCCGCCGACTACCGGCGCTCGGTGATGCCGGCCTCCCGCAAGGTCTTCGAGACCGTCGCGCCCTACGGCGTCCCCCGCATCCACTTCGGCGTCGGCACCGGCGAGCTGCTGAAGCTGATGGGCGAGGCCGGGGCGGACGTCGTCGGCGTCGACTGGCGCGTCCCGCTGGACGAGGCCGCCCGCCGCGTCGGCCCCGGCAAGGCGCTCCAGGGCAACCTCGACCCCACCGTGCTGTTCTCCACCCCGGAGGCGGTCGAGGCGAGGACGCAGGAGGTCCTGGACGCGGCGGCGGGCCTGGAGGGCCACGTCTTCAACCTCGGTCACGGCGTCCTGCCGGCCACCGACCCGGACGCGCTGACCCGGCTCGTGGAGTACGTCCACACCCGGACGGCCCGCTGATCACCGGGTGCGCCGGGGCCGCGCCCGCCTGCCGGACGGCAGGCCGCGCGGTTCTGGCGGGGACGGCGTGCCGGGCCTGAGCGGCCGGGCGGCCGGCGGGCCGGCGGCGAAGCCGCCGACGTGCGCCGCGTACGCCCGGTCCCGGCGCCGCGTACGCCCGCGCCGCAGGGGCGCACCGCCCGCAGCGCGCACCGCGGGCCCGGCACGGTCCGGCGGTGCCGCCGGCACCCGGCGGGTGGCGCCGTGCGAGCGGCCCGCCGGGAAAAGCAGGGGTCGTATCCCGCGGTGAGGCTGTGTAAGTTCGCCCCGCGAGGCGGCCCGCGCGCGGGGTCCCTCGGTTGTCGTGGTGTTGTCGCTGGAGGTGTGGGCTGTGCTGATGACCGGCAAGGTGCTGCGTTTCGACGAGGTCCGTGGGTACGGATTCATCGTCCCGTCGGAGCCGGGTGAAGACGTCTTCATGCACGCGAACGACTTGCTCGACGAAAAGTACCTCTACCACGAGGGAAGCGAAGTCGAGTTCTTCATGGAGATGGGCGAGAAGGGCCCGAAGGCCTCGCAGGTCCGGCTGGTCTACCAGCCGTCCGCGAACCGGATTCCCCACCGCCCCGCCGCGACGGGCGAGTCGGTCGCGGACCGGCCGGGCGACCGCGGCGACGCCCCGCGCGACACCGCACGGTTCCGCACCGACCTGACGGAAGCGCTGGTCGAGTCGGTCGACTCGCTGACCGCCGCGCAGATCAGGCAGATCCGCAGCTGCGTGGTCGAACTGGCCCGGGCCAGGGGGTGGCTGACCGCCTGATAAGGGCTCGGTAGGGGTATTCGGGCGGTGCCCTCCCGGAACTAACCCGGCTTCCCGAACGGATGTCCGGCGCCGGGTGTCACACGCGCCGTCCGTCCTTCCCGGCAGCGGGTGTCCAAAGCAGTGGACCGTTCGCCCGGCGCGTCGTTCCGGACGGCCCCGGAGGGGCCGGCCTTGCGCCCGCTGCACCGCGCTGAGTTCGTCGGACCCCGGTCGCGGGCTCAGCCGGACCCGGGAGGCCCTGGTGCTGCCCGAGGCGAGGTTCGTCGCCCGGGAGATCACCCTCGGGCACGGCCCCGCCGAGGTGCTCACCAGCCCCTCCGCCGCCCGGACGGCATCGGAGCTGCTCGGCGCCCTCGGCGTCGGTCTCACCGCGCCGCGGTAGCCGGCCGCGGCACGGTGAGACCGCGGGGCCGGGCAGGCGGACGGGCGCCGGCCGTGGTGGAGCGG
The DNA here is from genome assembly GCF_040678355.1 of Streptomyces sp. NPDC052701. NCBI lineage: Bacteria > Bacillati > Actinomycetota > Actinomycetes > Kitasatosporales > Streptomycetaceae > Streptomyces > Streptomyces sp. NPDC052701. Next base: position 167,970 of record NZ_JBFATO010000009.1, read on the forward strand.
CAGGTCGCTCCACCAGGCGGTCGTACCGGGTCCTACCGTCGGCGACGGGGGATGCGCCGATCACCGGGGACTCGGGTGCCGGCGGTGTGCGAAAGCGTCAGTCACGCGCGGACCCGCGGGAACGGGGGGCCGTCATCGCGATGACGGCCAGGCCGACGACGCCGACCAGAAGACCCACCCATGAAGGCGTACTGTCCGGCAGCAGCGCCGTGACGCCGAATTCCGTGTCCCAGGCCCGCTCGGTCAGGAATGATCCGAACCCCTGGACCGCCAGGACGATGCCGACCCACAGCATGCCGCTCCTCGATTCGTTCCGGGTGAGTGCCTCGTGCCTCTCACCCCCGGCCCGGAGTCCGACCACCGGGCCGCCGACACATACGAGTGGACACCGCCCGGCCTCCCGTCCGGCAGAGGGAAACGTTGGCCCCCCTACCGACGAAAGTAGCCGGTCGGCCCCCTCCTTCCCGTCCGGCGGCCTCCCGCGGCGGGACGTGGGAGGCCCCGGGTCACAGCGGCCGTCGAAGCTCCGCGTGAGGACCCATTAGGCTCCCGACGGCCAAGGAAGGCCGGTGGACGAGGAACTGGCGGGAAGCGGGTCGGGCAGTGGCCTGGAAGGGCTGCGGCAGCGGGTGGAACTCGTGGGCGGGACCATCGAGTGGGGGCCCGGGTCCGACGGCGGCTTCCACCTGAAAGCCGTTCTGCCCACCGAACCTTCGGCTGGATAGCTGGATAGACTGCCGCGCATGGGGCACGGAGCGATTCGGGTGTTGGTCGTCGACGACGAGCCCATGGTCTGTGCACATCTGCGCACGATTCTCGGATCCGCCGAGGACATCGAAGTAGTCGATGAGGCCCATGACGGAGCGGCCGCGGTGGAGGCCGTGGTCCGGCACCGCCCCGATGTCGTTCTGATGGATCTGCGGATGCCCGGTGTGGACGGCCTGGCCGCCATCGAGCGCATTTCCGTACTCGACCGGCCGCCGAAGGTCGTGGCGCTGACCACGTTCGACGCCGACCAGTACGTGCTGCGGGCCCTGCGCAGCGGGGCCAGTGGATTCCTGGTGAAGTCGACGCCCCCCGAGGACCTGATCGGGCTCGTGCGCGTCGCGGCCGACGGCCACACGGTCCTCTCGCCGGTGGCCGCGCGCCGGCTGGTGGCGGCCTCCTCCGACGCGGAGGCCGTCCGCGAGCGGGCCGAGAGCCTGGTGAGCAGGCTCACCGACCGGGAGAGGGACGTCTTGGCCTGCCTCGGCGGGGGCCTGTCGAACGCCCGGATCGCCTCGAAGCTGTTCCTCAGCGAGGCCACGGTGAAGGGCTACGTCTCGCGCATGCTCGTCAAACTGGGGTGCGCCAACCGGACGCAGGCCGGCCTGATCGCCCACGACGCCGGACTCGTCAGCCGCTGACCCCGGTGACGCGGGCCGGAACGGGCCCGGGTCCTCGGCGACGCACCGCCCCACGCGAAGCCGGCGGAGACCGCGTCCCGTTCGGGGGACGGCCCGGCGGACCGCTCATCACCGGCCTCACCGAACGGCAGGCCAGCGAGGACGTCCGCCCGGACCGGGTCCCGGCTCGTCCAGCAGAAGGCCGCCGAGGGCGACGACAACGTGCTCTACCCCATGAAGGAAGCCCTGCGCGCCCGCGCCACCGTGGGCGAGGTCTGCAACGCGCTGCGCGAGGTGTGGGGGACCTACGTGCCCAGCGACGCGTTCTGAACCACCCCGCCACCCCGCCACCCCGCCGCACCACCACGCACACGACCCGCCCGGCCCCCTCACCAGCCCGGCCGGGCCTGCCTGCCGAAGAGCACGCCGCGCGGTTCCGGCGGCGGCGGAGTGCCGGGACGCAGCGGCCAGGCGATCAGCATGCCCGTCACGAAGCCGACGACGTGCGCCAGGTAGGCCACGGTGCCGGCCTGGGAGACGCCCTCGCCGGATGAGTAGACCGCTTGGAGCACGAACCAGAAGCCGAGCACGATCCAGGCCGGCAGCCTCAGCGGCAGGAAGACCAGGAACGGCACCAGGACCCAGACCCGGGCCCGGGGATACAGCACCAGGTAGGCGCCGAGGACCCCGGCGACCGCCCCGGAGGCGCCGATCAGCGGCTCTCCCGAACCGGAGTTCGCGAGCGCGAAGCCGTAGGACGCCGCGTACCCGCAGACGACGTAGAACAGCGCGAAGCGGACGTGGCCCATCCGGTCCTCGATGTTGTTGCCGAAGATCCACAGGAACAGCATGTTGCCCAGCAGGTGCAGCCAGCCGCCGTGCAGGAACATCGCCGTCAGGACGCTCAGCTCGGGGGACTTGTCGTAGGACGGCGGGCCGACCAGGCAGCCCGGGCCCTGCGGGCCCACCCCGACGTCGCCGGTGGGCACCAGCTGCGGCATCCGGTGGTGGATCAGCTCGCGCGGCACCACGGCGTACTGGTCCAGGAACGACTGGAGGTGGCACAGCTGGGCCAGGCTGCCGTCGCCCGCCACGGAACCGGCCAGTCCCGGCATGAACAGGAAGACGAGGAGGTTGCCGGCGAGCAGCGCGTACGTCACCCAGGGGGTGCGGCGCGCCGGATTCACGTCATGGACGGGGATGACCACACCCCACGTGTGCCCGGGAAGCCGTCGGCGAATCGGTGAACGCGGGCTCGCGCGCGTGCGTATGTCTCCTCAACCGTCCGCGGCACGGGGAAGACGGGCCGCGGGGCCGAGGTGAGGGACAGGCGATGAACGACCGAGGCGCTCCTGCGATGCACGCACTGCCCGACGGCGAGGCGGAACTCACCCTGGTGGTGCGCCTGCCCTGGGAGGACGTGGCCCGGCTCGGCCAGGAGGCCGGGCGGCTGGCCTCCCAGATGCAGCGGCCGGTGACGCTGGACGAGGCGGTGAGCCATCGGCTGCGCTCGCCGCGGACCGCCGCGCACGCCAAACCGGCGGGGGAGCAGCCGCCGACCGTGACGGCCGCGGCCTCGGTGTCCTCGCTGCCCTCGCGGCCGCCGGCCGAGCAGGCGCGACAGGCGATCGACCGGATCAACGGGACGGCGTAGGCGTACCGCGGGGCCGCTGCGCCGTCCCCGCGGGCCGGCCGCCGCCCCGCGGGGCCGTCAGCTGTGCTCCTCCACCGCCCCGGCCGCCTTGCGGGCCGCCACCAGCACCGGGTCCCACACCGGCGAGAAGGGCGGGGCGTAGCCGAGGTCCAGGGACGTCATCCGGTCCACCGTCATGCCGGCCGTGAGAGCGACCGCCGCGATGTCGACCCGCTTGCCCGCCCCCTCCCGGCCCACGATCTGCACGCCGAGCAGTCGGCCCGTGCGGTGCTCGGCCAGCATCTTGACCGTCATGGGGGAGGCGTCCGGGTAGTAGCCCGCGCGGCTGGTGGACTCGACGGTGACCGTCACGAACCGCAGGCCGACGCGGCGCGCGTCCTTCTCGCGCAGGCCGGTGCGGGCGATCTCCAGGTCGCAGACCTTGCTGACCGCCGTGCCGACCACGCCCGGGAAGGTGGCGTAGCCGCCGCCCGCGTTGGTGCCGATGACCTGGCCGTGCTTGTTGGCGTGCGTGCCCAGCGCGATGTGGCGCTCCTGGCCGGAGACCAGGTCGAGGACCTCGACGCAGTCGCCGCCGGCCCAGATGTCCTCGTGGCCGCGCACCCGCAGGGACCGGTCCGTCAGCAGCCCGCCGTGCACCCCCAGGGGCAGTCCCGCCGCCCTCGCCAGGGTCGTCTCGGGGCGGACGCCGATGCCGAGCACCACGACGTCCGCCGGGAACTCGGCGCCGTCCGTGGCCACCGCGCGCACCCGGCCGTCGTCCCCGGTCAGGATCCCGGTGACCGCGGCGTTCCCGACCATGGTGATGCCCATGCCCTCCATGGCCTCGCGCACCAGCCGGCCCATGTCGGGGTCCAGGGTCGCCATGGGCTCCTCGGCGCGGTTGACGACCGTCACCTCGTAACCGCGCTTGATGAGCGCCTCGGCCATCTCCACGCCGATGTAGCCCGCGCCGACCACGACCGCCCGCCGGCCACGCGTGCGTGCCAGCGTGTCGAGCAGGGCCTGCCCGTCGTCCAGGGTCTGCACGCCGTGCACACCGGGCGCGTCGGCGCCGGGCATGTCCGGGCGGATCGGCCGCGCCCCGGTCGCGATGACGAGCTTGTCGTACGGCGTCCACGACTCGGCGCCGGAGTCGACCTCACGCGCGCGCACCCGCTGCCGGGCGACGTCGATCTCCGTGACCTCGGTGCGCAGCCGCAGGTCGATGCCGCGCGCCCGGTGCTCCTCGGGGGTGCGGGCGATCAGCATGTCCCGGTCGGGGACGTCACCGCCCACCCAGTACGGGATGCCGCACGCCGAGTAGGAGGTGAAGTGGCCGCGTTCGAACGCCACGATCTCCAGTTCGTCGGGGCCCTTCAGGCGGCGCGCCTGCGACGCCGCGGACATCCCCGCGGCGTCGCCGCCGATCACGACCAGTCGTTCCGTTCCCCTGCGCGCACGGCTCATGTTCATGCGAACACGCTACGCGGGCAGGGGACTTCAGACCTGCCCGCCCGGCTCCTGCGGGTGCCCGGCCCCCGGGGCCGGCCGGGCCGCCGGCAGCGGGCCCGGGGCGCTCGCCGCGGGCGCGGGCCGCGGGCGGCGCGGCAGCCGGGGGCGTACGACCCGCAGCCACAGCAGGGCGAGCAGGGCCGCCACCGCGGCGAACGGCAGCACCGCGCCGAACGCCACCGCGAGCCAGCGCAGCATCGTCACGAACGCGTCCCAGCCGCCCGCCAGCGCGTCCACGAACCCCGGTTCGTCGTCCTCCTTCGCGGCCTTCTCCACCGGAGTCTCGGACAGGGACAGGGTGATGGTGGCCAGGCTCGTGCGGTCCTTCAGGGACGCCTGCCGGGCGAGCAACGCCTCCAGGTCGGCCTGGCGGGAGCTCAGTTCGCCCTCCAGCATCACCACGTCGCTCAGCTTGTCCGCCCGGTCCATCAGCTCGCGGATGCGGGCCACGCTGGCGCGCTGCGACGCGATGCGGCTCTCCACGTCGACGACCTGGTCGGTGACGTCCTGCGCCTTCGCGCTGCGTTCGAGGAGCTTGCCGGCGCCCTCCAGGCCGGCGAGGACCTCCTCGTACTTCGCCACGGGGACGCGCAGCACGGCCCGGATGCGCTCGCGGCCCTCCTCGTCCCGGGTGGTGGTCTCCCGGCCGATGTGGCCGCCCGCGTCCTCGGCGGCCGTACGGGCCTCGTCCAGGGCCTTGGGAGCGTCCTCGACCTGCACGGTCAGTGAGGCAGTGCGGATGACGTGGCTCGCGGCGGCCTCGGGCGGGGCGGTGGCCTTCGCGCCGCTCGCGTCGTCCTGCGCGTAGCCGCCGGGCGCGCCTTCCCGGCCGTTCGGCGGGGCGGCGGCCTTGTCGGCGGCGGAACCGCCCCCGGCGGCGGTGTCGTCCGCGCCGCTGCAGCCGGTGAGGGCGAGGGCCGCGGCCAGCAGGACCCCGGCCAGGGCCTGGGCGGGGCGTACGGATCGTGGTGTGCGCATGTGGGCATCCCCCGGAACACGGTGACGACTGACGCTTCTTCGACGCCGGGGCGGCACCGGACGTTGGCGCGGAACGGTCCCGAACGGATCACGGTACGGACTCGGCGCGGTCGCGCCGCCCCGCCGTGACCGCAGCCGCGCCGCCCCGCCGCGACCGCGGCCGTGACCGCCGGCGGCGTCTGAGAAGGTGGAGCCATGAGCGGATCACGTACGGGCGCGGGGCATGTCGTCGTCGTCGGAGCGGGCGTCGCCGGGCTGGCCGCCGCCCACCGGCTGCTGCAGCGCGGGGCGCGGGTGACCGTGCTGGAGGCCTCGGACCGGGTCGGCGGCAAGCTGCTGCCCGGCGAGGTCGCGGGCGTGCGCGTCGACCTCGGCGCCGAGTCGATGCTGGCCCGCCGCCCCGAGGCCGTGGACCTGGCCCGCGAGGTGGGCCTCGCCGACCGCCTCCTGCCCCCGGCCACCGCGACGGCGTCGATCTGGACCCGCGGCGCCCTGCGCCCCATGCCCAAGGGCCATGTGATGGGCGTTCCCGGCACCGCGTCCGCCCTCGCCGGCCTCCTGTCCGACGAAGGGCTGGCGCGCATCGGGCGCGACGCCGAACTGCCCCGCACGGAGGTCGGCGACGACGTCGCGGTCGGGGAGTACGTGGCGGCGCGACTGGGCCGCGAGGTCGTCGACCGCCTGGTGGAGCCGCTGCTGGGCGGGGTGTACGCGGGCGACGCGTACCGCATCTCCCTGCGCTCGGCGGTCCCGCGGCTCTTCCGGGCGGCGCGGACCCACACCTCCCTGACGGAGGCGGTCCGCGAGATCCAGGCGGAGGCGGCCGCAGCCCGGCAGACCGGGCCGGTCTTCACGGGCCTGCGGGGCGGCGTCGGCACGCTGCCGCTCGCGGTGGCCGAGTCGGTGCGGGCGCGGGGCGGGCGGATCCTGACCGGCTCACCGGTGACGGAGCTGCGCCGGATGGCGCCGGAGCGGGACGGCGCCGGGGCGGCGCGCCCGGCCCGCGCGCTCTGGCGGGTCGCGACCGGGGACCGGGCGCTGGACGCCGACGCCGTGGTCCTCGCCGTTCCCGCGCCCGCCGCCGCCGGGCTGCTGGAGGCCGAGGCGCCCGGCGCCGCCGCCGAGCTGGCGGCCGTCGAGTACGCCTCCATGGCACTGGTCACGCTCGCCTACCGGCGTGCCGGAACCGGCCTGCCCGCGGGCAGCGGCTTCCTCGTCCCGCCGGTCGACGGGCGCACGATCAAGGCGGCCACGTTCGCCTCGCAGAAGTGGGGCTGGATCGCCGAGGAGGACCCCGGTCTGGTCGTGCTGCGCACCTCGGTCGGCCGGTACGGCGAGACGGAGATCCTCGGGCGCGACGACGCCGGGCTCGTCGAGGTCTCCCGGCGCGACCTGCGGGAGGCCATCGGCCTGGACGCCACGCCCGTCGAGACCCGGGTCACCCGCTGGGACGACGGCCTGCCCCAGTACCCCGTCGGCCACCACGCGCGCGTGGCCCGCATCCGCGAGCACCTCGCGAAGCTCCCGGGGATCGCCGTGTGCGGCGCGCAGTACGACGGCGTCGGCATCCCGGCCTGCGTCGCGAGCGCGTACGCGGCCGTCGACCAGATCCACGGTGACCTGCGGGGTGTGCAGGAGCTCACCGCCCACCCGGTGCAGAGCCTGCACGGCGGAGCGGGAGAATGAGGCCATGAGTGACGACGCCCCCACCACCGCCCCCGAGCGCATCCCGAACAAGGGCAAGCTGGCCAAGGACCTCAACGAGGTCATCCGCTACACGCTCTGGTCCGTCTTCAGGCTGAAGGACGTGCTGCCCGAGGACCGCGCCGGGTACGCCGACGAGGTCCAGGAGCTGTTCGACCAGCTCGCCGCCAAGGACGTGACGGTCCGCGGCACCTACGACGTGTCCGGCCTGCGCGCCGACGCCGACCTCATGATCTGGTGGCACGCCGAGACCAGCGACCGGCTCCAGGAGGCGTACAACCTCTTCCGCCGCACCAGGCTGGGCCGCGCCCTGACGCCGGTGTGGTCCAACATGGCGCTGCACCGCCCGGCCGAGTTCAACCGCTCGCACATCCCGGCGTTCCTCGCCGACGAGACGCCCCGCGCCTACGTCAGCGTCTACCCCTTCGTGCGGTCCTACGACTGGTACCTGCTGCCGGAGGAGGACCGCCGCCGCATGCTCGCCGACCACGGCAAGATGGCCCGCGGCTACCCGGACGTGCGCGCCAACACGGTCGCCTCGTTCTCGCTGGGCGACTACGAGTGGATCCTCGCCTTCGAGGCCGACGAGCTGTACCGCATCGTCGACCTCATGCGCCACCTGCGCGGCTCGGAGGCCCGGCTGCACGTCCGCGAGGAGGTGCCGTTCTTCACCGGCCGCCGCAAGTCGGTGGCGGAGCTGGTGGAAGGCCTCGCCTGACCGGTCCTGCTCCGCCGCCGGCCGGGCGGACCTGCCCGGCCGGCCGGGCAGGTCCGCAGCTCAGTCGTGCGCCTCGTGGTACGGCTCGCGGTGGGCGAAGGCGGCCCGCAGGTCCGGTTCCCCGACCGCGTGGACGCCGCGCACGGCGACGGACGTCAGGTACGCGCGGTCGCCGCCGGCGGCGTCGGAGCGCCGCGCCAGGGCACCGAGCAGCCGCTGGCCGGCCGGGGACGCCCAGGGCGAGTACGGGTGGACCTCGATCCGCGCGATGACCAGACAGCCCAGCGTCAGGGCGAGCGGCAGCGCGAACCACAGGGCGACCAGGTGGCGCGGCACGTCGGGCGGGGCGGGCACCAGCAGGGCGGCCGTCCCCAGCGCGAGCACGGCCAGTGCGGCCAGGCGCACCCGGCGGACCGCGGTCGCGACCGTCGTACGGGAGTCGGGCGCGGCGAGCCCCGCGCCGGCCAGCCGGTCGGCGATCCCGCGCACCGCGTCCGCCGCCGCGGCGGCGGCCCGCACCGGAGCGATACGGGACTGCCCCCCGGGCCCGATCGCCCCTATCACCGACCGCTCCATCTCGTCCCGGCCGCGCGGATCGACGACGGTGGCCCAGCCGGTGTGGGCCAGCAGCAGCCGGCGCTGCCGCGCCATGGAGACGAGGGTGACGTCGGCGACCCGCCGGGGCCCGCCGGAGAGGAAGGCGGCCTCGTACAGCGTCAGTTCGTGTTCCCGGGCCGTGGCCGGGCCCTCCGTGTCCGCGGCCGCCGCGCGTACGGCGGCCAGGCACAGCCGCGTGCACGCCGTGCCGGCGACGGCCCAGGCCGACAGCAGGAGAAGAACCCAGAACATGAGTTGTTTGTAAGGGACACCGTCGCGGGAACACCATGCCTTGTTCACCATCCGGACGGAGCGTTGCCGGTACGTGACGTTCCGCTTAGGTCCGCGGGCCGGTCCGGGGCCGTTGCGGGATCAGGAGTCCTCGATCTCCCGCGGCGGCGGGCTGGAGGCGGGCGGCGGCAGCGGGTAGCTCGGGGACGGCGAGGGGGTCACCGGCGCGGCAGGGACGGGATCGGAGACCGGCCCCGGCGGGGCGGGGGAGGGGGTGACCGGGGGCGTGCTCCCGGCGGCCAGCTCCCGGGCCAGCGCGTCGAAGTCGACGTACCCGGTGGCCTCCAGCACCTTGATGTGGTCCAGCACGGTGGCGTTCGCGTCGTCGGCGAGGCCGCGCACCAGGGAGTTGCGGGTGCCGGCGCGCACCTGGGCGACCACCGGGAACACCTTGCCGTGCGCGAGCCTGAGGATGTTGGCGAACTGCCGGTCGTACTCCACGCCCCGCGCCGCGTCCAGGGTGTCGAGCCACTGCCGCTGCTGCTCGTCGGGCTCGTCGGGCAGTTCCAGGCCGAGTTCGGCGGCGACGTCCCGGACGCGCTCGTCCAGGAACGTGTGCCCCTCGACGAGGTGCCGCCCCGCCGTCCGCACGGCCGGGGTGGTCCCCTTCGCCTGCGCCTGCTGCCCGGCCGGCAGCTCCCACAGCCCCGCCAGCCGGACCTTGGTGAGGAAGTCCCGGTCGAGCGCGGACAGCGGCCCGTGACGCGTCGAGACGGTCTGGGCGTTCAGGACGTCCGGACCCGTGCCGGACCGGTCGGCGTACGACCAGATCGGGAAGACGAGTGCGGCGAGCGTCGCCGCCAGGCCCGTGATGATGAGCCCGGTGCCACTGAACACCCCTCGGCCGTTGACGGGGGGTCGCGGTCGCATGGTGCCTCCTGTCGCGGCACCGCACATCAGTGCGCTTCGGTGCGGGATTGGCATATTACTGCGTGATCTACGCCAACTCCCGTACAGGAGCGAAGGGGTGGAACCGGGGCAGGGTGGGGTGAACGGGAGAGGGCATACGGGTGGCATACGCGGATATGGGCGGCCGAAACGCGCCTGACGCTGCCTGTGCGCGGTCGAGGTGTTGTTTCCGGCACACCCGGAAGGCCGGGGCGAGCCGGGGCGCGGCCCTTCCCGCCCGGCCCGGCCGCGCTCACCGCCGCAGCAGTGCCCTGCGCGTCGCACGGGCGAACCGCACCACCGGACGCTCCGAGCGCGGGCGCGACCCCGCCCGTTCCAGCCACCACTCCCGCGCCGCCCGCCGGACGCGCACGTCGTCCAGCCGCCCCTCCACCAGCAGCCGCTCGACGAAGTCCAGCGCGTCCCGCCGGTAGCCGCCGGTCATCGGGTGCTTCTGGGCGTAGGCGAGGAAGGCGGGCCGGTAGCCCGCTGCGAGGATCACCGGCAACTCGGGCGCCACCTTCGCCACGACGTCCGCCCGCTTCCCGGCGAGCGCCCGGGCCTGCACCCCCACCCGCGCCCGGTCGAACCCCTCCGGCGCCGGCGTCCCGGCGACGAGCGCGGACAGCAGCGCGGTCTGGGCGAGGGCGAGCCGCTGACGGGCGGGCCCGGCGGGGGCGGGGTGCCCGTCGGCGCCCCGGGGGGCCGACGCGGGTCCGCGCAGCGTCCCGGCCGACGCCCGCCCCCGGTGCACGGCCCCCCGGATCGCCTCCAGTTCGCGCTCCAGCTCGGCCGGTGCCGGGAAGTTCTCGTCCCGCTCCAGCAGCACTCCGGGCGGGGCCACGCGGGACGCCAGGTCGGTGAGGATGCCGAGGACGGGCTCGGGCACGGGGTGGGCGTGGCTGTCGTGCCAGACGCCGTCGCGCTCGAAGCCGCCCGCGACATGGACGTACGCGATGGCCTCCAGGGGCAGCCCGGCGAGCGCCTCGGCGGGGTCCTCGCCGCGGTTGACGTGGTTGGTGTGCAGGTTCGCCACGTCGATGAGGAGCCGCACCCCGGTGCGGTCGGCCAGCTCGTACAGGAACTGTCCCTCCGTCAGCTCCTCGCCCGGCCAGGACAGGAGGGCGGCGATGTTCTCCACGGCGAGCGGCACCGGCAGCGCCTCCTGCGCGATGCGCACGTTCTCGCACAGCACGTCGAGGGCGTCCCGGGTGCGCGGCACGGGCAGCAGGTGGCCGGCCTCCAGACGCGGGGAGGCCGTCAGCGGCCCACCCGCCCGGACGAACGCGATGTGCTCGGTGACCAGCGGCGAGCCCAGCGCCTGCGCCCGCTCGGCCAGCGCGGACAGCCGCCCCTCGTCGGGCCGGTCGGCGCCGCCGAGCCCGAGCGAGACACCGTGCGGCACCACGGTCACCCCGCGCTCGCGCAACCGCAGCAGCGACTCGGGCAGATGCCCGGGGCAGACGTTCTCGGCCACGACCTCGACCCAGTCGACGCCGGGCATGCGCTCCACGGCGTCCGCGATCTCCGGCCGCCACCCGATGCCCGTTCCCAGTCGCTCCATCGTCCCCCCTGCCCCTCGTGGTCCGCCGCGCCGCACGTCCGCCGGGCCGCCCGGGCACGCCCCCGCGGCCGGACGCCGGCCGTCGCGGCGTGCCGGAGTCATCGCCCCGGGACACGCGGCCCAACCCTCGGGGAGGGACGTTCAGAGCAACATTTGAGGTTCGGCCGGGCAGGTGCGCCCACCGCGCGAGGAGCCCCGGCGGCTTCCCGTCACCGCAGTGCGGGATGGTCCGCGACGACCGTGCACGACCCGGGCGCGATCTCCGTGAAGCCCGCGTCGCGGACCACCGGCAGCCGGGAGGCGGTGAGGTGACGCCAGCGGTCGGGGCCGGGGGTGCGCACGGCCAGGGGGAAGCCCGCGTCGCGCCAGGCGGCGCGCTCCTCGTCGGACAGTTCCCACCAGGCCAGCTGGGCGGCGTGACCGGCCTGCGCCATCGCCTTGCCGGCCGACATGCCGAGCTCCGGGTTCATCCACAGCACCGGTGCGGACGGGTCCGCGTCCACCGGCGGCTCCGGGTCCTCCAGCTCGGTGCCGGAGACCTGCAGCCGGGCGAGGTCCCTGGGCCAGCCGTCCAGCGGGACGGGCGGGAAGACCCGCACCTCGGCGGACTTGCCGGTGACCGTGATGCCGGGCAGGGCCTCGGCCCGCCGCCACTCGGCGCCGCGCGCCCGCCGCACCACCTTGCGGATCCGGGCGTCCTGCCAGTCCCGCACCGCCTGCGCCCACTCCCCGTCGCCGCGGGAGCGTTCGTCGTTCAGCATCACCAGCACCGCACGCGCCGCCGTCTCCAGCGCGTCCGTCCGGGCGGGCGGCGCGGCCCGCTCGATCCGCACGACCAGCGGCAGCACGTACTGCGGTGCCTGGTCGCGGGTGCTCGGCTCGGAGCGGAAGGGGCTGTCGTCCAGGGGCGTCGGGTCGTGGCTCACGGCGTCCAGTGTGCCAGCCGGAAGATCGGTGCAGGATGGGCCCATGCGTTCCGACTTACGCCTGCACCGGGTGGGCCGCCGGTGCTCGACTCGCTCGGCTGGGCGGCCGCCGCGCTGCTGCCGGTGGCCGCCTGGCTGGTGCGGGTCTGCGTCACGGGCGAGCCGCCCGCCGCCCGCGGCTGCGTCGCCGCGGCCACCGGGCCCGCGCGGGCACACCTGGCCTGCCTGCTGGTGGCGCCGGCCGCGGCGGTGCTGCTCGGCGTGGCCGCGACCCTCGTCGTGACGCTGATCAGCGATCCCGCCGGTTCCGGCCACCGTACGCGGGTGCCGCTCGCCGCCGCCGGCGGGGCCGGGCTGCTCGCCGCACTGGTCTGCGCCCTGCTCGGCACGGCCGTCGGCGCCCTCACCACCTGGCCCCTGCTGCGCTCGACCGGGCGCGCGGTGCCCGCGCTGCTGCCGGCCGCCCCGCCGGCGCTGGTGGCGGCCGGGTCCCCGGCGCGGGCGGCCGTCACCGGCCTGGTCACCGGCTCGAGGTCGGGCACCGTGCCGCTGCCCCTGCTGCCGCTGGCCGCGGCGGCCCCGGTCACGGCCGCCGCGCCGGCCGCGGCCTGTGCGCTCACCTCCCGCAGGTCACCCTGAGCAGGCAGTGCGCTGGGCCTCCTGCCACTCGCAGACCGGGCACAGGGTGATGCCCTTGTACGACTCCGGGTACTCCGTCGGCCGCCGGCACAGCACGCACTCCGCGTACGGCGGTCCGTCGGCCCTGGGCGGCCTGGCCGGGTCGATCAGGCAGTAGTCGTCGTCGCTCATGCCTCCAGCGTAGGCCGGTCAGCGCCGGCCGCCCGCGGCCCCGATCAGCTCGGAGACCTTCACGAACCGGAAGCCCCTGCGGCGCAGCTCGGGCACGATCGCGCGCACGGCCCGCTCGGTGACCGGGGCGGCGCTGCGCGTGCAGTGCAGCACGACCACCGACCCCGGCCGCACCCCGTCCAGCACCTGCCGGGCGACCGCGTCGGCGTCCGTGGCGAAGGCGTCCCCGCTCACCACGTCCCACTGCACGGCCGTCACACCGGCCGGGACCAGCGCCTTGAGCGCACGCCGGTCGTAACACCCGCCCGGGAAGCGGAAGTACGGCATCGGATCCGGCACCCCCGCCCTGCGGAAGGCGGCGTACGCCCGCTCCACGTCCGCCCGCATCCGCGCCTCGGTGACGGTGGGCAGGCCGTAGCAGCCGTCGGTGAACGCGTAGTGGCTGTAGGAGTGGTTGGCCACCTCGAAGAGCGGATCGCGGCCGATGGAGCGGGCCTGGTCCGGGTACTCCTCGGCCCACCGCCCCGTCATGAACACGGTGGCCGGCACCTTCAGCGTCCGCAGGGCGGCGATCAGCCCGGGGTTGTCGAAGCGCTCGCCCGCCGCCGCGCGCGGCCCCTGGTCGGCGGTCATGTCGGCGTCGAAGGTGAGCGCGACCGTCCGGTCGTGCGACCGGGGCCCGTTGCTGAAGACGGGGGTCAGGCCCGCGGGTCCCGGCGCCAGGGTGGGCGGCTCGGGTGCGGCCGGGGGCGCGACCGAGGGCGCGACCGGGGGCGCCGGGCGGACGGGCTGCGGGGCCCGGGCGGTGCCGCAGGCGGTGAGGGCGGCGCTCAGGGCGCAGACGGCTGTCACGCGTCGTACGGAAGAGATCACCGTATGAAGATATGATCGCGTGTATGCCGCTTTGTCCGCCCGCGGTGGCGACGCGGCCCGGGATCACCCGCCCGGCTCCCGCCCCCGCCGGGCGCCTCAGATGTCCCGTCGCTCCAGCGGCCGGGTCGCCGGGCCCTGGATCACCTTGCCGTCCGTGTCGAAACGGGAGCCGTGGCAGGGGCACTCCCAGGCGCGTTCGGCGTCGTTGAAGGAGACCAGACAGCCCAGGTGGGTGCAGCGCGCCGACACGGCGTGCAGGCTGCCGGAGTCGTCCCGGTAGACCGCGAGGCGCTGGCCGTCGACACGGACGACCGCGCCCTCGCCGGGCGGCAGGGACTCCACCGGCGGCGAGGGACGCAACCGGTCGCCGACGAAGTGCCCGGCGACCTTGGCCTGCGTCTTCAGGAACGACGGGGCCTCGCGGACCTGCGGGAGCAGCCGGCGCGGGTCGTACAGCCCGCTCCAGGCGCACTCCTCGCCGGTGATCTGTGCGGCGAGCAGCCGGCCCGCCATCACCCCGCCGCTCATGCCCCAGCCGCCGAAGCCGGTGGCGACGTAGGCGTGCCGCGTGCCCGGGTGCAGCGGGCCGACCATCGGCACGGTGTCGGTGGAGTCGTTGTCCTGGGTGGCCCACCTGTGGGTGACGGCCAGGTCCGGGAAGTGCTCGGTGGCCCAGGCGGTGAGGCGCGCGAAGCGGGCGCGGGTGTCGCCCGCGCCGGGCGTGAAGTGCTCCCCGGTGACGATCAGGAACCGGCGGTCGCCGGTGTACGGCGCCGTGCGCACCGAGCGCGTGCCCTCGTCCGGGGTGATGTACATGCCCTGCGGGTCCTGCCCGGCGGGGATGGTCCCGGCGACGACCAGCTCGCGGCGCGGGGTGAGACGGGTGAACAGCAGGGCGCGGTCGAAGACCGGGTAGTGCGTGGCGACCACGACGTCCCGGGCCGTCACCGTCGCCCCCGCCGTCGTCGACACCCGGCACGGCTCGCCCTCGTCCAGACCGATGACGGTGGTGTCCTCGTACACGCGTCCGCCGCGCGCGACCAGGTCGGCGGTCAGGGCCAGCAGGTACTTGCGCGGATGGAACTGCGCCTGCCCGGTCACCTCCACCGCGCCCGCCACCGGGAAGGGCAGGCCGGTCTCCGTCACGAAGGAGGCCGGCAGTCCCGCCTCCCGGGCCGCCCGCGCCTCGGCGCGCAGCTCCTCCACGCGGCCCGCGTCGCAGACGTAGGTGTACGAGCTCTTCGGCTCCCACTCGCAGTCCACGCCGAGCTCCCGCGCCACCTGCCCCAGGTGCTCGACCGCCTCCGCCTGCGAACGGGCGTACAGCCGCGCGCTCTCCTCGCCGCGGGTGCGCCGCAGCCTGTCGTAGACCAGGGTGTGCAGCGCGGAGACCTTGGCCGTGGTGTGGCCCGTGACGGAGGCCGCGACCCGTCCGGCCTCCAGCACCGCCACGCTCCGTCCGGCTCGCGCCAGCTCCCACGCCGTGCTCAGCCCGGCGATCCCGGCGCCGATCACCGCCACGTCGACCTCGATGTCCTCCGTCAGCGCCGGATGCCGGTCGCCCGGTGCGGTCTCGAGCCAGTACGAGCCCCTGACCTGCTGCTTCTCACTCATGACCGCCGAGTACCCCGGCGGGCGGAGTTCAGTGTCCGGGCAGCCGGCCGCCCGGATCCGGTACCAGGGACGGGCGGCCGGGACCTCCCCTGCCCGCCCCTGCCGCCGGTGTCCGTGCCTGCCGCGTCACCAACGCTCCAGGTCAATGCCCCTGGCGCCGCCAGGGGCCCGTCACCGCGAACGTGGTCCCGGGCGTGTAGCAGTTGACGTACATCGTCGCGCCGTCGGGGGAGAAGGTGACGCCGGCGAACTCGCCGAACTCGGGGGCCTCCGGGGTGCCGGTGTTCTGGCGGTTGCGGGCCATCGCGTACACCTCGCCGCGCCGGGTGACGCCGTAGACGTGCTGGGCGCCGCCGCCGTCCTCGCAGACCATCAGGCCGCCGCTGGGCGCCAGGCAGATGTTGTCCGGCGACTCGCCGGGCAACTGGACGTCGGTGTCCGGGCCGAAGACGACCACCAGGGTCAGCCGGCGCCGGTCCGGGTCGTAGCGCCAGATCTGCCCGTGGTGGTCGGCCGCCGACCCCTCCGCGCTGCGGGCGAAGGACGACACGAAGTACACGCTGCGCCCGCCCCAGTAGCAGCCCTCCAGCTTCTGCGCGTGGGTGATGCCCTTCGGGCCGAAGTCCTGCAGCCGGATGGGCGTCCGGACGGCCTGCGGGTCCGGTACGTCCACCCATTCGACACCGTCGAAGCGGGCCCCCGTCTCCTGGATCGAGGACAGGTCGGGTATGCCGGGCACGCGCATCGCCTGCAGCCGGCCGCCCGCGCGCAGCGAGCCGAGCCCGCCGAGCGGCCGGTCCGGCAGGAACCGGTAGAAGAGGCCGAACGGTTCCTGGAAGGCGTCCTCGGTCTCGTAGACCACGCCCCGCCCCGGGTCCACGGCGATCGCCTCGTGCTGGAAGCGGCCCATCGCGGTCAGCGGTACGGCCCCGGTGCGGCGCGGATCGGCCGGGTCGACCTCGAAGATGAAGCCGTGGTCCTTGGCGTAGCCGGCGGTGCCCGCCTTGTCCTCGGTCTCCTCGCAGGTCAGCCAGGTGCCCCACGGGGTGGGCCCGCCCGCGCAGTTGACGGCCGTACCGGCGATCGCGACCCGTTCCGACAGGACGTCGTGGCGGGAGTCCAGTGTCAGGGCCGTGCAGCCGCCCTTGGCCGCCGGGTCGTAGGTCAGGCCCTCGACCACCGGGACCGGGATCCGGCCGTTGGCGCGGTTCTCGTGGTTGCGGACCAGGTGGACGCGGCCGTGCCGGCCCGCGAAGGCGGCCATGCCGTCGTGGTTGGAGGGGACTTGGCCCTCGCCGGAGCGGAGCGGGTCGCCCTCACGGGAGAGGACCCGGTAGCGGAAACCTTTCGGCAGATCGAGGAGTCCCCGGGGGTCGGGGACCAGCGGGCCGTAACCGCCGTGCCCCAGGTTCTGCGCGGCGGCGGTGCCCGCGAAGAGTTCCGGGAGGGAGCCGGTGAACGCGATGCCGATCCCCAGGGCGCCGGAGCGGGCGAGGAGCTGACGTCGCGTCGCGGAGCGACCGGTCGTGGACATGGGGGAGCCTTCCTGCTGGCGGACAGGAACCGTGACCCCGCTGTGTCTACCACCTGCCGCGAGCGGCGGGAACCACGCGCGTGGCACCGCGCAACACCCGTCACCGTTCGACGGCGTGCCGCGGCTCCTCCAGCGCGCGTGCCCTCGGGTCCGCAGCCCGCTCCGGCCCGGTGAGAACCTGCTCGGGTCCGGTGATCTGCTCGGGCCCGGTGAGAGTCTGCTCGGGCCCCGTGATCTGCTCGGGCTCGGTGACCTGTTCAGGATCGCTGAGCGCCCGCTCCGGCGGGCCGGAAGCCCGCTCGGGCCGCGCGGCGGCGCGTTCCGCCGGCGGCTGCGCGCCCCTCTCCAGGAAGCGCAGCAGCTCCACCGGGATGGGCAGCACCAGCGTGGAGTTCTTCTCGGCGGCCACCGCCATCACCGTCTGCAGCAGCCGGAGCTGGAGCGCGGAGGGCGTGTCCGCCATCTGGCGGGCGGCCTGGGCCAGCTTCTTGGAGGCCTGGTACTCCGCGTCGGCGTTGATCAGCCGGGCCCGCCGCTCGCGGTCCGCCTCGGCCTGGCGGGCCATGGAGCGCTTCATCGTGTCGGGCAGGGACACGTCCTTGATCTCCACGCGGTCGATGGTCACGCCCCACTCCACGGCCGGGCTGTCGATCATCAGCTCCAGGCCCTGGTTGAGCTTCTCCCGGTTGGACAGCAGGTCGTCCAGCTCGCTCTTGCCGATGATCGAGCGCAGCGAGGTCTGCGCCATCTGCGAGACGGCGAAGCGGTAGTCCTCGACGTTGACGATCGCGGCCGCCGGGTCCACGACCTTGAAGTACACCACCGCGTCGACCCGCACGGTCACGTTGTCGCGCGTGATGCCCTCCTGGGCGGGCACCGGCATCGTCACGATCTGCAGGGTGACCTTGCGCAGCCGGTCGATTCCGGGGACGACGAGGTTGAGGCCGGGCCGGCGCACGTCACCGTGCAGACGGCCGAGCCGGAAGACCACCCCGCGCTCGTACTGCTTGACGACCCGCGCCGCCGAGGCCAGGTACACCAGCCCGGCGGAGCCGGCCGCCACGGCCGCCGTCAGCAGCTCCTCGAGCATGACGACCTCCCCGGTCCGGGGTCCGTTCGATCCGCTCCTGCAACGATATGCCCGCTTCCGGTGCCCGGACCAGACGGGTACGGGACCCGGGGCGGCATGCGCACGCCCCGGGCCCCGCGACACGGACGGGCGGGTTACGCCACGGTGACCTTCTCGGCCGCCGGGACCGGTGCGGGTTCCCTGAGCTTCACCGGTTCCGTGCCGACCGCGCTGTGCCGTTCGGCCCAGGAGTCCAGCGCCGTGCGGCAGGCGTGGTCCAGGTGGTGCAGGCCGCCCAGGTCCAGCTCGACGGGGCGGTTCTGCGGCAGCGCCTCCAGGCTGTCGAGGATCTTCGGCAGCCGCAGGAAGGTCGCGTTGCCCGACAGGTACGCCTGGATGGGGCCGGCGCCCTTGTCGACCACCTCCAGCCTGGTGTGCGAGGCCTCCCAGGCGGTCTTGACCACCGACAGGGCCAGGCCGATGAGCACGCCCTCGAACATGTTGACCACGACGATCGACACGGCCGTGACCACGAGGATCAGCGCCTCGCCCCGGTGGTCCCGCCACAGCGCCGCGATCTGGCGGAACGGGATCAGCTTCCAGCCGGCGTGCACCAGGATGCCGGCCAGGGCGGGTATCGGTATCAGCGCCAGGGCCCACGGCATCGCGGCGGCGAACAGCAGCAGCCACACGCCGTGCAGCACACGCGACGCCTTGGTCTTCGCGCCCGCGTTGACGTTGGCGGAGCTGCGCACGATCACCGCGGTCATCGGCAGCGCGCCGAGCACGCCGCAGACCGTGTTGCCCGCACCCTGGGCGATCATCTCCTTGTCGTACTGGGTGCGCGGGCCGTCGTGCAGCCGGTCCACGGCCGCCGCGCTGAACAGGCTCTCCGCCGAGGCGATCAGGGTGAAGGCGACGATGGTGCCCCAGATGGCCGGGCCGGCCAGCTCGCCGAAGGCCTCGGAGCCGGGCGGCTGGACGACGCCGAGCAGCCCCTCCACCTCGACCGTGGCGACCGGCAGCCCGAAGGCGAGCGTGGCCGCCGTGGCCAGCAGCACCGCCGCCAGGGCGCCGGGCACGGCCTGCGCCGCCTTCGGCAGCCTCCTCCAGAACACGACGACGGCGATGGTGCCCGCCCCGATCGCGAGCGAGGTCAGGGCCGTGGTGCTGCCCAGGGCGTCGGCGAACGCCTCCGGGAGTCCCGTGATCTTGCCGAGGCCGGTGTCCGGCGCCTTCAGGCCCGCCGCCGCGTAGACCTGGCCGGCGATGATCACCAGGCCGATGCCGCAGAGCATGCCCTCGACGACGGAGACGGAGATCGCGCGGAACCAGCGGCCCACCTTCAAAAAGCCCATGGCGAGCTGGAGCAGTCCGGCGATCAGCACGATCACGCCGAGCGCGGAGACCCCGAACTCGCTGACGGCCTCGAAGACCAGCACGGTCAGGCCCGCGGCGGGCCCGGACACCTGCAGGCTGCTGCCGGGCATGAGCCCGGTGACGAGGCCGCCCACGATGCCGGTGACCAGGCCCAGTTCGGCCGGGACGCCGGAGGCGACCGCCACGCCGACGCACAGCGGCACGGCGACCAGGAAGACGACGATGGAGGCGGTGAGGTCCTGCCGCCAGTGGGGGAACTTCGACAGCGCGTTCATGGTGGTCACCGGTCCCCTCAGAGCGTCTCGAAGGCGTCGGACTCCGCGCGGTGCGCGTGCACGGTTCCGGTGTGCACCTCGTAGTACCAGGCGTGCAGCCGGAGCTGACCGTCCGTCAGCCGCTTCTCGACGCACGGGTAGGAGCGCAGCCGCAGCACCTGGGCCAGGACGTGGTTCTGCACGGCCTCGGCGACCGTCGGGTCGCCGGTGTCGGAGCACACGGGTTCGCCGGCGGCGTGCGTGAGCCACTCGCGCACGGCCGGTACGGCGGTCAGGTCGTCGCCGCGCACCAGCGCGCCGATGGCGCCGCAGTGGGAGTGGCCGCAGACCACGATGTCCTGGATCCCGAGCACCTCCACCGCGTACTCGATGGTGGCCGCCTCGCTGGTGGGGTGCTCGCCGGCGTACGGGGGAACGATGTTGCCCGCGGTGCGCAGCTCGAAGAGCTGGCCCGGCCGGGCGCCCGTGATCAGGGCCGGAACGACCCGGGAGTCGGAGCAGGTGATGAACAGGACGTCGGGGGACTGGCCCTCGGCGAGGCGGGCGAACTCCTCAGGGCGCTGTCCGAACGTGCGGGCGTTGTCGATGAGGGGCTGCATGGTGTGGTGACTCCTCCTGGCGCGCAGTGGGGGCGCGTCGGGCCTGCAGGACAAAGGTGGGGGGACTGCTCTGGTGCTCGGCGGCGGAAGACCTGGGGGTGGCCGGGGGTGGGCCTGGGCCGGTTTCGGCGTGCGGGGGTGGGCGGTGCCGGACCGGACCGGTTCCTGTGCCGTCGGCGGGCTCGGCGTCAACGGCAGGCCGGGTGCCGCCGGGACCGGGTCCGCGGTGCGGAGCCGGTCGCGGGTGCGCGCAGGGCCCGCCGGGGCCGCGGGGTGTCCGGCGGCGGGGCAGAGGGCGGCCTCGTCGCCCGGTGCCTTCCCGGAGAGGGTGTCTCCGGGGCGCGGCACTTTTTTGGAAGGATCAATTCCGGTCTCAGTCCCGGCCTCTGGGTGGCAGGCGGTGTGCGCGGATGCGAAGGACGCGGGGGGTGCGAAGAACCGGAGGGCGGACAGGACGGCCATGAGGCCGTGATCACGCTCCGAGGAGTCGTACTTCGGAACATGCGCCCCCCTCCTGGTAGTTCGCGCTTATAGCGCGTGCCAACGCTTGGTCAACGACTGGTCAAGAAGTACATTAGCCCGGTAAAGCCGTTTGCAGGGTTAACTGAACGTTTCGAGCTGAAGAGAGCCTGAAAACCGCAGGCTGGTTGACGTGAAGTGGCCCTTGGGGCACCCGATTTGACCCGACGCAGGGAACACGCGTGCGGGCGCGGCCGTCCGGCCGGCGTCGGCGGTGCTGTCTCTTCGGTGTTGACGCGGCGTCTGTTCGGAGTCGACGGGGCGGTCTGTCCGGCGCCGACGGGGCCATCTGTTCGGAGTCGACGGAGCCGTCTGTTTGGCGTCGACGGGGCCATCCGCTCGAAGCCGACGGGACCGTCCGTCCGGCGCCGACGCAGCCGTCTGCTCGAAGTCGGCGCGGCCCTCTGCGCGGCGCCGACGCGGTCGCCTGGTCGGCGTCGACCAGGCCGTCTACTCGGCGTCGACGAGGCGCCGGGCGTCGCGGGCCAGGGCGGTGAGGCGGGAGATCGCGCGGAAGTACTTCTTGCGGTAGCCGCCGCTCAGCATCTCCTCGCCGAACAGCTGGTCGAAGGGCAGCCCGGAGGCCAGGACGGGCACCTCGCGGTCGTAGAGCCGGTCCGCGAGGACGACCAGCCTGAGGGCCGTGGACTGGTCGGGGACCGGCCGCACGCCGGTGAGGCAGACCGCCTTGACGCCGTCGGTCAGCGCGCCGTACCGGCTGGGGTGCACCGTGGACAGGTGCTCCAGCAGCTGCGGGAAGGCGTCGAGCGAGGCGCCCTCGGTGGCGTGCGCCGCCCTGGTGACCTGCTCCTCGGAGAACGGCGGCGGCGCCTCGGGCAGGCCGCGGTGGCGATAGTCCTCGCCGTCGATGCGCAGGGTGCGGAAGTGGGCCGACAGGCCCTGGATCTCGCGCAGGAAGTCGGCCGCGGCGAACCGGCCCTCGCCGAGCCTGCCCGGCAGCGTGTTGGAGGTGGCGGCGAGCGCGACGCCCGCCTCGACGAGCTTGCCGAGCAGGGTGGAGACCAGGACGGTGTCGCCGGGGTCGTCGAGCTCGAACTCGTCGATGCACAGCAGCCGGTGCCCGGAGAGCGTGTGGACCGTCTGCTGGAAGCCGAGGGCGCCGACCAGGTTGGTCAGCTCCACGAAGGTGCCGAACGCCTTGCGCGCGGGCTCGGCGTCGGTGGCGTGCCACAGGGAGGCCAGCAGGTGGGTCTTGCCGACGCCGTAGCCGCCGTCGAGATACACGCCGCGTGGGCCGGCGGGCTTCTTCGGGGCCCTGCCGAAACCGAACAGCCGGCGCTTGCCGGAGCCGCCGCCGGCCGCCGCGCCGAGACCAGCCGCGAAGTCCTCCAGGACGCGCACGGCCTCGCTCTGGCTGGGCTGGTTCGGGTCCGGGAGGTACGTCCCGAAGCGCACCGAGTCGAACCGCGGCGGCGGCACCATCTCGGCGACCAGCCGGTCCGCGGGCACGTGCGGCCGGCGGGCGCACAGGGACAGCGGGACCGCATCGGTCACCGGGTCGGTCACCGGGTCGGTCGCCGGGCCGGTTCCGGAGGCGGCTGTGGAAGAGGACACGGTTCCCCATGCTACGGGGCGTGGAACACTGCACGACATGCGACGCCTCTTCCCTGTGACCGACGAAACAGCAGCTCCGGACCCGGGCGGGACGGCGGGGGCCGACGCGGCCGGCGGGGCCTCGGGCGGTGCCGCCCCCGGCGGGGCGGACCGGGACGGCCGGGAGTGGAGCCTGGCCGAGCTGGCCGCCGCCTACGCCTACCCCGAGGCCGCGTCCGGGGGACGGGAACCCTGGCTGCGGGCGAACATGGTCGCCACGCTCGACGGGGCCGCCCAGCACGACGGACGGTCGCAGCCCATCTCCAGCGCGGCCGACATGCGGATCTTCGGCACGCTGCGGGCGCTCGCGGACGTCGTGGTCGTCGGCGCCGAGACGGTGCGCCGGGAGGGCTACCGCCCGGCACGCGCGCACACCGGGTTCGCGTCGATGCGCGAGGCGGCCGGGCAGGGCCCCGCGCCCGCGATCGCGGTGGTCACCGCCGGCCTCGACCTGGACTTCTCCCTGCCGCTGTTCACCTCGCCCCTGGTCCCCACCCTGATCCTCACGGGCGCCGCGGCCGCCCCCGACCGCGTCGCGGCCGCCGAGAAGGCCGGTGCCCGGGTGGTGATCGCCGGGGACGGCACCGGCGTGGACCCGGCACGCGCCGTCCGGGCCCTCGCCGAGCTGGGCCACACCCGGCTGCTGACCGAGGGCGGCCCGCGGCTGCTGGGCCAGCTGGTGGCGGCCGGCGTGCTGGACGAGCTGTGCCTGACGGTGTCCCCCATGCTCACGGCCGGGGACGCGCAGCGCATCGCGGGCGGGCCCCCGGTGACGGTTCCGCGGCGGTTCTCGCTCGTGTCGCTGCTGGAGGAGGAGGGCTTCCTCTTCAGCAGGTACCGGCGGACCTGAACGTCCGCTACCGGCGGACCTGAACGTCCGCGCGGAAGGTGCCGTCGGCCCCGAACCGGCGGATCCTCCCGTTCTGTTTGGTTTCGGCGGGCACACCGAATCCGGCGGTGTCCGGGCGGTCACGGGGCAGGATGGTTTCAGCAGGGGCCGGCAACGGCCCGCGCAGGACAGGGGCCCCAAGGCCCCGTAGCAGAATGGGGCGCTGGTGTTCACAAGCGTGTTGATGATCGAGAAGGCCCTGACCTCCGCCGACGTGGAGTTCGTCGCCACCTTGCACGGGGACGAGCCGGTCTTCTTCCACGTGCTGCTCCAGCCGCGCGGCGAGCAGGCGGCCCGCCTGCTGCGGGCCATCGACGACGTGGCCCTCGGCGAACTCGACGAGGCCGTCCGCGAGGGCGACACCCCCGAGGGCGAGGAGGCGCTGAGCGTCGGGCAGCGAGCCCTGGAGGTGTCCCTGGCCGCCCTGCGCGCGGCCGGCGGCGAGGCCGAGGGCCGCCTCGTCGAGGACCACCCGCTGGACGCGCTGAAGTCCCTGGTCGCCGAGGTCGACGCCGACGAGGTGATCGTCCTGACCGACCCGCACTACGTGGAGGAGTTCTTCCACCGGGACTGGGCCTCCCGGGCCCGGCACAAGGTGGGGGTGCCGGTGCTGAAGCTGTTCTCGCACAGCAAGGCATAGGCTTGGGCGGCGTCTTCCGTACGGCCGGCCGTACCGGGGACGTCCACCGTCGTACCACCTGTCGCACCACTGGGAGAAACGCGCATGGCACCCGGCCTTCCTACCGCCATGGACCGACCGCACTTCAT
Organism: Streptomyces sp. NPDC052701; assembly: GCF_040678355.1. Classification (NCBI taxonomy): domain Bacteria; kingdom Bacillati; phylum Actinomycetota; class Actinomycetes; order Kitasatosporales; family Streptomycetaceae; genus Streptomyces; species Streptomyces sp. NPDC052701. The sequence goes on from NZ_JBFATO010000009.1 coordinate 192,113, forward strand.
CGGCATCGGCGGCGCCGGGATGTCGGGCATCGCGAAGATCCTCGCGCAGCGCGGGGCCAAGGTGGCCGGCAGCGACGCCAGGGAGTCGGCGACCGCCGAGGCGCTGCGCGCGCTGGGCGCCACCGTCCACATCGGGCACGCGGCGGAGCACCTGGCCGACGACGCCAGCTGCGTCGTCGTGTCGTCGGCGATCCGCGAGGACAACCCGGAACTGGCCCGCGCCGCCGAACTGGGCATCCCGGTCGTGCACCGCTCCGACGCCCTCGCCGCCCTGATGGAGGGCCTGCGCCCGATCGCGGTGGCGGGCACGCACGGCAAGACGACCACGACGTCGATGCTGGCCGTCTCGCTGACCGAGCTCGGCCTGGACCCGTCGTACGCGATCGGCGGCGACCTGGACGCGCCCGGCTCCAACGCCCGCCACGGCGAGGGCGACATCTTCGTCGCCGAGGCGGACGAGTCGGACCGCAGCTTCCACAAGTACGCCCCCGAGGTCGCGATCGTCCTCAACGTCGAGCTCGACCACCACGCCAACTACGCCTCCATGGACGAGATCTACGAGTCCTTCGAGACGTTCGCGGCCCGGATCGTGCCCGGCGGCACGCTGGTGGTCTCGGCGGACCACGAGGGCGCGCGCGAGCTGACCCGGCGCCTGGCGGGCTCGGTGCGGACGGTGACGTACGGCGAGGCGCCCGACGCCGACGTGCGCGTCCTGTCGGTCGTGCCGCAGGGCCTGAAGAGCGAGGTCACCGTCCTCCTGGACGGCACGGAGCGCACCTTCGCCGTCTCCGTCCCGGGCCGCCACTACGCGCTCAACGCGGTGGCCGCCCTCGCCGCGGGCGTCGCGCTGGGCGTCCCGGCCGACGGGCTGGCCCCGGCCCTGGCCGCGTACACGGGCGTCAAGCGGCGCCTGCAGCTCAAGGGCGAGGCGGCCGGCGTCCAGGTGGTGGACTCCTACGCGCACCACCCGACCGAGATGACGGCCGACCTGGAGGCGATGCGCGCCGCCGCGGGCGACGCCCGCATCCTGGTCGTCTTCCAGCCGCACCTGTTCTCCCGCACCCAGGAGCTGGGCGAGGAGATGGGCCGGTCCCTGGCCCTGGCGGACGCCTCGGTCGTCCTCGACATCTATCCGGCCCGCGAGGACCCCATCCCCGGCGTCACCAGCGAGCTGATCGTCGGCGCGGCCCGGGCGGCGGGCGCGGACGTGACGCCGGTGCACGACAAGGCCGGCGTCCCCGAGGTGATCGCGGGAATGGCCAGGGCCGGAGATCTCGTTCTCACCATGGGCGCGGGCGACGTCACCGACCTCGGCCCGCGCATCCTGGACCGCCTGTCGAAGTGAAGGACGTGAGGCTCATGCCGTACGACGTCGAGAAGCCGGACGAGCAGTGGCGCGCGGAGCTGACCCCGGCCGAGTACGCGGTCCTGCGCCAGGCCGCCACCGAGCCCGCCTTCACCGGTGAGTACACGGACACCAAGACCAAGGGGGTGTACTCCTGCCGCGCCTGCGGCGCCGAGCTGTTCACCTCCGACACCAAGTTCGCCTCCCACTGCGGCTGGCCGTCCTTCTACGACCCCAAGGACTCCGACGCCGTGGAGCTCCTGGAGGACCGCTCCCACGGCATGGTGCGCACCGAGGTCCGCTGCGCCCGCTGCGGCTCGCACCTCGGGCACGTCTTCGAGGGGGAGGGGTACCCGACCCCGACGGACCAGCGGTACTGCATCAACAGCATCGCGCTGCGCCTGGCCCCCGACGAGGGCTGAGGCGGGAACGGCGGCGCCGGGGGCCCGGCCCCCGGCGGTGCGGGAAGGCGGTGGCGGTCGTGCCGTACGTCGCGGTGAGCGCGCTGAGCCATCCGGGGCTGCGGCGCGACCGGAACGAGGACAGCCTCGTGATCGGGCCGTGGACCCTGTGCGCCACGGTCACCGAGAACCCGCAGACCCTGCTCTTCCGGCTGGGCACGCCGCTCGCCGTCGCCGTCGCCGACGGACTCGGCGGGCACCCCGGCGGTGACGTGGCCAGCGGCCTGGTCGCCCGCAGCCTCGCGTCGGTCGGCGCCGGCCTGAGCGACGAGGAAGCCGTGCGCGGCGCGCTGCACGCCTGCAACCGCGCCGTGTACCAGGCGGCGGGCGGCGAGAGCGGCGAACTCCTCGCCATGGGCACGACGGTCGCCGGCCTGGTCGTGCTGCCCGGCTCGGCGCTGGTGTTCAACGTGGGCGACAGCCGGGTCTTCGCCGCCTCCGGCGGTGGGCTGCGCCAGGTGAGCGTCGACGACAGTCCGCCGCTCGAACCCGGGCGGCGCACCACCTCCCTCGTCACCCAGTGCCTGGGCGGCTCGCCCGTCTACCGTGCCGTCCGCCCCCATGTGACGGCCCTGCCCCTGGCACCCGGCGACCGCTACCTCGTGTGCACCGACGGGGTGACCGACCCGCTGACCACGGACGTGCTCGACGAGGTGCTGCGGGAGCACGACGACGGCCGGGCGGTCTTCGAGCTGTGGAGGGCCGCCGTCGACGCGGGCGGCCCCGACAACATCACGCTGGCGGTGGTGCGCGTCGGCGAGGAGTAGGCCGGCCGGGCCCCCGCGCCCGCCCGGGCCGCCGCTTCCCGGGGCGGGTCACCGGGGCGCCGAGCTGCGGGGCCGGTGGTGTCGGCGCATGGTGGTCGTATGGACCGACGCCCCCCTGTGGTCGTGTTCCCGCCGGAGCCGGACGGCGGACGGCGGGTCACGATCCGCGGCGAGCCCGCGGGCACCGCCCACGGCCTGTTCGACGTGCTGGAGCTCCTGCACGGCGCCGGTCTGCCCGTCGTCGACACGGCCGTCGACGACCCCGAGCTGATCGAGTGGCGCGGCGGAGGGCCGTACGACTGGGACGGCGGCCCGGCCGGCGGGCGGTGAGCGCGCCCGCCTGCGCGGACCGGGCCGCGCGGGCGGGAGCGGCCGGGCGGGACCGGCCGGGCGGCGGCGGTCCCTGACCCGGGCCCCTCCGTCTCCCGGCGGGCCGGATGCGGGCCCGGCCCGCCACCGGGCTGCTCCCGGCCCGTCACCGGGCCCCTGGTCCTCGTGGCTCCTCGTGCCGTGCCTTCGTGTCTCCTCGTGTCTCCTCGTGCCGTCGGCCGGCTTCCCGGGACCCGCGCGTCCGAGGGGTCAGGCGACGGCCGGCTGCGCGGACCCGCGCGGGGACGGGGACCGGCCGGAGCGGCGCAGCAGGAGCAGGGCGGCGTCCGGCCAGGCCGGTGAGCGGGCCGGGCCGGACGCCGGCGGGTGCGACGCCGCAGCGCGTGGTGTGACGCCGCAGCGCGTGGCGGGACGCCGTCAGCCCGCCCCGGCGGGACGGCGCCGTCCCGCCCCGTCCAGCGGCAGGCACACCGTGAACACCGTCGCCCCCGGCCCGCCGCCCAGCTCGATCGTGCCGCCGTGCGCGCGGACCAGGGACCGGGCGACGGCCAGGCCGAGGCCGCTGCCGCCACGGTCGCGGCTGCGGGCCTCGTCGACGCGGTAGAAGCGGTCGAAGACGCGCTCGCGGTCCTCGGGCGGGATGCCGGGGCCCGCGTCCGACACCCGGACCCGGGCCGCGCCGGAGGCGACGGCGACCTCGGCGCGGACGCGCGTGCCGGGCGGGGTGTGCACGGCGGCGTTGGTGAGGAGGTTGTCCAGGACCTGCCGGATGCGCTGCGGGTCCAGGCGCAGCCTCAGCGGCCCGGAGCCGCACGTCACCGTCAGCGGGTGGTCCGGGTGGCTCGCGCGGAAGGCGTCGGCGGCCTGCCGGACCAGCTCCGCCAGGTCCGCCTCCTCCGGGCGCAGCGGGGCCTCGACCTCCGCGGCGTCCAGCCGGGCGAGCAGCAGCAGGTCGTCCAGCAGCACACCCATCCGGGCGGCCTCGGCGCGCAGCCGGGCCAGGTGCCCGTCCCGCTCCCCGGGCGCGTTGGCGGCGGCGTACTGGAAGAGGTCCGCGTAGCCCCGTACCGACATCAGCGGCGTCCGCAGCTCGTGGGAGGCGTCCGCGACGAAGCGGCGCAGCCGCCGCTCGGCCTCCGCGCGCACGGCGAGGGAGTCGTCGATGTGTTCCAGCATCGTGTTGAAGGCCGTGCGGAGCTCCTCGACCTCCGGGCCGCCGCCCGGGCCGTCGGCGCGCAGCGGCAGCCGGGCCGCCGACTCGGTCAGGTCGTGCGAGGCGATGCCGTGCGCGGTGCGCGCCATGTCGCTGAGCGGCTGCAGGCCGCGCCGCAGCATCCGGCGGCCGAGGACCACCAGCGCCAGCAGCGCGAGCCCGAACGTGACGACCTGGATCGTGATCAGCTGCCCGACGGTGTCCTCGATGTCGCCCAGGGGCGCGGCGCTCACCAGGACCACCCCGGGACCGGCCTCGCAGGCGCGCAGCCGGTAGGTGCCCGCGCCCCGCAGGTGCCCGGTGCGCAGGAGCTCCGATCCCGACGCGGCCCGGGCGCGGGCCAGGGCGGTGAACTCGTCGACGTCCTCCGGCACGTCGGCGGGGTCCTCGGGCCTGCGGAGCACGGGCGCGCCGCCCGACAGGTCGTACACGGCGTAGTACCAGCGGTAGTACTTCTTGCCCTGCAGCGTGCCGTGGGCCGCGATGCTCCTGGACTGGGCGACCTGGGCGAGCTTGAGCTGATCGTCGAGCTGGGCCGACAGGTAGTCCCGCATGTACGTCGTCAGCGCCGTGCCGACCACCGCGAACACCACCAGCGACAGCGCCCCGAGGCCCAGGGCCAGACGGGTGCCGAGCCTCAGGCGCCGGTACGCCGGGCGCAGCCGCCGGATCACTCGGCGGCCCGCCGGACGGCGTACCCGAAACCGCGCACGGTGTGGATCAGCGGCTCGCCCGTGTCGTCGAGCTTGCGGCGCAGGCGGCTGACGACCAGCTCGACGACGTTGGAGCGGCCTCCGAAGCCGTACTCCCAGACGTGGTCGAGGATCTGCGCCTTGGTGAGCACGGCCGGCGACCGGCGCATCAGGTAGCGCAGCACCTCGTACTCGGTCGGGGTGAGCGTGAGCAGCCTCGCGCCGCGCCGCACCTCACGGGTGTCCTCGTCCATCGTCAGGTCCGCCACCCGCAGCACCGGCCGCTGGAAGCCGGGCCCGGCGCTGCGCCGCAGCACGGTCCGCAGCCGGGCCATCAGCTCCTCCACCGCGAACGGCTTGACCAGGTAGTCGTCCCCGCCCCGGGTCAGCCCCGCCACCCGGTCGGCGACCCCGTCGCGGGCGGTGAGGAACACCACCGGCACCATCGCCCCGGAGCGCCGCAGCCGGTCCAGGACGCCGAAGCCGTCGAGGTCGGGGAGCATCAGGTCGAGCACCACGATGTCCGGACGGAACCCGGCGGCGCGGCGCAGCGCCTCCTCGCCGGAGTTCGCGGTGACCGCCTCCCATCCCTCGTAGCGGGCGACCGTCGCGACGAGGTCGGCGATCGGCGGGTCGTCGTCCACGACGAGGAGGCGTACTTTTTCCACCCGCCCATGGTGCGCCACGCGGCCCGCGTCGCCCAGGGCGCCCGCGCCGCCGCGGCCCCGTCGACAAGTGCTCGACAGCCGGCCGGCAGCCGGACGACAGCTCCCGCGGGCCGAGCCCGAGGCCCCAGGACCCGGCCGAGGGGCCGCCGGCCGTGACAGCCGTCCCTTCTCCTCCCACGCCCCCCTCGCGGCGTCACGGCCGCGTCCGCGAGGGGCGCCGAGGGCGTCGAGCGGGCCGCCGCACGGGAGGGCCGCGAGGCGTTCGCCGTGGACGCCGCGCGACGGGTGCCGCGCGCGGCCGGTTTCCCGGTGGCGGGGGCGGCGTGGGGCGTCCGGCCGCGGGGCGGGTGGGCACCACCGCGGGCTCCGCACGGCTCCGCCGCCCCCGCGGGAAGGCCGTGCTCGAACCCTTCGGACCACCGGAGCGCCACGACGGGCCCCGGGCCGGGAAACCCGCGGAAATCCACGGAAGTCTTTCGTTCCGGGAGTTCACGATCAAGCCCGCTCCGGCCTCTTACTTCTGTAGGTCACGCCCGGTGGCTGCGTTTGCGCGAGGAGAGACTTGATCTTGATGGAGACAGCTGCGGCCGTCGGCGTCGCCGCCCTGGCCGCCGCCGCGACGAGGCGCGTCCCGTTAGAAGGGCGGCTCGGCCCGTGGACCCGGGACCGTCGCGGAGAGGAGCTGCGGCAGCTCCCTCTCGGCCGGGCCGGCGGAGAGGGCACTTCGGCGTGAGCGACCGCGAACCGGCCGATACCGATCTCTCCGGTGCGGCGTCCGCGGCGGTCTCCGGACCGCCGGACGAGCAGCAGGCCGTCCTGGAGACCAGGGAGCAGGCCTTCTCCGCCTTCTACCGCAGCGCCATGGCGCCCCTGGTCGGCTTCCTCGTGAACCAGGGCGCCACCGTGCACGTGGCGACGGACATCGCCCAGGAGACGATGGAAGCCGCCTTCCGCCGCTGGCACGAGCTCGGCAGCCCGAAGGCCTGGGTGCACACGGTCGCCTCCCGCGCCCTGGTGCGCAAGACCGCCGCGGTCGAGGAGGAACCGGTCGACGAACTCCCCGAACCCACCTCGCTGCTGCCGCACCCGGACGCGATCGCGGAATGGGAGGCCCGGTACGACACGCTGCCCGTGCTGCGGACCCTTCCGCCCCGTCAGCGCCAGGTGCTGGCCTGGACACTCATCGGCTACACCCCCACCGACATCGCGCGGGAGCTTCGCATCTCGGCCGACACGGTGCGCAGCAATCTGAGGAAGGCCCGCCGTGCCGCGGCCGCGCACATGAAGACCAGGAAGGAGCCGCGGTGACGGCCGGCCAGCGACGTGACCCCGTCCTGAAGCGGTGGCCCGACGACCCTGTCCTGAAGCGGTGGTCCGACGAGCACCAGCGTCCCCTGGTCACCGGGCTCAACGACGTCCTCGACATCGAGGCCGGCCTGCAGGAGATCCTGCTGACATCCCGTTACGGCACCGCCGTGCGAGCCCTCGACGGCGTCCTCGACGTCGAAGCCGGACTCGCCGCCGTCCTGCCCGCCAGGCCCGCCAGGCCCGCGGGCCGGCCGGTCACCCCCGAGTGGGTGCAGGGCCGCACCGTCCCCCGCGAACTCTTCGAGTCCGTCAGTCCGCAGGAGCGCATCACCCTGCGCGTGCGGCCGCTGGTCTCGAAGGCCAGCCGCGCCCTCGACCGCGCCCTCCACCTCAACCTCGCGCTGGACCCCGATCGCACGGTCGCCCGCGCCCTGGTCCACGACCTCGCCCTCGACCTCGCCCGCGATCTGCGCCGCGAGGCCGACCGCGCGACGGACATCGTCCGCACCCGCGGGCCGGGCCGGCTCCCCGACCTCGCCCACGTGCGCGACGCCGCCGTGCACATCGACCGCACCGTCGCCGGCATCGTCGTGCTCAGCCCGCGCAGCCTGGAGCGGGCCCGCGGACTGGTCCGCGTCCGGGACATCGCGTTCGGCCTCGCCCAGGACCTCGACGCGGCCGTCCCCCGCGCCCGCGAGGCCGGCGTCGACCTCGGACTGTCCCTGGACCGGGCCCGCGCCCTGGCGCTGGACCTCGACCACGCCCTGAACCACGTCTTCGCCCTCGGCTGCGACCACAACTTCCACATGGACGTGGTCACCCTGCGCACCAACGGAGTCCGCCGCGCCCTCGGGCGGGTCCTCCACCAGGAGCCGCCCACGATCGGCACGAGCGCGGTGCAGGCGTTCCTGAACGACTTCACCGCCTCCGACCTGCGCCGCGCCGACCTGGGCGGCATCGACCTGGGCGGGGTGCGGTGGTCGGAGTGCGGAACGCGGTGGCCGGGGGACCTGGACGTGGAGCACCTGAAGACCTGCTCCGACGAGGATCCCCCCGGCAGCGGCGTCTGGGTCGTCCGCTCGGGCACGGCGATGATCCGCGACCTCGTCGGACTGTGCTGACCGGAGTGTTCGTGTACGAGTCCCTGCTGCGCCTCCTCGGCGCCTGCCTGCCGGAGTTCCTCGGCAGCCTCATGGCCACGACCGTGCTGGCGGCGGCCGGCCGGAGCGCCCGCCGGGTGCGGGACCACCTGCGGGCCCGGCGCGCCGGGCGGGAGGCGCCGCTGCTCACCGGGCCCGTGGACGACGGCGGCCACCGGCGCTCCGTCTGAGCGCTCCCGGCCCGGGTTCCCGGGGACGCCCGCCCCCGCCGTCTAGACTCGACCGGCGACAGCCCGTACGACCGTGGCCAGAAGTCCACCCACCCGAAGGGTTCCCGGCGTTTTGATACGGATGGATGCAGTCACCAAGCGGTACCCGGACGGCACGGTGGCGGTCGACCGGCTCTCGCTGGAGATACCGGACCGGTCGATCACCGTCCTTGTGGGACCGTCGGGATGCGGCAAGACGACCACCCTGCGGATGATCAACAGGATGGTCGAGCCGAGCGAGGGAAGGATTCTCCTCGACGGCGAGGACGTCCGGAGCCGGCCGGTCACCGCACTGCGCCGGTCCATGGGGTACGTCATCCAGAACGCCGGGCTCTTCCAGCACCGCACGATCGTCGACAACATCGCCACCGTGCCCCGCATGTTGGGCTGGGGCAAGCAGAAGGCGCGGGCGCGGGCGCGGGAGCTGATGGAGCGGGTCGGCCTCGACGCCTCGCTCGCCCGGAGGTACCCGTACCAGCTCTCCGGCGGACAGCAGCAGCGCGTCGGCGTGGCCCGGGCACTGGCCGCGGACCCGCCGGTGCTGCTCATGGACGAGCCGTTCTCGGCCGTCGACCCGGTGGTGCGCAAAGGACTTCAGGACGAACTGCTGCGCATCCAGGAGGAGCTGGCCAAGACCATCGTCTTCGTCACGCACGACATCGACGAGGCGGTCAAACTGGGCACCAAGGTCGCCGTGCTGCGCACCGGCGGCCGGCTCGCCCAGTTCGCGCCGCCCGCCGAGCTGCTGTCCGACCCCGCGGACGCCTTCGTCGAGGACTTCCTCGGCGCCGACCGCGGCATCCGGCGGCTGTCCTTCTTCCCGTCCGCGGGACTCGAGCTGACGACCGGCCCGGTGGTCCGGGCCGACGCCACCGCCGAACGGATGGCCGCATCCGACGCCCCCTACCTGCTGGTGACCGACGCGCAGGGCAGACCGCTCGGCTGGGGCCGGCCGGGCGACCTGGCCGCCGGCGACATCCGGCCCGGGCACCTGCTGCCGTACGGGCGGCCGTTCGTGCCCGGCACCGACTCGCTGCGGGCCGCCCTGGACTGCGCCGTGCTCTCGCCCACCGGCTGGGCCGTCGCCGTGGACGCCGACGGCAGGGTGAAGGGGGTCGTCTCGCAGCAGGCCATCGGCGAGGCGATCCGCGCCGCGCACGCGGCGGACCGCACCGACGCCGGGGTCGCCGGATGAACGGCTTCTTCGACATCCCCAGCGACCTCGGCACCACCTACCCCGGCCTGATCGGGCTGCACCTGAGGGAGGCGCTGCTGCCCGTGGCGGCCGGACTGCTGCTCGCCCTGCCGCTCGCCCAGCTGTGCATGCGCCACCGCTGGCTCTACCCGCCCGTGCTCGGCGCGACGACCGTGCTGTACGCCGTCCCGTCGCTGGCCTTCTTCGTCGTCCTCATCGACTACACCGGCCAGAGCGAGCTGACGGTGATGATCCCGCTGGCCGTGTACAGCCTGGTGGTGCTCGTCCCGGCCATCGTCGACGGCGTGCGGTCGGTGCCGCAGGAGACCCTGGCCGCGGCCACCGCCATGGGCTTCGGCCCCCTGCGCCGCTACCTCCAGGTGCAACTGCCCATAGCCGTGCCCGCGATCCTCGCCGGGCTGCGCGTGGCCACCGTCTCCAGCATCTCCCTGGTCAGCGTCGGCGCCCTCATCGGCAACCAGGGCGCCCTGGGCAACCTGCTGACGGACGCGCTGAAGTACGACCGGCCCGAGCTGGCCGTGAACTCCGTGGTCACGACGGCCGTGCTGGCGATCCTCTGCGACGCCCTGCTGGTCGTGCTCCGGGTCCTGCTCACGCCGTGGATGCCGCACGGCACCCGCCGGCCCGCCACGCCCGCCGGGCGGCCGGGCCCGCCCGCACCGCAGAAGGCGATCCCGTGAACGTACTGAACTTCGTCGGCGCCTTCTTCGGCGACAGCGCCCACTGGCACGGCTACGACGGCATCCCGCACCGCCTGCTCGAACACGTCCAGTACTCGCTGCTGGCGCTCGCCCTGGCCGCCGCGATCGGCCTGCCCCTCGGCCTGGTCACCGGGCACACCGGACGCGGCGGCAACGCGATGGCGTTCCTCGCCACCGCCGCCCGCGCGCTGCCCAGCTTCGGCCTCCTCGTCCTGGTCGTGCTCCTGCTCGGCTTCGGCCTGCTGCCCGTGCTGCTCCCGCTGGTCGTCCTCGCCGTCCCGCCGATCCTGGTCACCACCTACGAGGCGGTCCGCTCCCTCGACCCCGCCCCGGTGGACGCCGCCCGGGGCCTGGGCATGTCCGAGACCCGGATCCTCCTGACGGTCGAACTGCCGGTCGTGCTGCCGCTGGTCCTCGGCGGACTGCGGTCGGCGGCCGTCCAGATCGTGTCGACGGCCACCATCGCCGCCTACGTCAGCCTCGGCGGCCTGGGCCGGTACATCGTCGACGGGCTCTACCAGCGCGACTACGAGAAGGTGGTCGGCGGCGCCACCCTGGTGGCCGCCCTGGCGCTGGCCACGCTCGCCCTGTTCTGGACGGTGGCCCGGCTGGCCGTCTCGCCGGGGGTCCGCAGGCGCTGACCTCCGCGCCCGACAGCAAAACGTGATCAAGCCGTTGTTGACTGACCGGCGAGCGGCTGGATTGGATCGGTGGATGACTTTCACCGCGAAGAGCAGCAGGTCCCCGGTCAGGCACACCGGCGCGGCGGCCGCCGCGCTCACCGCCGTGACGGCACTGCTCGCGGGCTGTTCGTCCGGCGACACCTCCGACAACCCCCTGGCGGGAGAGAAGGCCGAGGCCGGCACCGTCGTCGTCGGCTCCAACAACTTCGCCGAGAGCACCCTGCTCGCCGACATCTACGGCGAGGCGCTCCGGGCCAAGGGCGTCAAGGTCACCTACAAGCACAACATCGGCAGCCGCGAGACCACGTACGGCCTGATCAAGAACGGCTCGGTCACCGTCCTGCCGGAGTACAACGGGGCCCTGCTGGCCTACCTCGACTCCGACGCCAGGCCGAAGTCGACCGAGGAGACCACCGCCGCCATCGAGGGCGCGCTGGACTCCCGGCTGACCCTGCTGGAACCCTCGTCGGCCGAGAGCAAGGACTCCGTCACCCTCAACGCGGCCACCGCGAAGAAGCACGGCCTCACCGCGCAGTCCAGCATCGCGGACCTGAAGGACGTCGCCGGCGAGCTGGTCATGGGCGGCCCGCCGGAGTTCCAGACCCGGCAGCAGGGCCTCAAGGGCCTGAAGTCGGTGTACGGCGTGGAGTTCAAGTCCTTCAAGGCCCTGGACGCGGGCGGCCCGCTCACCCAGGCCGCGCTGCGGAAGAACACCGTGCAGGCCGCGAACATCTTCACCACCGACCCGGCCGTCACCAGGGAGAAGTTCGTCGTCCTGAAGGACCCCGAGAGGCTCTTCGGCTTCCAGAACGTGCAGCCGCTGGTCCGCGAGGGCGAGCTGTCCCGGGAGGGCGTCGACGCCCTGAACGCGGTCTCCGCGAAGCTCGACACGGCCACGCTGCTGAAGCTGGACGCCCAGGTGCAGCTGGAGAAGAAGGACCCGCTGGACGTGGCCGGGCAGTGGCTCGCGTCGGTGGGCCTGGACTGACCCCCGCTACGCGCGGGCCGCGGCGGCGATCAGCCGGTCGACCAGCGCGATCAGGACGTCCCGGCACGACCGCCGCTCCCGCGCGTCGCACAGCAGCACCGGGACGTCCTCCGGCAGCGCCAGGGCGTCCCGGACGTCCTCGGGCGGGTAGGGGTGCCGCCCGTGGAAGCCGTTGACCGCGACGACGAACGGGATCCCGCGGCGCTCGAAGAAGTCGATCGCCGCGAAGCTGGACTCGGACCTGCGCACGTCGACCAGGACGACGGCCCCCAGGGCGCCGACGGCCAGGTCGTTCCACATGAACCAGAACCGCTGCTGCCCCGGCGTGCCGAACAGGTACAGCACCAGGTCGTCGCCGATGGTGATCCGGCCGAAGTCCAGGGCCACGGTGGTGGCCCGCTTCTCCTCGATGCCCGCCAGGTCGTCGACGCCCAGGCCCGCCGCGGTCAGCGGTTCCTCGGTGCGCAGCGGGGCTATCTCGCTGACCGACCCGACCATGGTCGTCTTGCCGACACCGAAGCCACCGGCGATCAGGATCTTGACCGTGTCGGGTGCCGTGGCCGCCTCGGCGGCGGGATCAGAGCCGGCCAAGGCCGTCCCTCACTTTCTGCAGCAGGTCCAGGTCCGGGGCGGTGCGGGAGACCAGGCGCGGCGGGCGGGCGGTGATCCGGCCCGCCTCCAGCAGGTCGCACAGCAGGATGACGACCACGCTCACCGGCAGGTCGAGGCGGGCCGCGAGCTCCGCCACCGCCACCGGCTCGGCGCACAGCCGCAGGATCCGGGTGTGCTCGGGCTGCGGCCGGGCGGCCGAGGCGGGCGGCGGATCGACCGCGGTCACCGTCGTGATGAGCGTGAAGTCGGAGCGGCTGGGCCGGGTCCGGCCACCGGTCAGGGTGAAGGGCCGGACGAGCCGGCCCGGCGTATCGCCTCCGCTCACCTCACGCGCCGGATTCGGCCACGGGCCCCGCCACGCCCCGCGGAGCCGCGCTGAGGTGCTCCCCGATCTTCTTCACCAGCATGTTCATCTGGTACGCCACCACGCCGACGTCCGCACCCGGTCCGGTGAGCACGACGAGGTGGGCGCCGGGGCCCGCGGAGGTGAGGATCAGGTAGCTGTGGGCCATCTCGATGAGCGCCTGGCGCACCGGGCCGCCCCGGAAGTCCATGCTGACGCCCTTGCTGAGGCTCATCAGGCCGGAGGCGGTCGCCGCGAGCCGTTCGGCGTCGTCGCGCAGGAAGCCGGTGGACTTGCTGACGACCAGTCCGTCCTCGGAGAGCACCACGGCGTGGTTGACGTCGGCGACCCGGTCCACGAGTCCGGTCAGCAGCTGGTCCAGCTGGGTGTGCGTGGCGGGGATGGGGCGTGTCATGGCGGTGTTTCCTTTGTCGGCGGTCAGCGGTCGGCGGGTGGAGTCGAGGGGACGGGGGCGGCGGCCTGCCCGGGCGCGGTCGCCTCCCCGTGGTCGTACGGCGGGGAGGTGTCGTCCTCACGCGCCCGGAGCGTGCCGCGCTGGAACCCGGCGAGGGAGGAGGCGGCGCGTTCCGCGGTGAAGTCGTCCGGGGGGCCGTCGTCCCCGGCCGGGGCGGGCTCCTCCCGCAGCTCGGCCACCAGGCTGGTCTGCGGCACGCGGCGCGGGAGCGGGGCGAGGCCGTCCTGCCGCGGGGCGGGCGCGGGGACGCCGCGCACCGGTGCGCGGGTGTCCCGGCCGGTGGCGGTCCGGGGCTCGGCCGCGGCGGTGGCGGTGGCGTGCTCCGGCTCCGGCGCGCTCGTCGTCTCCCGCACGTCGCCCACCCCGTGTGCGTCCCGCGCGCCGGCGTCCGGGGTGCTCCGCGCGCCGGCGTCCGCGGTGTCCCGTGTGCCGGCGTCCGCGGTGTCCCGCTCGCCGGCGCCCGGCACCTCCCGCACCACGATGTCGTGCGGGACCAGCACGATCGCCGTCGTCCCGCCGTAGGGCGAGGGGCGCAGGGTGACGGTGATGCCGTGCCGGTGGGCGAGCCGGCCGATCACGAACATGCCGAGCCGCAGGTCGTCGGCGAGCGCCACCACGTCGAACTGCGGCGGCACCGCCAACTGGGCGTTGAACGAGGCGTAGTCCTCCTCCGGCATGCCCAGGCCCCGGTCCTCGATCTCCACGGCCAGCCCCTTGGCCACCATCGCGGCCCGCACCCCGACCGGGCTCGGCGCGGGGGAGTAGGCGGTCGCGTTGTCGATGAGCTCGGCCAGCAGGTGGATCACGTCGGCCACCGCGGGCGGCGCCAGGTACACCTCCTCGTCGGTGTGCACCTCCACCCGCCGGTACTCGGCGACCTCGCCGACGGCGCTGCGCAGGATGTCGATCAGCGCGACCGGCTCGGACCAGCTGCGGCCCGGCCGCTCGCCGCTGATGATGACGAGGTTCTCCTCGTAGCGGCGCAACTGGCTGGCGGTGGAGTCCAGTTCGTACAGGCCCTGCAGGACGTCCGGGTCGGTGTGCCGGCGCTCCAGCGCGTCGAGCTTGGCGAGCTGGAGGTTGACCAGGTTCTGGCTCTGCCGCGCGATGCCCAGGATGATCTTCTGGAAACCGCGCCGGGCGTCGGCGAGTTCGACCGCGGTGAGCACGGCGGTGCGCTGGGCGGTGTTGAACGCCTGGGCGACCTGGCCGAGTTCGTCGTGACCGTAGTCCAGCGGTGTCGTCGCCGACTCCGCGTCGACCTTCTCGCCCCGCTCCAGCCGGGCCACCACGTCCGGCAACCGCTCCTCGGCCAGGCTCAGGGTGGCCATCCGCAGGCCGCGCAGCCGCCGGGACAGGGAACGGGTGATCCGCCAGGACATGCCGACGCACAGCAGCAGGGCGACCAGCCCGCCGGCGCTCAGCGAGGCGGCCGTGAGCAGCAGGCTGCGGGCCTTGTCGGCGCTGCGGGTCAGCAGGCCCGCCGTCTGCTCCCGGACCAGGTCCGTGTACTGGGCGGAGACCTTGTCGAAAGCGGCGTCCCACCGCTTCTGCGCGTCCGGCAGGGCGAGGCGCCCGCCGCGGTCCTGCGCCCGCGCCGCCAGGACCTCGTCCTCGACGGCCTGGAGCGTCTGCCACTCGGGGCTGCGCAGGATCCGCTCGGTCCGCGCCTTCACGCTGCCCCGCAGGGAGGGCAGGATCTGGTCCCGCACCAGCCAGCGGCGGGTGTCGACCAGTTGCACGAACCCGGTCCACGCCCGGTCGTCGAGGTGCCCGGACCGCCAGGCCAGGGTCAGCCGCGCGTCCTCCTGGGACATCAGCTCCGCCGCGTGCTCCAGCGCGACCAGCGGCCCGGCCTGCGAGGTGAGGTCGCCGTCGTCGACCTGGGAGAGCTCCTGGAAGGCGTGGATCTGCTCGTCGATGATCGAGGTGTACTGGTCGAGCGCCTGCTCGGGGGTGATGTCGGTGGGGTCGTCCACCTGGTCCCGGTAGTACTCCAGGCTGCCCACCGACCCGAGGACCGAGTACAGCCGGTCGGAGATGCGGGCCGGCGCCCGCTCGATCGCGTCCGCCTGCCCCAGCAGCTTCGCCACCGCCGCGTCCGTCTTCCCGCGCTGCGCCTCGAGCGCCGCCCGGGAGCCGTGCGGCGAGGCCAGCCACGCGGCCGACAGACTGCGTTCCCGCTGGAGCGCGAGCGTGGCGTCGGTGCCCATGGCGCCGGTCGAGCGGCTCAGCTCCGTCTGGGCGCGCAGCCGCAGGCCCTCCGAGAACATCTGGATCGTGGTCACGCTCCACATCGCGGCGAGGGTGACGCCGGGCACCAGGGCCAGGAGGATCAGGGAGAGGCGTATGGAGCCGAGACGGCGCCGGGCACGTGTCCGTGGAGACATCGTCGTCCTAGGGCGAGCAGCGGGGGAGCGGAGGGCGGGGGTGTGCGGGGCCGGGGGCCGGGGACGGACGTGGACGGGGGGGCGTGCGGAACCGGGGACGGCACAGGGGGTGGTGGCGCGTCCGGTGCGGCACGGGGGGTGCGCAGGATGTTATCCGCACAAGTGACCGTACGGACCGGAACTGGCCGAATCTTTGGTGGTACCCCCATGGAACGGGTCCGGTCAGCGGGTTCCGTCGGCGGCGAACCGGGCGACCGCGGCGACGTTGGCCCTGGTGACGAACGCGGGCCCGGTGAGCACCGGGGCCACGCCGCCGCCGCTGATGTTGCCGTTGGTCCGGTACAGCCACAGCGCGTCCACCGAGAGGTAGCCCTGGAGGTAGGGCTGCTGGTCGACCGCGAACTGCACGTCGCCGTCCCGCACGGCCTCGACCAGGTCCTTGTTGAGGTCGAACGTGGCCACCCGGGCCTTGCTGTCCGCCTGCCGCACGGAGTCGACGGCGGCGAGCGCGAACTGCGCGCCCAGCGTGACGACCTCGTCGATGGTGGAGTCCTGGCGGAGGCGGGCCGCGACGGCGCCGGTCGTCGCCTCCATGTCGGTGCCCTCGACGTAGAGGTTCTCCGTCTCGCCGTCGAAGGTCTTCTTCACGCCGGCGCAGCGGGCCTCCATGGCCACGTTGCCCCGCTCGTGGACGACGCACAGGGCGTGCTTGGCCTTGAGGTCGTTCAGCTTCTCGCCGACGGACTGCCCGGCCACGCTCTCGTCCTGGCCGAAGTACTCCAGGAGACCCGCCGACTTCCAGGCGTCGATGCCGGAGTTGAGCCCGACCACGGGTATGCCGGCCCGCCGGGCCTCGCCGACCGGGCCCCTCATCGCCTGCGGCTTGGCCAGCGTCACCGCGATGCCGTCGACCTTGTCGCGGATCGCGTCCCGCACCAGCTCGGCCTGCGCCGTCGCGTCGGAGTCGCTCGCGTACGTGAGGTCGATGCCGTCCTTGGCGGCCGCCGCCTCGGCCCCCTTCCTCACCAGGTCCCAGAAGGCGTCGCCCTCGCCGCCGTGGGTGACCAGGGCGACTTTGAACCGTCCGGTGCCGGACCGGCCGGCCGGGTCCGTGCCGGACCCGTCGCCGGCCGCGCCGAGGGCGGAGCAGCCGGTCACCAGGAGGCCCAGGGCGGCGGCCAGGGCCGCGGCGCGGGACAGCCCGGTAAGGCGGTGGGACGGGGGAGAAGTCTTCATGAGGACGCGGCACCTCGCTGTGCGGCCGAGCAAGAGCATGGGGAGAGCGCAGACGGAGCCGCATGACGTGCACCGACCGGGTGACTCTCGCTGGCCGGAGCCAACCCTGTGAGGACACCGGTCGTCAAGTGAGCAGCCACGATACGTGAGTTGATGCTGCCGCATCGTGATGATCTGTACGACGGGTCGAACAAGGGGGGTGCCTTCGGTGCCGGCGCGCCGGCCGCTGCGGGCGGACACCCCGGCCCGGCGCCGCGCGGCCCTCAGCCCAGGCGCACCGGCAGGGTCCGATGGCCGTGGGAGATGAAGGAGTCCACCGGCCGCAGTCCGTCCGGCGGTACGGCCAGTTCCAGCTCCGGGAAACGGCCGAACAGCGCCGGCAGCGCCACGCGGGCCTCCAGCCTGCCCAGCGGGGCGCCCAGGCAGTGGTGGACGCCGTGGCCGAACGCCAGGTGGTCCTTGGCGGCGCGGGTGACGTCGAAGACGTCGGCGTCCGGGCCGTGGTGCGCGGGGTCGCGTCCGGCCGCGGCGTACGCGGCGAGGATCGCCTCGCCCTTGCGGATCACCGTGCCGTCCGGGCCGCCGAGGTCGCCCAGCGGCAGGTCCTCGACGGCGTACCGCAGCGGCAGGCTGGCGACGGGCGCCTCGGCGCGCAGCGTCTCCTCGATCACGTCGTCCCACGTGGCGCGGCCGGCGCGGACCAGCTCGAGCTGGCCGGGGTGGGTGAGCAGGGCGTGGACGGCGTTGTCGAGCAGGTTGACCGTCGTCTCGTGGCCGGCGCTGATCAGGAGCATGAGGGTGTCGAGCAGTTCCTGCTCGCTGAGCCGGGTGCCGCTCTCCTCGTCGTGGGCGGCGATCAGCGCGGTGGTCAGGTCGTCGCCGGGCGCCTGCCGTTTCGCGGCGACGAGTTCGCCGAGGACGGCGTAGAACCTGGCGTAGGTGTCGGCGACTTCCGCGGCGTCGGCCGAGGTGTGGAAGACGCCGTCCACGACGGCCCGCAGCTCTGCGCCCAGCTTCTCCGGCAGGCCGAGCAGTTCGCCGATGACCTGGATGGGCAGCGGGTAGCAGAACTCCTCGCGCAGGTCGACCGCGCGGCCGTCCGCCCCGGCCTCGGCGACCGCGTCGAGCAGCGCCGCCGTGATCGCCTCGACGCGGGGGCGCAGCGCGGCGGTGCGGCGGGCGGTGAACGCCTTCGACACCAGGGTCCGCAGCCGCCTGTGCTCGCTGCCGTAGGCCGTGAACATGTTCCGCACCGCGACCCAGGTGTACAGCGGCCACTCCGGCGAGACCTCGCCGTCGGCCCACCGGCGCCAGTGCCGGCGCGCGTCCTTCGACACCCGCGGGTCGGCTAGCAGTCTCCTGAGCAGGCGGGTGTCGCTGACCGCCCAGGCCGGGACGCCGTGGGGGAGTTCGACGGGGGCGACGGGGCCGCGGGCGCGGATGCGGGCCGCCTCGCCGTGGATGTCGCGGCCGGTCGGGTCGATCACCACCGGGTGCGTGAAGTCCATCGAGCTCCCCCTGGGACTGCGGCTGCCGGGCACGTCCGCGCGTGGGACGCGCCCCTCCAGACAAGCCGCCCGGGGCGGGGCGCGCCAGGGGGCGGGAGGGGTCTGGCCGAAATCAGCCGGGCTCGCCGGCCCGCTGCCGCAGGGGGTGCGGCACAGCCGCCCGCTCCGCCGGACGCGGTTCGGCCCGGGCCTTCCCGCGGCGCCGCCGTCGCCTGCGGCGCGGCTCCTGGTCCGGGAGCCAGCCGAAGGCGAGGGAGCTGCCGACGCAGCCCAGGAGCAGGCCGATGAAGAAGCCGCCCAGGTTCGAGGTGAGCCAGGTGCCCAGGGACAGCAGGACGCCGGTGAGCGAGTAGAACAGGCGCTGGGCGGGGTTGAAGAGGATCAGCAGGCCGCACAGCAGCATCAGCGCCGGCAGGAGGTAGCCGGCCAGGCCCTGCGCGCCGACGTGCAGGATCACCTTCACCGACGCCTTCTGGGTGAGCAGGATCTCGGCGCCGCCGAGGGCGAGCAGCAGCCCGCCCCAGAAGGGGCGCCGGGACCGCCAGTCGCCGAAGGCGCGCCGTGGGGTGCCCGGCATCAGCAGCCCGACTCGCTGAAGCGCAGTTTCAGGCCCGGCAGCCGGAAGACCCCGGCGGTGGTGGCGTAGTTGGTCTGCCGCAGGTCGGCGATGCGCACCGTGTCGGACTGCTGGCTGAACACGCCCTTCGGTCCGCGGCCCAGGGGCCCGGCCTTGTCCAGGGTGCTGGCGTCGTTGCCGATCTCCATGCCGGTGAAGGCGGCGTTGCCGGACAGCTGCGTCGAGTCGGTGGTGAGGTCGCTGGCGGTCACCTTCTCGCCGCCGCCGCCCGCCGTGATCATCAGGTTCGTGCCGCCGAGGTCCACGCTCTGGCACAGCTTGGTGAGCGTGGCGTTCTTGATCACGGAGGTGACGACCAGCACCTGCCCGCCGGTGTCGCCCTCGTTGGGGCTGCCCTCCGCCATCGAGTCCAGGCCGCCGAACTGGGCGAACCCGGTGCCGTTCAGTTCCGTCGCGGTGACCGTGAAGGGCATGCCGGAGATGGCGAACTGAACGCCCAGGGCGCCCTGCGCGGTGAGGACCGCGAGCCCCGCGGCGACCGCGGCGGCCGGCACCGCCATCACCGCGGCCCGTCGCGGCCGCACCCGTCCGCGTCGGCCCGGGCCGCCGGGGGCGCCGGGCGTGGAACCGCTTTCCGCGGGTTCGGGGGTGTGGTCGGCGGACGCCGAGAGGTCCGGGGACGAGGCCATGTCTGCTCCCAGGGGCATAGTCAATGCGGTTCGGGGTCCAGGTGGCGCGGTGTCCTGGCGCGGACGACGGCTACGGGCGCGCACGTCCTCGCAACTCCCGGAGACAGCAAGGGATTTCTCGTGTTACGCCCGAGTAGCCGTGCGAGGAAGTTACCGGTGGTTACACCTCGGGTCAAGGGAAGTGTGAAGGAGGGGTGGCGAGGATGCGCCACCCGTGTGCCGGAAGGGCCGCCGCACCCCGGGAAACGCCCGGCCCTCCCTCCGGCTCGCGCCACGTCTTGACGTTGACGGAGCATCAGGTCTACAACTTCCCTGGTTTCCCGGATCCGTGGCGCCGGATCCGCCGCGTGGCATCGCCCGCGTCCTCCCGGACCGCCCGTCCCGCACGGGCTCCGCACCGCCCGAGTCAGACCCTTCACGGCACCGGCACGGCCGCCCCCTCCTTTCCGGGCCCGTGCACCGGGCCGCCCCCGCCCGCCCGGCCGAAGGCGCCGCGTACGGCCTCCGGCCGGACACCGGCCCGCCGGTGCCGGTCCGTCAGGTACGGAGCAGGCGTCACGGGCCGGCGGCCGCGGACGGCCGGCGTCCCCCACTCCCCATCCCCCCACTTCCGAGAAGAGGTACACCCGCATGCGTACACGCACCCTCCTCGCCCTCACCGCCTCCGTCGCCGCGCTCGCCCTCCCGGCGGCCCCCGCCTCCGCCGCCGACACCCCCGTCCTCACCACCGGCGGCGCCGGCGGCACGCCCGTCGCGGTCGGGGACGTCCTCACCGCGAACCTCGCCGCCGGCACCAGCGCCACCTTCTACTCCAGCGCCACCGGCACCAGCGGCATCTCCTGCACCTCCTCGCGGTTCTCCGCCACCGTCACCGGCAACCCGACCGCACCCGGCACGGCCACCGAGTCGCTCACCGCGCAGACCTTCGACGCGGCGAGCTGCACCACCAACGTCACCGGCGTGCTCGGCGTCAGCGGCATCACGGTCGACAACCTGCCGTACGCCGCGGCCGTGTCCTCCGACGGCACCGTCACCGTCACCCCCGCCGCGGGCTCCACCGTCCAGTCCACGGTCCGGCTGCGCACCCTGCTGGGCACCGTCACCTGCGTCTACCGCGCGGCCGGCCTCGCCGGCACGGCGGACAACGCCGCGGGCGGCATCTCCTTCGCCAACCAGCAGTTCACCAAGGCGTCCGGCTCGTCGCTGTGTTTCAACAACGCCTACTTCACCGCGAAGTACGCCCCCGTGACCGACGCCACGGGTGCCGTCGTCCACGTCAACTGAGTCCGGCGGAAAGGGATTTCACCGCCGGCGCAGACGCAGGGCGAGGGCGGTGCCGCCGGCGAGCAGGAGCACGGCGGCGGGAGCGCCGGCGAGCAGCGCGGCGCCGGGGCCGGGCGCCGCCCCGCGCCGCGAGGGG
>NZ_JBFATO010000010.1:0-212941 GCF_040678355.1 Streptomyces sp. NPDC052701
CGTGCCCGGCGCCCGCGGGCGCCGGGCACGGGCCGCCGGGACCCGGGGGTCAGGCCCGGCGGACGTGGGCCGGCCAGTCGAGGACGCCCACCGCGGCTCCGGCGGCCTCCAGGCCGCGGCAGTGGGCGCGGTGCCGGCGGGCGATGCCGTCGAGGTCGAGGTGGACGCCGATGCCGGGGTGGGCGGTCAGGCGACGGGCGTGGGCCCACAGGGCGGGGTGGCCGGCGATGCGGTGCACGGCGGCGGCGTCCAGGTGGACGCGGTGGACGGTGTCGAGTTCCACCAGCGCGGCCCACACCTCGACGTCGGCGGCGGTGAGCCGGTCGCCGAGGAGGTAGGGCCGCGCGGCCAGCCGGCGCTCCAGCGCGCCCAGGGCGGCCAGCAGTTCGCCGAGCGCCGCCGACCGCTCCCCCGCGTCGGCTCCCGCCCGCCCGGCACGCTGCGCGGCCGCGTCCAGGCCCTCGGCGCACAGCCGCTCGACGGCCTCGATCTCCGCCTGCGCACCGCACGGGTACAGCGCCGGGCGGCCCGCGCCGAAGTGCCGGGCCAGGTCGCGCGTGATGTCCGGGGCGTGGGTGCTCACGATCCGGCCCGACCAGTCGTCGCTGAGCACCGGCGCCGCGGCCGGTCCGGTGTAGCGGTGCGCGCTCGCCTCGTACAGCGGGCGCAGCGCGAGGTGGCCGCCGTCGGGACAGTCGGGGACGGCGTCGAGGAACTCCACAGGACAGGCGTCGTCCAGGCCCAGCAGGCCGTGGACGACGGCGATGCGCAGGCTGCGCGGACAGCCGGGCGACAGGTGGAGGCGGTAGCGGCGCGGCACGGCGTAGTGCCCGCTGCGCGCGTCCCGGCCGATCCTGCCCCGGAAGACGGCGGCGGTCCGGCCGGAGGTGACGGGGGCGAGCGGTGTGACGGACATGGTTCTCCCCGGGGATGAGCGCGCGTGGGCGCGAGGAGGCGCGGACGCGCGGCGGAAGGGACGTCGGGTGAGGGGCGTTCGGCACGGGCACGGGCGGGGTGCCGCCCGTCGGGGGCACCGCCGGTGGACGCGGGAGGGGCCCGGGCTCAGCGCAGCGGGCTGATCGCGCTGCAGACGCGCAGCAGGTCGATGTGCCGGCGGGAGGTCAGCAGGGGCGACGGCCGCGGCGTACTGCTCGCTCGGCCGGTGACCGACTCAAGGCGCCCCATGTTTTCCTACCCGTTCACTAGGGATCCTTGTGGAGTGTCGGCCCGTTCCCGCCCGCCGGTCAAGGGGGCGTCCACGAAGTGAGGCGGACCCGGATGTGCGGGCCGCCGCGGCGGCCCGGCCGTCGTCGACGGCGCCCCGGGCCCGGAGCACGGCATCGGCACCCCGGCGGCCCTCCCCCGGCCCCGCTCCGGCATCGCTTCGACGGCACGGGCGCCGAGCGTCTCCTGCGCGTGGCCCGAACGCACAGGAGGCCGTGCCGGATCGCTCCGGCACGGCCTCCTGCCGCGTCTTCACACCGTCGGGACGACAGGATTTGAACCTGCGACCCCTTGACCCCCAGTCAAGTGCGCTACCAAGCTGCGCCACGTCCCGGTGCGTCCCACACGGTCGGCCCGTGTGATCGCGCAGGTCAACCCTACCTCATGGGCGTGGCGGGCCCGAGCGGCCGGCGCGGCCCCGGGCGGGCAGCCCGGCGGCTCGGGCGGGAACCGGGCGGGCCGGTGACGAACGGCGCACCCGGAGCGGCCGCACGGACGTGGGTGGCGCACGGGCCGCCGCGCGAGGCGCGCTCGGTCACGCGCCGCGGGCGGGGCCGGGGCGGAGCGCCGCGCCGGGCGTCAGCCGCCGGGAGCCCGCCCGGGCGTCAGCCGCCGGAGGCCCGCCCGGGCGGCGGTGCCGTCGTGCGCCGGACCTCCAGTGTCGGTGCGGCGAGGTGGAGCCGCCCGTGCCCCCCGGGCCGCTCGAAGCGGTCGAGGAGGCAGCGGGCGGCGCGGCGGCCGACCTCGTGGCTCGCGTTGTCCACGGTGGTGAGCCACAGGTGGCGCAGCCGGGAGATGCCCGTGTTGTCGTAGCCGACCACGGACACGTCGTGCGGGACCCGCAGGCCCAGTTCCCCGGCCGCCGACAGGGCGCCGACGCAGGCGACGTCGTTGACGGCGAAGACGGCGGTGGGGCGGTCGGGGCGGCTGAGCAGGCGGACGGCGGTGCGGTAGCCGCCCTCCTCGGTCATGTCGCCGGGCTCGACCACCGCCTCGGCGGCCGGTCCCCGGGCCCGCATCGTCGCCTCGAAGCTGCGGCGGCGCAGTTCACCGACCGCGCCGTGGCCCGTGATGTGCGCGATACGGCGGTGGCCGAGGCCGAGGAGGTGCTCGGTGGCCAGGCGCGCGCCGCGCTCGTCGTCGCCCGCCACCACGTCCACGCCGGGCGGCACCCGCTCGCGGGCGCCCGCCAGGACGACCGGTATCCGCCCGGCGACCGCGCCGAGCACTGCCGGATCGGGCAGCGTGCCGACCACGACCAGGCCGTCGACGCGCAGGTCCAGGAAGAGGTCGGCCGGGTCCTGCCCGGCGCGGCGGTTGAGGCGGGCGTCGGCGAGCAGCATGCGCAGGCCGTTCGCGTGCAGCAGGGAGTCGAGGCCGTCCAGGAGGTCGACGAACCAGGGGTTGCGCAGGTCGTCGAGGAGGACGCCGACCACGGGGGCGCCCCCTGGCCGAGCGGAGTCGAGGGCTCGGGGCAGGCCGCGCCGCTCGCTGAGGCTGCGGGCGGCGGCGTTCGGCCGGTAGCCGAGCTCCCGGGCCGCCCGCAGCACGGCCTCCCGCTTCTCGGGGCGCACCCGCCCGGAGCCGCGCAGCACCAGTGAGACCAGCGACTTGGAGACACCGGCCCGTTCGGCCACGTCGCGGATCGTCGGCGGTCTCATGTGTTGGACCGTTCCACGGGCCGTCGGGGGTTGTCAAAGGGTTGACAGCGTGCACAGGCGCGCCCAGGGTGGGCCGGAAAGTTCTGGAACGGTCCAAAGAGGGGCTCTCATGGTGGACACGCTCGGCGTCGCCGTCGTCGGTTTCGGCTGGATGGGGCGGGTGCACACCCAGGCGTACGCGCGCGTGGCGCACCACTATCCGCTGCTGCCCCTGCGCCCGGAGCTCGTCGCGGTCGCCGAGGAGGTGCCGGGGCGTGCGGAGGAGGCCGCCGCGCAGTTCGGCTTCGCCTCGACGACCCGCGACTGGCGTGAGGTGGCCGCCGACCCGCGCGTGAAGGCGGTCAGCGTCACCGCCCCGAACTTCCTGCACCGTGAGATCGGCGTGGCGATGGCCGAGGCCGGCAAGCACCTCTGGATCGAGAAGCCGGTCGGCCTGACCGCCGCGGACGCCCGCGCGGTCGCCGACGCGGTCGCCCGGGCCGGCGTGCAGGGCGCGGTCGGCTTCAACTACCGCAACGCCCCCGCCGTCGAGGCCGCCCGGGACCTGATCGCCGCCGGGGAGATCGGCACCGTCACGCATGCGCGCATCCGGCTGTTCAGCGACTACGCGGCCCACCCGGAGGCTGCCCTGACCTGGCGTTACGAGCGCGAGCGCGGCGGCAGCGGGGTGCTGGGCGACCTGGCCTCGCACGGCGCCGACCTGGCCCGCTTCCTGCTCGGCGACATCGTCTCCCTCGCCGCCGACACGGCCGTCTTCCTGCCCGAGCGGGCCCGCCCGGCCGGCGCCACGGCGGGCCACTCCCGCGCCGCGGGCGGCGAGCTGGGCCCCGTCGAGAACGAGGACTACGTCGGCTGCCTGCTGCGTTTCGCCTCCGGCGCGCGCGGTGTCCTGGAGGCCTGCCGGGTCTCGGTCGGCGAGCAGAACAACTACGGCTTCGAGGTGCACGGCACCCGGGGAGCGGTGTCCTGGGACTTCCGGCGCATGAACGAGCTCGCGGTCAGCCGCGGCACGACGTACCAGGACCAGCCCGTGAGCACGGTGTACGTCGGCCCGGGCCACGGGGAGTTCGCGGCCTTCCAGCCGGGCGCGGCGAACGCCATGGGCTACGACGACCTGAAGGTCATCGAGGCGTACCGCTTCCTGCGCTCGATCGCCGAGGGCACGCCGTACGGCGCCGTCCTCGCGGACGCCGTGCGCAGCGCCGCCGTCCTGGACGCGATGAGCCGGTCCGCCGAGAGCGGCGCCTGGATCGCGGTGGACGCGCCCGCGTGAGGGAGAGCGGTCAGCGCACCCGACGGGCCGCGTGAGGTAGAGCGGTCAACGCGCCGGCGGGCCGCGTGAGGGAGAACGGTCAGCGCGCCCGGCGGGCCCGCCGGGCGATCACGTACTTGGCCGGGATCAGGACGAGCCACCACCACGCGGCCGCGGGCCCCACCACCAGGGCCAGCGGAACGGTGAGGAGGAACACCACCACCGTCGTGCCGAGGTCCAGGCGGTAGAACCCGGCCTCCGGGTCGGGGGGTGTGCCGTCGCTCAGCCAGGGGCGCCCGGCCAGGAGCATGTCCAGGGCGAGGTGGGTGGCGCCGAGCGCGGCGACCGCGGCCGCGTAGACGGCGACCGAGGCGGGTTCGTCGCCGTAGTCGGAGACCAGCCGGGTGGGGAAGGGCAGCAGGGCCGCGACGGCGAGGCCGAGCAGGGACAGCACGACCACCTGTCCGTCGACCTGCCGGACCGTGCGGAAGATCCGGCGGTGGTCGCGCCAGAAGCCGCCCAGCACCGCCACGCTGAGCGCGTAGGCCCCCAGGTCCGGGAGGAGGCCGCGCAGTGCCGCCCGGTACTGCGCGGAGTCCAGCCCGCGCGGCACGGAGAGGTCCAGGACCAGCAGGGTGACGGCGATGGCGAAGACGCCGTCGGCGAGCGTCAGGAGCCGCTCGGGCCCGCCGTCCGGGCTCGACTTCCACATGCGCACGACGGTAGGGAGCCGGGGCCCGCCGGGCGGGGATACACGCCCGGGCCGCGCCCCGGATGTCACCGTACGGGCGCGGGCATGTTGTAGGGCGTGACCACCTGGATCGCGGACGGCAGGGTCGGTCCCGCCGGCGGCAGGGCGCCGTGGGCGCGCATCACGAGGTGGCAGGCCTCGCGCAGGTCGTGGCGCAGGTCGTGGTGGAGCACGGCGGACAGCCGGTGCTCGCGCAGCAGCCGGGTGTTGTCGTGGTCGAGGTCGTGCGCGACGAAGACGGCGCAGGTGCGGCCGAGGTCCTCGAACGCCCGCAGCGTGGCGATGTTGCCGCCGCCGATCGAGTAGACCGCGCAGATGTCCGGATCGCGTTCCAGGGCTGCGCGGACGAGGTCGTACTGGGTGGCGTCCAGGCCCTGGCCCTCGGTGATCTCGACGAGGGCGCGCTCGGGGTGCCGGGCGCGCATGGCGCCGCGGAAGCCCATCTCGCGCTCCTCCTCGTTGCGGAAGAAGCCGCTGCTGAGGCTGGTAAGGACGTTGCCGGGGCGGTCGCCCAGCCACTGGCCCGTCAGGTAGGCGGCCGTCGCGCCCGCCGCCCGGTTGTCGATGCCGACGTAGGCGAGGCGGGCGCTGGCGGGCAGGTCGGTCACCAGGGTCACGACCGGGATGCCCGCCTCCGCGAGCCGGCCGACGGCGGCGGTGACCTCGGGGACGTCGGGGGCCTTGAGGACGACGCCCTGGGAGCCGCGCCGGGCGATCCGGTCCAGGATCCCGACCAGTGCGGCGACCGGGCCGGTCTCGCGGAAGTGGAAGCGCGAGCGCACCACGGCCGGGTGCAGGGAGGGCAGTTCGGCCTCCAGGGCCGCGCGGACGGCGGTGGTGAAGCGCTCGGGGGCCTGCATCACGATGTCGACCATGAAGGTGCGGCCGACGAGCCGGACCTGGGTGCGCTGCCGGTCCAGGTCGGCGATCGCCCGGTGCACCTCCTGCGCGGTGCTCTCGCGCACCCCGCCCCGGCCGTTGAGGACCCGGTCGACGGTGGCCTCGCTCAGCCCGGCCTGACGCGCGATCTCCCGGAGCGGGAAGGGGTGGCCCATGCGGCGGCTCCTTGAGGGTTTTTTGATGGCTTCCTGCCGGTTGTTCGAGGGGTTTGTACTGACAAGAATGACAGGGCCGCGTCGCTCGTGAGCCCGAAGGGACGACGATGTCCTCCATGTCCTCCACGTCCTCCGTCACCGCACACCACCGTGCCTGGCTGTCCGGGCAGGACTGCGACCTGGACGCCTTCCGCGCACTGGTCGAGCAGGAGACCGACCCCGCCGGCCTTCCGCACGCCGCCGCCGTGGAGCAGGGCGTGCCGGTGTACGACGCCGCCCGGCTGGAGGCGGGCCGCGCGCTGCGGGACGAGCTGGTGCACGCGCTCGCCGACGGCCCCGGCGTCGTGGTGTTCCGGGGCGCCTTCGCGGACCCGGCCGTCGTCGACCGGGCCACCGCCGTCTTCGACGCCCTGATCGCCGGGCAGCGCGCCTCGGGCGCGACGGCCGGCGACCACTTCGCGAAGCCGGGCGCCAACGACCGGGTGTGGAACGCCCTGGAGAAGGCGGCCCTGTACGACCCGGCGGCGTTCGCCGACTACTACGCCAACGACGTGATCGCCCTGGTGTCCTCGGCCTGGCTGGGCCCCGGCTACCAGGTCACCTCGCAGATCAACGTGGTCAACCCCGGCGGTGCCGCGCAGACCGCGCACCGCGACTACCACCTGGGCTTCCTGTCCGACGAGGCCGCCGCCGCCTACCCGGCGCACGTGCACCGCCTCTCCCCCGTACTGACCCTCCAGGGCGCGGTCGCGCACTGCGACATGCCGGTCGAGTCCGGGCCGACGATGTACCTGCCGCACTCGCAGAAGTACGAGCCTGGCTACCTGGCCTGGCGCCGTCCGGAGTTCCGGGCCTACTTCGAGGCGCACCGCGTCCAGCTCCCGCTCGCCAAGGGCGACGCGCTCTTCTTCAACCCGGCGCTGTTCCACGCCGCCGGCGCCAACCGCTCGGCGGGCATCCGGCGCATGGCCAACCTGCTGCAGGTGTCGTCCGCGTTCGGGCGCGCGATGGAGACGGTGGACCGGGAGGCCGTCGTGGGCGCCGTCTATCCGGTGCTGCTCGGACGCAAGGCCGAGGGCGCCACGCAGCGGTGGCTGGAGAACGTCGTCGCGGCGAGCGCCGAGGGCTACCCCTTCCCCACCAACCTCGACAGCGACCCGCCGGCCGACGGCCTGGCCCCGCCCTCGCAGGCGGACGTCGTGCGGCGGGCGCTGCGCGAGGAGTGGACGCCGCGACGGCTGCGGGCGGAGCTGCGGGCCGGCGCCGGGCGGCGGCAGAGCTGAGGACGGACCATGGGACTTCCCGACGACGGGGCCGTCGGCGTCGGCGGCCGGGGCGCCGGCGCCGCGCCCGCGCGGGCCACCGTCCGCGCGGTCGTGGCCGCCACCGGACGCCGCGCCGGACCCGGTGAGGCCCTGCCGGGCAGGCTCGGCCGGCCGGAGGAGACCGCCGGTTTCGTGGTCTTCCCGCTGTCGGAACGGTCCGGGGTGGTCACCGGGTCCGTGGCCGGCCGGGACCGGAACGTGCCCGGCGGACCCGACTGACCCCCCTGTGCCCCGGCAGGACCCGCATTCAAGGAGCAAGGACCCATGCGCATCGGAATCCTCGGCCTCGGCCGCATCGGCGCCTTCCACGCCGAGACCCTCTCCGGGCTCGACGCCGTCGAGTCCCTCGTCGTGTCCGACCCGTTCGCGGACGCCGCGAAGGCCGCCGCGGAACGGTTCGGCGCGCAGGTCGCGGACTCCCCCGAGGCCCTGCTGGCCGCCGGTGTGGACGGTCTCGTCGTCGCCGCGGCGACCGACGCCCACCCCGCCCTGATCCTCGCCGGAGTCGAGGCCGGCGTGCCCGTCTTCTGCGAGAAGCCCGTCGCCCGCACCATGGCCGAGGGAGTCGAGGTGCTCAGGGCCGTCCAGGACCGGGACGTGCCGGTCCAGATCGGCTACAACCGCCGCTTCGACGCCGGGTTCGCCGCCGCCCGGGCCGCCGTGCGCGGCGGTGAGCTGGGGCAGCTGCACACCGTGCGGTCGGTCACGCTGGACCCGGCGCCGCCGCCCGCCGCGTACGTGGCCGCCTCCGGCGGCATTTTCCGCGACTGCTCCGTGCACGACTTCGACATCATCCGCTGGGTGACCGGCCGCGAGGTGAGCGAGGTGTACGCCGTCGGCGGCAACAAGGGCGCCGAGTACATCGCGCGCGCCGGTGACGCCGACACCACCGGCGCGGTCCTCACCCTGGACGACGGCACGATCGCGGTGGTCTCCAACAGCCGCCACAACGGCCGGGGCTACGACGTCCGCATGGAGCTGCACGGCTTTGAGGACTCCATCGCCGTCGGTCTGGAGGACAAGCTGCCGCTGCGGTCGGTCGAGCCCGGCGTGAGGTTCCCCGCGGGCAGCCCGCACGACTTCTTCATGGACCGCTTCGCCGCGGCCTACCGTGCCGAACTCACCGCGTTCACCGAGGTCGTGGCCGGTACCCGGCCCTCCCCCTGCACCGTCGGGGACGCGCTGGAGGCGGGGTGGATCGCCGAGGCGTGCACGCTGTCGCTGGCGCGGCGCCGGCCGGTGCGGATCGACGAGGTGCGGTCGATGTGACCCGCCGGCGCCGGACGGGGGGCGGGCCGTAGGGTCTGTCGTCGAACTCCCGCCTGCCCCGCGACGCCCTGCACGCACTCCGCCGTACCGGGCGCGGACCCGGGTACATCCCGTACGAGGGCCCGCGCCCGGCACGCCGGGAGCACGCACCCGACGCCGCGGGGCCCGCCCTCCGGGCGGACGACGGGAGTCCGACGACAGACCCCAGGCCGTCCGCCCCCCCGTCGGCACGAGGGGGACGCCCGTCGCGACGGTGCCCCCGCGGAGAACCGGTGCACGCGTGCCCCACGGCTGGCGCACGGGGTGCGGGGCGCGGCCGTGCCGCCGGGCTCGGAGTCCGACGGTCGTCCCTCCTCAGGGGAGGAGCTCACCTCGCGGCCGTCCCGCCGGGACGGGTCCCGCCGGTCTCACGCGCCGCGCCAGACGTTGGAGAACGCGGCGTTCTCGATGGCCCGCCGCCGGCGTACGGCCTCCAGTTCCGCCACCGCGTCGGCCACGGCGGCGCACACGGTCTGGGCCGCGCCCTCGGGCGGCGGGACGTCCTCGGGCACCTCGCCGCGCACCCCGGCGACCGCCGCGAGGGTGGTGAGCACCGGCTCGTCGGCCGCCCAGCGGTGCGCGGCCCGCTGCCGGGCGGGGGACTCGGCCGGCACCGGCCGGGCGCTGCGGAAGGGGAGCCAGGAGCCGCGGGGACGTACGAGCAGGCCCTCCGCCTCCAGGACGGTCAGGTATTCCTGGGCCAGTCCGCGGCCCCTGCGCCACAGCCAGTCCTCGACCGGCTCGTACGGCTCGTCCCGCACCAGCCCCGCCGCGGCCCGCTCCAGCAGGGGGTCGTCGAGGGACGGCGTCGCCCCCGGCACCACGCGGTCGCCGTCGAGCGTCACCGCCTCGGCGCGGAGCAGGTCGACCAGCTCGGCCCCGGCCAGCGCGAGCGACAGGTCCCCCTGTGCCACGTGCCGGCCGGGCGCCACGTCCATCGCGACGATCATCAGGTCGCGTGCCGCGCTCATCAGCGCTCCTCTCGACGGCACAGGTGACGTTACGCCGCCGGCGCCGGACGAGTGAGCCGTACCCGTCCGCCGTACCCCGCCGGGGTGGCGTACGGCGCGCCGTGCGCGCCCGGCCCTCCCCCGCGCGGCCGGGGACGTCCCGGCAGCGGGGCCGGACCGCCGGAGGGACCCGCCGGCCGGAGGGACCCGCCGATCGGAGGGGCCCGCCGATCGGAGGGGCCCGCCGGCCGGAGGGACCCGCCGGCCGGAGGGGCGTCGCGGCACCCGGGGCGGATCCCCGCGGCCCGGGTCCGGCGACCGCCCCGCTCACCGGTACAGTGCCGGCTTCTCCACCAGCTCGACCTCCACCCGGCCGCCCTCCTCCAGCGCCCGTACGCCCGCCTCGCACACGGCGGACGCGGCGTAGCCGTCCCAGGCGCCGGGGCCGGTGACCTCGCCGCGGCGGGCGGCGTCGACCCAGGCCTGGACCTCGCGGTCGTAGGCGTCGGCGAAGCGTTCGGTCCAGTCCTGGGCGATGGTGCCGCCCCAGCGGCCGGCCGTGTGGGTCACCAGGGCGTGGCCGTCGCCGATGCGGGCGGTGCCGCGTTCGCACACGACCTCGGCCTGCACCTGGTAGCCGAAGCCGCAGTTGACGAAGATCTCGACGTCGGACAGGGCGCCGCCGTCGGTCTCCAGGACGACGAACTGCGGGTCCTGCAGGGTGTCCGGCGCGTGGGCGGACGGGGTCGGGCGCAGCACGGTGACGGCCCTGATCTCGTGGCCGAGCAGCCAGCGGGTCGCGTCCACCTCGTGGGCCACGGAGTCGGTGATGAGCATGGAGCTGGTGAAGAAGGGCGGACCGGCCACGTTGCGGTGCCGGTTGTGCAGCATCAGCGGGCGGCCCAGCTGCCCGGTGTCCAGCAGCGCCTTGAGCCTGGTGTACTCGGCGTCGTAGCGGCGCATGAAGCCGACCTGGATGCGGCGGTGGCCGAGTCGCTGTTCGGCGTCCAGGACGCGCAGCGCGGAGGCCGCGTCGGGGGTGAGCGGCTTCTCGCACAGCACGGGCAGGTCGCGCTCCAGCGCGGCGAGCAGCGCAGCCTCGTGCGCCGGGCCCGGGGAGGCGACGAGCACGGCGTCGACGTCGGCCGCCGCCAGGGCGGCGGCCGGGTCGGTGTGGGCCGTGCAGCCGTCGACGCGGGCCGCGACGGCCTCGGCCCGCTCCCCGTCGACGTCCACGACGGCGGTCACCCGGGCGCCGCTGGTGACCCGGTCGACGCGGCGCACGTGGTCGGCTCCCATCCGGCCCGCGCCGATGACGGCGACCCCGAGCGTCTCGCTCCGGCTCATGCCCTCCCCCTCGGGTCGTCAGGCGCCGCAGGAACGCAGGAACCTGCGGGTGCGTACCGCGATGGGCAGCGGCTTGTCGGGCTCGCAGGGGTACATGTCCTGCTCGACGATGGCGAAGAGCTCCACGCCGAGCTTCTGCGCGGCCTCCAGCACCGGCCCCAGCTCCGGGACGCCGGCGGGGGGTTCGCACATCACGCCGCGCTGCACGGCCGGGCCGAACGGGACCCCGCCGGCCCGCACCTCGGCGAGGATCCGCGGGTCGACCTGCTTGAGGTGCAGGTAGCCGATGCGCTCGCCGTAGGTCTCGATCAGCTTGACGCTGTCGCCGCCGCAGTAGGCGTAGTGCCCGGTGTCCAGGCAGAGGTTGACCAGGTCGGAGTCGGTGGAGTCCAGGAACCGCTCGACGTGTTCCTCGGTGTCGATGTGGGTGTCGGCGTGCGGGTGGACGACGATGTCCAGGCCGTAGGTCTCCTTCACCTCGTGGCCGAGCCGCTCCATGCCCTTCGTCAGGTACGCCCACTGTTCGGGGGTGAGCTCCGGCGGCTCCAGGATCTCGGCCGTCTTGTCGTCGCGCCAGAAGGACGGAATGACGACGAGGTGCTTGGCTCCCATGGCGCGGGTGAGGGCGGCGACCTGGCCGACGTGCTCCCAGGTGGACTCCCACACCGCCGGTCCCCGGTGCAGGCCGGTGAAGACCGTGCCCGCCGAGACCTTCAGGTTCCGCCTGCTCACCTCGTCGGTGAGGCGGGCCGGGTCGGTGGGCAGGTAGCCGTAGGGGCCGAGTTCGATCCAGGCGTAGCCGGCCTCGGCGACCTCGTCGAGGAAGCGCTGCCAGGGCACCTGCCGCGGGTCGTCGGGGAACCACACGCCCCAGGAGTCGGGGGCGGAGCCGACCCGGATGCGGTCGAGCACAGGGGCCATGTCAGGACTTCCCTTCCGAGGATGCCGCTACGGGGGCCGTGAGGTCTCCCTCGTCCGGGAGCCCTGCGACGTCGACGCCGCGGACCTGCGCCAACTCGTGCTTCAGGGAGGCCAGTTCGGCGCCGCCCGCCATGTGGTCGGTCAGTTCCTCCAGGGTGACCTCGCTGCGGCCGGCGCTCAGCTCCAGGGTGCCCAGGCGCAGCACGCTGAAGTGGTCGCCGACCATGTAGGCGTGGTGGGGGTTGTGGGTGATGAAGATGACGCCGAGGCCGCGGTCGCGGGCGGCGGCGATGTACTTCAGCACCACGCCGGACTGCTTGACGCCGAGGGCGGCGGTCGGCTCGTCCAGGATGAGGACGCGGGCGCCGAAGTGGACCGCGCGGGCGATCGCCACGCACTGGCGCTGGCCGCCGGACAGGGTGCCGATGGGCTGCTCCAGGTCGTCCAGGACGATGCCCATGTTGCGCAGTTCCTCGTCCGCGGTCCGCTTCATCCGGGCGATGTCGAGGCGGCGCAGCGGCCAGGGGCCCTTGGTCAGCTCGGAGCCGAGGAAGAAGTTGCGCCACACCGGCATGAGCGGGACGACGGCCAGGTCCTGGTAGACGGTGGCGATGCCCCGGTCGAGGGCCTCGCGCGGGGTGGAGAAGCGCACCGGTTCGCCGTCGACGAGGAACTCGCCCTCGGTGTGCTGGTGCAGCCCGGAGACGATCTTGATGAGGGTGGACTTGCCGGCCCCGTTGTCGCCGAGCACGCAGGTGACCTCGCCGGGGCGGACGGCCAGGTCGACGCCGTGCAGGGCGCGGATGTTGCCGTAGGACTTGCCGGCCCCGCGCAGTTCCACCAGGGGGCGGTCCCCCTCGGGCGCGGTGTCCTTCAGGACGGCCCCGTGGGTGCCGGTCGTGTTGCTGGTCATTGCGCTCACCTCCGGGTCGCCGTGCGCTGGACCCACAGATTGATCAGGACGGCGCCGAGCAGCATCACGCCGAGGAAGGCCTTGAACCAGTCGGGGTTCCAGCCGGCGTAGACGATGCCCTGCTGCACCATGCCGAACATGAAGGCGCCGAAGACCGGCCCGATCGCGGAGCCGTAGCCGCCGGTGAGCAGGCAGCCGCCGATGACGGCCGCGGCGATGTAGATGAGCTCCTGGCCGACGCCCTCGCCGGACTGCACGGTGTTGAAGGAGAACAGGTTGTGCATGCCGACGAACCAGGCGCCGAAGCCGACCAGCATGAACAGCGAGATCTTGGTGAAGGTCACCGGGACGCCGACCGCGCGGGCGCTGTCCTTGTTGCCGCCGGACGCGAAGACCCAGTTGCCGTACTTGGTGCGCAGCAGCACCCAGGTGGCCAGGGCGGCGAAGACCAGCCACCACACGACGGTGATCTTGACCTGGACGCCGGCGACGTCGAAGGAGGAGGCGAAGAGCGCCTTGGCCTGGGAGAAGCCGTCCATGTCGCTGATGTCGTCGGTGGCGACGTTGCCGGTGACCAGCTTGGTGACGGCCAGGTTGGCGCCCTGCAGGATCAGGAAGGTGCCGAGGGTGACCAGGAAGCTGGGCAGTCCGGTCTTCACCAGCATCCAGCCGTTGAAGGCGCCGATCGCCAGGGACACGACCAGGGCGGCGACGACGCCCATCCACACGTTCAGGGTGAGCTGGTAGCTGAGCATCGACGCGGTCAGCGCCGAGGTGATCACGGCGACGCCGGCCGACAGGTCGAACTCGCCGCCGATCATCAGCAGGGCCACGGGCAGGGCCATGATCCCGATGGTCGACGACTGGTACAGGATGTTGGCCATCGAGCTGCCGTCGCGCACCGGCGGCGCGGCGAACAGGAAGAACACCAGCACGGCGACGGCGCCGAGGAAGACGCCGACCTCGGGCCGGGCCAGCAGGCGCAGCGCGAGGGGGCGCTGCCGGGTCCGGCCGTCGCTCTGCTTCGGGCCGGGAGCCGGCGGTGAGCCCACCGCCGGCGCAGCCTGTTGGGTCATGCTCATCACCGGGTGCCCTTCGCGGCGAACTCGGCGATCCGCTCGACGTTGGACTTGTCCACGAAGGCCGGGCCGGTCAGCACCGGCTGCTCGCCGCCGCCGCTGTAGTTGCCGTTGTTCTTGTAGAGCCACAGGGAGTCGACCGCCAGGTAGCCCTGGAGGTAGGGCTGCTGGTCGACGGCGAACCGGATGGTGTCGTCCTGGACGGCCTTGGTGAGGTCCTTGTTGAGGTCGAAGGTGGCGACCTTCGCCTTGCTGCCGGACTCGTCCACCGACTGCACCGCGGTCAGCGCGAAGGGGGCGCCGAGGGTGACGACGTGGTCGATGGCGGAGTCCTGCTTCAGCTTGGCGGTGATCGTCGACTTCACGGACGGCATGTCGGTGCCGTTGACGTAGAGGGTGTCGGTCTTGCCCTCGAAGGTCTTCTTCACGCCGTCGCAGCGCTGGGTCAGGCCCACGTTGCCCTGCTCGTGGATCACGCAGACGGCCTTCTTGGCACCGACCTCGTTCAGCTTCTTGCCGAACGCCTCGCCCGCCACGCTCTCGTCCTGCCCGAAGAACTGCAGCAGGCCCAGGTCCTTCCAGTCGTTCAGGCCGGAGTTGAGGCCGACGACGGGTATGCCGGCCTGCTCGGCCTTGCCGATCACGCTCTTGAGGGCGTCCGGCTTGGCGAGGGTGACCGCGATGCCGTCGACCTTCTGGTCGATGGCGTTCTGCACCAGGTTGGCCTGCTCGCCCGCGCTGGGGTTGGCGGAGTAGACGAGCTTGATGTTGTCCTTGGCGGCCGCGGCCTCGGCGCCCTTGCGGACGATGTCCCAGAAGGTGTCGCCGGGCGACTGGTGGGTGACGAGGGCGACCGTCATCCGCGGCGTGGTCGCCTTGCCCGCGGAGGCGTCGGCCCCGCCGCCCTCGGACTTCTTGCCCCCGGAACTGCTGGAGCAGCCGGCGAGGGTCAGGGCGGCTGCCGCGGCGACCGCGACGACGGGCGCGATCCTGCGGGAGCGGGGCTGAGAAGAGCGGTCCATCTTTCCTGGCACCTCACTGTGCTGCTGCGGGGAAGGTCGGGGACCACAGGGATCCGGGAGGCCCGGTGCCCTGCGGAGTCCGGGTCATGATGCCTCGAAAACGGCTGTTGCGCTGGGACCGGATCCAAGCCCTTGGCACGCCCCCTGTCAATACTTTGTTAAGACATCATTTCACGCACAGGTCCGAATGTAAGTACAAACTATTGACAGCGCCGCCCTCCGAGACCTACATCTGGGAGGCGGCAGGCCCCGGACTTCCCGCCCCCACGGTGGCAGGGCGTCCCGGGACCCGCATCCCCAGCAGCTCGAGGAGCGTCGCGCATGGCCGACTCAGCCCAGTATTTCGACCTGATCACGATGGGCCGCATCGGGGTCGACCTCTACCCCCTGCAGACCGGCGTACCCCTGGCCCAAGTGGAGACCTTCGGGAAGTTCCTCGGGGGCTCGGCCGCCAACGTGGCGGTCGCCGCCGCCCGGCTCGGCCGTTCCGCCGCGGTGATCACGCGCACCGGCGACGATCCCTTCGGGGCCTACCTGCACCAGGCGCTGAAGGACTTCGGGGTCGACGACCGCTGGGTGACCCCGGTCGCCGCGTACCCGACCCCGATCACCTTCTGCGAGATCTTCCCGCCGGACGACTTCCCGCTGTACTTCTACCGCCGCCCCAAGGCCCCCGACCTGGAGATCCGCCCCGACGAGCTGGACCTCCCCGCCATCCGCGGGGCCCGCGTCTTCTGGGTCACCGGCACCGGGCTGAGCGAGGAGCCGAGCCGCTCCGCCACGCTCGCCGCCCTGGAGGCGCGCGGCAGGGCGGGCACCACCGTCTTCGACCTCGACTGGCGCCCGATGTTCTGGCGCGACCCCGAGCAGGCCCGCCCGTACTACCGCCAGGCGCTGCGCCACGCCACCGTCGCGGTCGGCAACCTCGACGAGTGCGAGATCGCCACCGGCGTGCGCGAGCCGCGGGCGTGCGCGGAGGCGCTGCTGGCGACGGGCGTCGAGCTGGCCGTCGTCAAGCAGGGCCCCAGGGGCGTGCTCGCCGTGCACCGCGACGGCACCCGGGCCGAGGTGCCGCCGGTGCCGGTCGAGGTGGTCAACGGCCTCGGTGCGGGCGACGCGTTCGGCGGCTCGCTCTGCCACGGCCTGCTCTCCGGCTGGGACCTGACGAGGACCATGCGGTACGCCAACGCCGCCGGCGCCCTCGTCGCCTCCCGCCTCGCCTGCTCCTCCGCGATGCCGACCGGGTCCGAGGTCGACGACCTCCTCGCGCGCGGCTGACGTGAGCCCCTCTCGAACGGAGCCCGACGTGAACCTCAGCATCCCCGACCTCACCGCGGTCAGGGCCCGCAATCCGCAGGCCGTCGCCGAGGCGGCCGCGCGCCGGGCGCGCCGCCCGCTGCTCGGTGACAGCGGCCGCCTGATGATCGTGGCCGCCGACCACCCGGCCCGCGGCGCGCTGGCCGTCGGCGACCGGCGCCTGGCCATGGCCAACCGCGCCGATCTGCTGCGGCGCCTGTGCGTGGCGCTGTCCCGGCCCGGCGTGGACGGGGTGCTCGCCACCGCCGACGTCCTGGAGGACCTGCTGCTCCTCGGGGTGCTGGAGAACAAGGTCGTGATGGGGTCGATGAACCGCGGGGGGCTCGCCGGAGCCGCCTTCGAGATGGACGACCGCTTCACCGGCCACCGTGCCGAGGACATCGAACGCCTCGGCTTCGACGCCGGCAAGCTGCTCCTGCGCATCGACTACGACGACCCCGGCTCGCTGGCCACACTGGAGTCCACCGCCCGGGCGATCGACGCGATGGCCGCGCGCCGGCTGCCGGTCTTCGTCGAGCCGTTCATCTCCCGCCGCGTCGGCGGCCGGGTCCGCAACGACCTGTCCGCCGAGGCCGTCACCCGTTCCGTCGCCATCGCCTCGGGCCTGGGCGGCACCTCCGCCTACACCTGGCTGAAGCTGCCCGTCACCGAGGATCCCGACGACATGGCCGAGGTGCTGGAGACCTCCACCCTGCCGGTCGTGCTGCTCGGCGGCGAGGTCGGCGCCGACCAGGAGGGCGCCTACGCACGCTGGCGCAAGGCGCTGCGGCTGCCCACCGTCCAGGGGATGGTGGTGGGCCGGTCGCTGCTCTACCCGGCCGAGGGCAGCGTGGAGCAGGCGGTGGACACGGCCGTCGGCCTGTTGTGACCGCGATCCGGACGCGATCCGAGAGGGACACCATGACCTACCACCTTCCCGCCGGCAAGGCCCTCGGCGGCCCCTACGTCGTCGACGTCACGCCCGAGAGGGCCGGCTGGGGCCACGCCGGCCTGCGGATCCTGGAACTGCCGCCGGGCGGCACGCACGCCTTCGACACCGGCGACAGCGAGTGGATCGTCCTGCCGCTCAGCGGCGCCTGCACGGTCGCCGCGGCCGACGACTTCGGCCGGGACACCTTCGACCTGCGGGGCCGCCCCGACGTCTTCAGCGCCGTCAGCGACTTCGCGTACGTGCCGCGCGACGCCCGCGCGACCGTGACGTCCGCCGGGGGCGGCCGGTTCGCGCTGACCGGCGCCCGCTGCTCCCGCCGCCTGCCCGCCCGCTACGGCCCGGCCTCCTCCGTCCCCGTGGAGCTGCGCGGCACCGGCGCCTGCTCCCGGCAGGTCAACAACTTCGGCGCGGCCGGGGTGTTCGAGTGCGACAAGCTCATCGCGGTCGAGGTGCTCACCCCGGGCGGCAACTGGTCGTCCTTCCCGCCGCACAAGCACGACGAGCACCGGCCGGGCGAGGAGTCCGTGCTGGAGGAGATCTACTACTTCGAGTTCGCCGCCCACGAGGGCACGCCCGGCCTCGGCTACCAGCGGGTCTCGCCGTCCGGCCGGGGCCGCGGGACGGACGTGCTCGCCGAGGTCCGCGACGGCGACGTCGTCCTCATCCCGGACGGCTGGCACGGTCCGTCGATGGCCGTGCCGGGCCACCACATGTACTACCTCAACGTCATGGCGGGCCCCGGGGCCGAGCGCGCCTGGCTGATCTGCGACCACCCCGACCACGCCTGGATCCGCGACACCTGGCCGGACCGGCCCGTCGACCCCCGGCTCCCCCTCTACACCGCACCGGAGACGTCCGCATGAGCGCCACGACCCGCCGACTGACGACCGCCCAGGCGCTGGTGCGGTTCCTGTCCGCCCAGTACACCGAGCGGGACGGCGTACGGCGCCGGCTGATCGCCGGCACCTGGGGCATCTTCGGCCACGGCAACGTCGCCGGGATCGGCCAGGCGCTCGTCGAGCACGCGGACGTCATGCCGTTCCACCAGGGCCGCAACGAGCAGTCCATGGTGCACGCGGCCGTCGCCCACGCCCGCCAGCTCAACCGCCTCTCCGCGCAGGCGGTGACGACGTCCATCGGCCCGGGCGCCACCAACCTGGTCACCGGCGCCGCCCTCGCCACCGTCAACCGGCTGCCGGTGCTGCTGCTCCCCGGCGACTACTTCGCCACACACGCCGCCGACCCCCTGCTCCAGCAGCTGGAGCACCCGGTCGAGGCGGACGTCTCGGTGAACGACACCCTGCGCCCGGTGTCCAGGTACTTCGACCGGATCACCCGCCCGGAGGCGCTGATCCCCTCGGCGCTCAACGCCATGCGGGTGCTGGCCGACCCGGCCGAGACCGGCGCCGTCACCCTCGCCCTCCCGCAGGACGTGCAGGCCGAGGCGTACGACTGGCCGGAGGAGTTCTTCGCCGAGCGCGTCTGGTACGTGCGGCGTCCCGCGCCGGACCCGGTGGAGCTGGCGGCGGCCGCGGAGGCGATCCGCTCGGCCGCGCGCCCCCTGGTCGTCGCGGGCGGCGGCGTCCACCACAGCGAGGCCGAGCAGGCGCTGGCGGCGTTCGTGGCGGCCACCGGCATCCCGGTCGCCTCCACCCAGGCCGGCAAGGGCTCCCTGCGCCACGACCACCCCGCCGACCTCGGCGGCATCGGCCACACCGGCACCGCGGTCTGCGACGACATCGCCCGCACCGCCGACCTGGTCATCGGCGTCGGCACCCGCTACACGGACTTCACCACGGCCTCCGGCACGCTCTTCCAGAACCCCGGCGTGCGGTTCGTGAACCTCAACATCACCGGCTTCGACGCCCACAAGCTGGCCGCGCGGACCCTGGTCTGCGACGCCAGGACCGGCCTCGAACAGCTCACCGAGGCCCTGGCCGGACACCGCGTGGACCCGTCGTACGAGGCCGGGTACCGCGCGGGCAAGGAGCGCTGGGAGCAGGTGGTCGAGGCGGCCTACCGGGCCGAGGACGACCACGCGGTCCCGACGCAGACGCAGGTGCTGGGCGCCCTGGACGCGGTCGTGGGCGACGACGACGTGGTGATCAACGCGGCGGGTTCGCTCCCCGGCGACCTGCACAAGCTGTGGCGCTCGCGCGGCCCGCGCCAGTACCACCTGGAGTACGGCTACTCCTGCATGGGCTACGAGATCCCGGCGGCCCTCGGCGTCCAGCAGGCCGCCCCCGGCACGCCGGTGTGGGCCCTGGTCGGCGACGGCACCTACCTGATGATGCCGACGGAGCTCGTGACCGCCGTCCAGGAGGGCCTGCCCATCAAGGTGGTCCTGGTCCAGAACCACGGGTACGCCTCCATCGGCGGCCTGTCCGAGTCGGTCGGCGGCGAGCGCTTCGGCACCGCCTACCGCCACCGGGCCGCCGACGGCACCTTCACCGGCGCCCCGCTCCCCGTCGACCTCGCCGCCAACGCGGCCAGCCTCGGCATGGACGTGCTGCGCGCGGGGACGGTGCGCGAGCTGCGCGAGGCGCTCGCCGCGGCCCGCGCCGCGGACCGGCCGACCTGCGTGTACGTCGAGACCGACCCGACGCCCACCGCTCCCCCGGCCGAGGCCTGGTGGGACGTGCCGGTGGCCGAGACCGCCTCCCGGGAGGCCGCCGTGCGGGCGCGCCGGGAGTACGACCGCCGGGTCGCCGACCGCCGCCGCCACCTCTGAGCCCCTGCCCCGAAAGGTCCCCGCGCCCCGTGAAGACCCTCGCCCACCGGATCGGCGGCAGGCCCGTGGAGGACGCCTCCGGCCGCTTCGGGCCGGTCCACGGCCGCCGGCGCCCCGGGCGCCCCCGGCGCCCGGGGCGCCCGGGGCGCCCGGGGCGCCCGGGGCCGCCCCTGACCGTCCGGAGCCCTCGGAAGGAGGTACGTCCATGGCGAGGACCGGTGACCGCGCCCGCGCCGTGACCGCCCCCGCGGCCGGCCCGCTGGACTTCGCCCTGGACCGGGGCAGTCCGGTGCCGCTGTACCACCAGCTCGCCCGGCAGCTGGAGGCGGCGATCGAGCGCGGCGTCCTCGCCCCGGGAGACCGCCTGGGCAACGAGGTCGACCTGTCCGCGCGCTTGGGCCTGTCCCGCCCCACCGTCCGCCAGGCCATCCGGTCCCTGGTCGACAAGGGGCTGCTGGTCCGGCGGCGCGGGGTGGGCACCCAGGTGGTGCACAGCCGGGTCAGGCGGCCCCTGGAACTGAGCAGCCTCCACGACGACCTGGAGGCGGCCGGCCAGGACCCCACCACGCAGGTGGTGCGCAACGAGACCGTCCCGGCCGCCGCGGACGTGGCCGCCGCCCTCGCCGTCCCGGAAGGCGCCGAGGTCGTCCTCCTGGAGCGGCTGCGCCGCGCGCACGGCCGGCCCCTCGCCCTGCTGTGCACCTACCTTCCGGCGGGCCTGCCGGACCTCGACGGCGCCCGGCTGGAGTCGACCGGCCTGTACCGGGTGATGCGGGCAGCCGGCGTCACCCTGCACAGCGCCCGCCAGACCGTCGGCGCCCGCTCGGCCACCGCCGAGGAGGCCGCCCGCCTCGACGAGGAGGAGGGCGCCGCGCTGCTCACCGTGGAGCGCACCGCGTACGACCAGGGCGGACGCCCGGTGGAGTACGGCAGGCACCTCTACCGCGCCTCCCGGTACTCGTTCGACTTCCGGCTGCTGGTCAGGGCGTGAGGCTCGCGGTGAAGGGCGTCACCGGGCGCCTCAGGCGCTCGCCGTCCACGGTGACGTCGACGGCTTCGTCGTAGAAGGCGAGGAGGCCTTTGATCGGGGCCACCGCGGGCAGCGGCTCGGGGTAGCTCCACAGGACGTTCCGGGGCACCCCGCCCCCGCCGCGCCAGGTCCAGTACCGGGCCGTGCCCTTGTACGGGCAGCCGGTGCTGTGGCCGGTGGGTTCGAACAGGTCGAGGCGGACGTCCTCGGGCGGGAGGTAGTACCGCGGCGGCAGGCCGGTCTCGAAGAGCAGCACCGGCCGGCGGGTCCGCGCCACGACCGTGCCGGCGAGCTCGATGCGGACGTGGCGGCTGCTGGGCAGCGCGTCGACCCGCTTGTGCGGGTCACGGGGGTGGACGAAGATCTCCTCCTCTTCCTCGTACCAGTGGTCCAGGCCCGTGTCGGTGCGCGGGAACCACTCGAAGGCGATGTGGCCGGACAGGTCCTCGGCGGGGAACGTCCAGGCCGCGTTGCGCCGTACCTCGCCGTCGGCGTCGAGGTCGTAGAAGACCCGCGAGCCGGTGTGCCGGCCGGCGGGCGGGTCCTTCGCCGGGCGGAGGAGGTCGGTGCGGACCTCCTCGCGGGGGAAGGCGTACTGCGGCACCGGCAGGTGCGGCTCCCAGACGAGGACGGGGTGGCGGCTGTCGACGACGGTGACGTCGCCCTTGCGTCCGCGCACCCAGCGCTCGCCGGGCTCCCACACGAGTCCTTCCGGTGTGGTCCGCATGGCGAGGGCCGCGAGGTGGGTGGTCATGGCCGGGGCTCCCTCCGGACGTCCGCTCCCCCCTCCACGGTCCCACCGCCGCCGGCCGCCCGCCCCGCGGCCCCGGCGCTCAGTGCGCGGTGTCCAGGCGGGCCCGCTGCTGCGCGGTCAGCTCCAGGTCCACGGCGGCCAGGTTCTCCTCCAGCTGCGCCGGCGAGGACACCCCGACGAGCGGGACGATCGGCAGCCCGCCGCCGAGCTGCCACGCCAGCACCACCTGGTTGACGGTCGCGCCGGTCTCGCGGGCCACCTCGCGCAGCGCCGCCAGCCGGGCGGGGGTGCCGGGGTGGTCGAAGTCGGCCGGCAGCCGGTCCGGGCGGGTGTAGGCGCCCTTCAGCAGGGGCGAGTAGGCGACCAGGGTCAGGCCCGGCTCGGCCCTGAGGTAGGAGAGCAGTTCCGCGCCCGCGTGGCCGAGGCTGCCGTCGGGGAACAGGTCGTCGGGCACGTCGGTGCGGGGACGCAGGTGGCTGTGCGCGTACTGGAGCACCTCGTAGCCGGGCAGTCCGGCCGCGGCGGCGAGGGCGCGGGCCCGTTCCACGCGCCACACGGCGTGGTTGCTCACGCCGAGCAGGCCCACCGTGCCCTCGGCGACCAGGGCGGCGAAGCCCTCGACGGTCTCCCGCAGGGGGACGGTGCGGTCCTCGATGTGGGCGTACAGCAGGTCCAGCCTCTCCACGCCGAGCCGCTCCCTGCTGCGCTCGGCCGACTCGCGGATCACCTTCGCCGACAGGCCCTCCGGATTGTCGACGTAGCCGGTGCCGGGGGCCAGGGGGCGGGCGCCGAGCTTGGTGGCGATGACCACCTCGTCGCCGACGCCGCGGCTGCGGCGCCAGCGGCCGAGGAGTTCCTCGCTGTGGCCGCCCTGGCCGCCGTCGGTCCAGAACGCGTAGTTGTCGGAGGTGTCGATGAAGTTCCCGCCGGCCTCGACGTAGCGGTCGAGCACGGCGAAGGAGGTCTTCTCGTCGGTCACCGACCCGAACAGCATCGCGCCGAGCGCGAGCACGCTCACCTCGCGGCGGGTGTGCGGATCGGTGCCGATCGTGCGGTACTTCATGGCTGCTCCCTCCCGTTCGCGCCCCGCCCCGGGGCGCACGGGAGGAAGTCTTCAGTCTGAAGTGCGCTCCAAGTCAAGGACGTTCGGTCCGCGAGGGCGCGTACGGACTCCGGCGACGCGGTGGAACCGTCCCCCGCCCTCCTGTCCGGACGGGCCGGCCCACAGGCGGGCGGGGGCGGAGGCGGGCCGGAAGGCCGGGAAAACGACCGGGGGCCCTGGCTCACCGAAGTGAGCCAGGGCCCCGATCCGGGCGATCCGCCCGGTCACCGGTCGGGACGACAGGATTTGAACCTGCGACCCCTTGACCCCCAGTCAAGTGCGCTACCAAGCTGCGCCACGTCCCGGTGCGCGGACCCGCGGAGAACCGCGTGATCGCGCGGACAGCACTTTACCGCACACCCCCGGCCGTGCCGAAAGGGGACCCCGGCGCGCGACAATCGGCGTATGGGCAGCATGGGCAGTACCCCTTCCGGCCGGCCGGCCGGCGCACGCGACCGCGACGACGAGGGGCGGGCGCGCAACGCCCGGCCGCGGGACGGGCTCGGGCGGCCCCTGCCGTACGGGGCGGACGGCGTGCCGCGGCAGCCCGAGGGGGTCGTGCGCGCCCCGCAGGAGACCGTCGCCGAGGCGCAGCGGCTGCTGGACGAGGGGAGGCCGTTCCACGCGCACGAGGTCTTCGAGGACGCCTGGAAGTCGGGTCCCGGGGAGGAGCGCGAGCTGTGGCGCGGGCTCGCCCAGCTCGCCGTGGGGCTGACCCACGCGGCCCGGGGGAACGCGACGGGCGGAGCACGGCTGCTGCGGCGCGGCGCGGGCGCGGTGGAGGCGTGGGCCTCGGAGTCCGGGCGGCCCCGGCCGTACGGCATCGGTCTCGCGCCGGTGGTGGCCTGGGCGCGGGAGCTGGCGCGGGACGTGGAGCGGGGCGGCGGGCCCGTCGACGCGGGGGCGCGGGCACCGCGGCTTCGGAGCTAGGTGTGCCGTCCGGACGGGTCGGTGGCGCGGCCGGCCCCGGGGAGCGGGCCCGGCGGGGGGCGGCGACCGGGTGGTCGCCCCCGTCCGCGGGACGCGGTGCACGCGTCGTCGGCGGCGTGCGGCAGACTCGGGGCGTGCGAAGGATTCATGTCATCGGTATCGGCGCGGGCGACCCCGACCAGCTCACCCTTCAGGCGGTCCGTGCGCTGCGCGGCACGGACGTGTTCTTCGTCCTGGACAAGGGCGAGGTGAAGGCGGACCTCACGCGGCTCCGCCGGGACATGCTCGACGCGCACGTGCCGGAGGGGACGTACCGCGTCGTCGAGGCGCGCGACCCGGAACGGGACCGCGGCGCGGACGGCGCGGCCTACT
This sequence comes from Streptomyces sp. NPDC052701, assembly GCF_040678355.1. NCBI lineage: Bacteria > Bacillati > Actinomycetota > Actinomycetes > Kitasatosporales > Streptomycetaceae > Streptomyces > Streptomyces sp. NPDC052701. The sequence goes on from NZ_JBFATO010000010.1 coordinate 23,976, forward strand.
CCCCCGCCGTCGGCGACTGGCGCAGCGCACGCGCCGACATCTACGAGAAGCTGATCGCCGAGGAGCTCGGCGAGGACGAGAGCGGCGCGTTCCTGGTGTGGGGCGACCCGTCGCTGTACGACAGCACGATCGGGATCCTGCAGGAGGTCCTGGCGCGGGGCGCGGTGTCCTTCGAGTACGACGTCGTGCCCGGGATCAGCAGCGTGTCGGCACTGGTCGCCCGGCACCGCACGGGGCTCAACCGGGTCGCGCGGCCGGTGCAGATCACCACGGGCCGGCGGCTCGCGGAGGGCTTCCCCGAGGGCGTGGACGACGTGGTGGTGATGCTCGACGCCCACCAGGCCTTCCGGCGGTACGTCGACGAGGACATGGAGATCTACTGGGGCGCCTACATCGGCACCCCGGACGAGATCCTCGTCCGGGGCCCCATCGCCGAGGCGGCCCCCCGCATCGAGCGCCTCCGCGCCGAGGCCCGCGAGCGCAAGGGCTGGATCATGGACACGTACCTGCTGCGGCGCCGGCCCGAGGACGCCTAGGGCCTGTCGTCGAACCCCCGTCGTCCGCCCGGAGGGCGGGCCCGCGGCGTCGGGTGCGTGCTCCCGGCGTGCCGGGTGCCGGCCCTCGTACCCGGATGCACTCGGGTCCGCGCCCGGTGCGGCGAGAGGGCGTGCAGGGCGTCGCGGGGCAGGCGGGAGGTCGACGACGGGCCCTAGACGAAGCGCTGCGTGCCGCCGGACGCCCCGGGCCCGGGTCGGCGCGGGGCGAGGCCCAGGAAGGCCAGGGCCCCCGCCACGTCCGGCACCGCCGGTGTCCCCGCCGGGAGCGGCGGCCGGCGGACGACCACCACCGGCAGGCCGAGGTCGCGGGCGGCGGTGAGTTTGGCGGCCGTGGCCTCTCCCCCGCTGTCCTTGGTGACCAGTACGTCGACGGCGTGTTCGCGGAGCAGGGCGTGTTCGTCGGCCACCGTGAACGGGCCGCGGGCCAGCACGGTGCGGGTGTGCGGGGGCATCGGCGGTTCGGGCGGCTCCACGGAGCGGACGACGAAGTGCAGGTCCGTGAGGTGCGCGAACGCGGCGAGGCCCAGGCGGCCCGTCGTCAGGAACACCCGGCGGCCCAGGCGCGGCAGCAGGTCCGCCGCCTCGGGCAGGGAGGCGACCGGGTGCCAGCGGTCGTCGGGGCCGGGGTGCCAGCCGGGGCGGCGCAGCACCACCGCCGGGACGCCGGTCGCGGCGGCGGCCCGCGCGGCGTTCGCCGTGATCGCCTCGGCGAAGGGGTGCGTGGCGTCGACGAGGGCGTCCACGCGCTGCTCGCGCAGCCACGCGGCCAGGCCCTCCGCGCCGCCGAAACCACCCACCCGCACGTCCCCGTCCAGCGCGCCCGGCCGTGCGACGCGTCCCGCGAGGGAGGTCGTCACGCGGACGCCGCGCGCCGCGAGCCCGGCGGCGAGTTCGCGGGCCTCGGTGGTGCCGCCGAGGATCAGCACGTGCGGGGGCATGACGACGAGCGTACGAGGTCGCCGGGCGGGGACGGACGCCGGGACGACGTACCGCGTCACGTCGTGCGGGCCTTCAGCGCAGCAGCAGCTGCAGGCCGCCCAGCACGGTCGCCGCGATCACCAGTTGTTCGAACAGCCGCTGGTCGATCCGCTTCACGGCCCACTTGCCGAGCAGCGCCCCCGGGACGACGAACACCAGCAGCGCCGCGTCGAGCAGCAGCGAACGCCCGTCGATGAGGCCGAGTCCGGCGCTGAAGGGCACCTTGGAGACGTTGACGACCAGGAAGAAGAAAGCCGACGTGCCGAGGAAGCCGAGCTTGCGGAAGCCGGCGGACAGGAGGTACATCGACATCACCGGGCCGCCCGCGTTGGCGACCATGGTGGTGAAGCCGCCCAGGACGCCGTAGGAGCGGGCCTTGATCCGGCCCGCCCGGGTGGTGACCTCCTCCGGCCGCTCCGCCGCCTCGGCCGTGCGCCGCCGCCACACCGTCACCGCGGCCGTCAGCAGCAGGATCGCGCCGATCGAGGTCCGCATGATCCCGTCGTCCGCCCACACCAGGAAGACCGTGCCCACGACCACGCCCGCCGCGACCGCCGGGAACAGCCGCCACAGGGTGGGCCAGTGGGCGTGCCGCCGGTAGGTGAGGACGGCGAGGACGTCCCCGGCGATCAGGATCGGCAGCAGCACGCCGGTGGAGGCGCGGGCGGGCAGCACCGCGGCGAAGATCGCGAGGCTGACCGTGTTGGCGCCGCTCACCGCGGTCTTCGAGAAGCCGACGAGCAGCGCCGCGAAGGCGAGGGCGGCGAACTCCCGGCCGGTGAGGTGCCAGAGCGTCATCGTGTTCATGCGGGCACGATGCTATGCGCGTCCGGTCCGGCCCGTCGGACCCGCCCCGCCCGTCGGACCCGCCCCGCCTGCCGGTCCCGCGCGGCGGTGCCGGCCGCCGGGCCCCGGCCCGGTCAGTGCCGTTCCACCAGCACCGCGCTCCCCTGCCCCACGCCCACGCACATCGTGGCGAGCCCGCGGGCCGCTCCGGTCCTGCGCATCCGGTGCAGGAGGGTGGTGAGGATGCGGGCCCCCGAGCAGCCCAGCGGATGCCCCAGCGCGATCGCGCCGCCGCTCGGGTTGACCCGGTCGGGGTCGATGCCGAGCTGGTCCACGCAGGCCAGGGCCTGTGCCGCGAACGCCTCGTTGAACTCGGCCTCCTCGATGTCGCCGACGCTCCAGTCCGCACGGGCCAGGGCCTTGCGCGTGGCCGGGACCGGGCCGATGCCCATCACGTCCGGGTGGACGCCCGCCGACGCACCGGCGACGTAGCGGCCCAGCGACTCCAGGCCCAGTTCGTTCAGGGCCTCCTCGCTGACCAGGAGCAGACCCGCCGCGCCGTCGTTCATCGGCGAGGCGTTGCCCGCGGTGACCGTGCCGCCCTGCCGGAAGACCGGCTTCAGCTTCGCCAGCTTCTCGTACGAGGTGTCCTCGCGGATGCACTCGTCGCTGTCGACGACCACCCCATCGGGCCGCTGCACGGGCAGGAGCTCGTCGTCGAAGTGGCCGTTCTTGCGGGCGTCGGCGGCCAGCCGGTGGCTGCGCAGGGCGAACTCGTCCTGGCGTTCGCGCGCGATGCCGTACCGCTCGGCGACCTCCTCCGCCGTCTCCCCCATGGACAGCACGCCGTGCAGGTCCTTCATCGCCGGGTTGACCAGGCGCCAGCCGAGCCGGGTGTCGGCGGTCTCGACGCGGTGCGGCAGGGCCTCGTCGGGGCGGGGCAGCACGAAGGGGGCGCGGCTCATCGACTCCGAGCCGCCGGCGACGACGATGTCGGCCTCGCCCGCGGCGATGGTGCGGGCGGCGGTGGTGACGGCCTCCAGGCCCGAGGCGCACAGCCGGTTCACCGTCGCGCCGGGCACGGACTCCGGCAGGCCCGCGAGCAGGGCGGCCATGCGGGCGACGTTGCGGTTGTCCTCACCGGCCTGGTTGGCGGCGCCCCAGTAGACGTCGTCGACACGGGCCGGGTCGAGGGCGGGCACGTCGGCGACCAGGGCGCGGATCACGGTCGCGGCGAGGTCGTCGGGGCGGACCGGGGACAGGGCTCCGCGCAGTTTGCCGATGGGGGTGCGGCGGGCGGCCGCGAAGTGGACGGGACGCACGAGAAAACTCCTGACCGTCTTCGCTCAGTCGTGGCGGCGGCCCCCGCCGGCAGCCGGTGGCGGGGGCTCGGCCGCCCGGCATGGCGGGGACTGCTTAATTAGCATCGCTAGTTTTGGACTATAGACCGCGGGGCGGCACGCTGGGAAGATCCGCCGGACACCCGCACCGGCGCAGCTGGAGGAGACATGGCCCAGACCCGCGAGCACGTCCTGACCGGCACCCGGGGCACGGTCGCCGCCCGGGAGTGGTCCTCCGGGGGGCGAGCGCGCTACGTCGCCCTCGTCGTGCACGGCTACGGGGAGCACGTCGGACGGTACGAGGGACTCGCGGACGCCCTGGTGCGGCACGGCGCGGCCGTCCACGGAGCCGACCACACGGGACACGGGAGGTCGGCGGGCGAACGGGCGGTGATCGAGGACTTCGAGGACGTGGTCACGGACGTGCACACGCTGGCCGAGTCGGCCCGGGCCGCGCACCCGGGCCTGCCGGTCGTGATGATCGGGCACTCCATGGGCGGCCTGATCGCCGCGCGCTACGCGCAGCGCCACGGCGGCGCGCTGGCCGCGCTCGTGCTGTCCGGCCCGGTGATCGGCCGGTGGGAGACGCCCGCGCGGCTGCTCGCGCACGCCGAGGCCCACGGCGGCATCCCCGACGTCCCGGTCTCCCCGGCCGCGCTCTCCCGCGACCGGGCGGTGGGCGCCGCCTACGCGGCGGATCCGCTGGTGTGGCACGGACCGATGAAGCGGCCGACGGTGGAGGCGTTCGCACGGACGCTGCGGACCGTGTCGGAAGGCGGCGCCGTGGACGGGCTCCCGCTGCTGTGGCTGCACGGCGGCGACGACCGGCTGGTGCCGCCGTCCGGGAGCCGGGTGGGCGTCGAGGAGCTGAGCGGCGGTGAGGCGACCGCGCGAATCTACCCCGGGGCCCGGCACGAGGTGTTCAACGAGACGAACAGGGAACACGTCCTCGCGGACACGAAAGACTTCCTGGACACGGTTCTCAAGGGTTGAGGAGCACCGCGAGCCGCCGCGTTTGTGCCGGTTCGCCCGGGGCACCCGCGCCCGCATGGAGTGGTTGCGCAGAGCGGCGTGCGTGGGCGAGGACCCCGAGTTGTTCTTCCCCGTGGGCACCAGCGGCCCGGCGCTGCGGGACACCACGGCCGCCAAGCGCGTGTGCGCCCGCTGCGAGGTCGTCGCCGACTGCCTGGGGTTCGCGCTCGGCAGCGGTCAGAACTCGGGCGTGTGGGGCGGGACCTGCGAGGAGGAGCGCGTGGAGCTGCTCCGCGCCTCGGGAGCCGGTGCGTCCGGGGACGACGCGAGAAGGAGAAGCGCTCTATGACATCGGCCGTGAGGAGCACGCTGCCCGAGGAGGCCCGCCGGGTCGCCGGCGAGGCGCTCCAGGACACCCTGGTCGACCTGCTCGGACTCTCGCTCATCGGCAAGCAGGCGCACTGGAACGTCGTGGGACCGCGGTTCCGGTCGGTCCACCTCCAGCTCGACGAACTGGTGTCGTCGGCCCGTACGTTCGCGGACACGGTGGCGGAGCGCTCCGCCGCGCTCGGCGTGCCGGCGGACGGCCGCCCCGAGACGATCGCCAAGGCCTTCACCCTGTCCGCCCCGAAGGAGGGCTGGGTGCGCGACGCGGACGTCGTCCGGGTGATGGTGGAGTCGCTGGAGGAGGCGGTCGGGCGGCTGCGCGAGCGGATCGGCGCGACGGAGAAGGCGGACCCGGTCACGCAGGACCTGCTGATCGGCATCACCGCCGAACTGGAGAAGCAGCGGTGGATGTTCGACGCCGAGGACTTCCCCCGCGACGGCGCCTGACGGAACGCCGCGGCCTCCCGGCCGAGGCCGGCGCACGAGCCGCGGCCTTCCCGCCATGCCCGACGGACCGGCCTCGGCCGGCACGTACGTTACGGAAGGGGCACCCGATGACCGACGCCCTCGAACTCGACGCGCTGTGGGAGGACTTCCACCGCGTGGTGAACATGACCTCGGCGGAGCTCGCGGCCTGGCTGCGGGTCCGGGACGCCGAGGAGAACACCGAACCGCTGCCGGAGGAGGCGGGCACGCCCACCGGGCAGCATGTGCTCGCGATCCTGCAGAAGCGGCGCACCGACCTCACCGACGACGACATCCGCGTGATGCACAGGGTCGTCGACACGGTCACCGCACAGGCCGACCTCGAGAACGAGCCCGAGACCGAGAGGACGGCCGAGGACACGCGCCGCCGGCACCGGCTGATGACACTCGGGCACGACCCGCTGAAGCCGTAGCCGCACACCGTGACGGGCGCGCCGCACGCGGCCCCGCCGGCGCGCCCGGTCCGGCGCACGCGCGGCGGAGGCGGACGCCCGGCAGGGGAACGCCCGGCAGGGGAACGCCCACCGGCCGCCGTACCGGCTGCCGGTGGGCGTTCCCCTGCCCAGCGTCCGCCTGCGGTGCGGGGCGGGGCCGCCACCGGCGCGCGCGGCGAACGCGTCCCGGCCCGGCAGGGCGGACGGCGGGCCGCCGAACCGCGCCGCCGGCCGCGGGGGTTCTCCGGGCGGGACCGGCCGGGGACACCGGGCCGGCCGCCGCCGCTCGCGTGCCGGTTTCCGGGACACCGGTGATCACCGGACGGCACAATGGGCGGCGAGAACCACCCGGGCGACGAAGGAGCTGACACGTGAGCGAGAGCCACACCCCGACGAGCGGGGCCGCGAGGCTGAACACCGGTGTGGCGCACAACGCGCGCGTGTGGAACTACTGGATCGGCGGCAAGGACAACTACGAGGTCGACCAGCAGGTCGGTGAGCAGGTCGCCGGCATGTTCCCGGTCATCCGGGACATCGCCCGCGCGGACCGCGACTTCCTCGGCCGGGCGGTGACGTTCCTGGCCGGCGAGCGCGGCGTGCGGCAGTTCCTCGACATCGGCACCGGACTGCCGACGGCGGAGAACACCCACGAGATCGCCCAGCGCATCGCGCCCGAGTCGCGGATCGTCTACGTCGACAACGACCCGATCGTGCTGGTGCACGCCCGCACCCTGCTGACCGGCACCCACGAGGGTGCCACCGCCTACATCGACGCCGACGTGCACGACCCGGACGCCATCGTCGAACGGGCCGCGCAGACCCTCGACCTCACCCGGCCCGTCGCGGTGATGATGCTGGGCATCCTCAACTTCGTGCTCGACACCGACAAGGCCCGGGAGATCGCGCACAGGGTGATGGCCGCCGTGCCCTCCGGCAGCTTCCTCGTCCTGACGCACCCCACCTTCGACGCCGAGGTCGGCGGCGAGGGCCAGATCCCGGCCATGAAGTTCTGGAACGAGAACGCCACCCCGCCGATCACCGCCCGCAGCGGAAGCGACATCGCCGCGTTCTTCGAAGGGCTGGAACTTCTGGAGCCGGGCCTGGTGTCCTGCTCGCAGTGGCGCGCCGGGAACGGCTCCCCCGCCCCCGTGCCGCAGTACGGCGCGGTGGCCGTGAAGCCCTGACGCCCCGGCCCGTCGCGGGCCCCGGCCGGGGCCCGGTCGCGGACCCCGGCCGGGGGCGGGGAGCGTGGGGCCGGTCACAGTCGTCCCGCAGCGGCTTTCCAGGAAGCCCGAACCGCTGAAAGTATGATCAAGCAATGTCTGACATGACCGAAACCACGCCCGGCTGGCTCTCCCCCGACGAGCTGGAACTGGCGCGCGCCCGCATGCCGATCCTGTACGTCGAAGCCGTCCCCGTACGCGTCGACGACAGCGGCGAAGTCACCAGCGTCGGGCTGCTGCTGCGCATCGGGCCCGACGGGACGGTCAGCCGGACTCTGGTCTCCGGCCGGGTGCTGCACCACGAGCGCGTCCGCGACGCCCTGCTGCGCCATCTGGAGAAGGACCTCGGACCGGTGGCGCTGCCCCGCGTGCCGGCGTCGCTGCAGCCGTTCACGGTCGCGGAGTACTTCCCGACCCAGGGCATCACGCCGTACCACGACCCCCGGCAGCACGCGGTGTCCCTCGCCTACGTCGTGCCGGTGACCGGGGACTGCCGGCCTCGTCAGGACGCGCTCGACCTGGTGTGGTTCAGCCCGCAGGAGGCCGTCTCGCCGGCGGTGCAGAGCGAGATGCCGGGCGGGCACGGGGTGCTGCTGAAGCAGGCCCTGGCGCACGCGGGCTGCGCGATCTGACGCGACCGCCCGTCCGGCACGCCCCCTCCCGCGAACGGGCCCCGGCCCGGCTGCGCGCCGCGCACTGCCGGGGCCGCGCCGCGCCGCGAAACCGCCCACCGGCCCGCGTACCGCGCCCTTGAGGGGCGGAGGGTTCCGGTCACGGCGCGAAACTTTAACGGTTCGTTTTCTTGTACCCCTCGTGTTTACGGGGATAGGTTCGGCCCCATGACCGCGTCCCAGACGCCGTCCCCCGCCGACGAGTTGCGCGGTGCCGGCCTGCGAGTGACGGCCGCCCGCGTCGCGCTGCTCGACACCGTCCGGGACGGTGACCACCTCGACGTCGAGACGATCGCCGCCGGGGTGCGCGACCGCGTCGGCCACATCTCCCTCCAGGCCGTCTACGAAGCCCTGCACGCCCTCACCGCGGCGGGCCTCGTACGCCGCATCGAACCGCCCGGCGGCCCGGCCCGGTTCGAGGGGCGCGTCGGCGACAACCACCACCACGTCCTGTGCCGGTCGTGCGGTGCCCTCGCCGACGTCGACTGCGCGGTCGGCCAGGCCCCGTGCCTGACCGCGTCCGACGACCACGGCTTCTCGATCGACGAGGCCGAGGTCATCTACCGGGGCCTGTGCCCCGCCTGTTCCACCGCCCGCAGTTCCTGAGCACCGAGATCCACCCGTCCGGAAGGATTCCCATGTCCGAGAACCACGAGGCAATCGTCACCGACCCGAAGGCGGAGGGCACAGGTGGCTGCCCGGTCGCGCACGGGCGCGCCCTGCACCCGACTCAGGGCGGCGGGAACCGCCAGTGGTGGCCGGAGCGGCTCAACCTGAAGATCCTCGCCAAGAACCCCGCCGTGGCCAACCCGCTCGGCGAGGAGTTCGACTACGCCGAGGCGTTCCGGTCCCTGGACCTCCCGGCGGTCAAACGGGACATCGCGCAGGTGCTGACGACCTCGCAGGACTGGTGGCCGGCCGACTTCGGGCACTACGGCCCGCTCATGGTCCGGATGGCCTGGCACAGCGCCGGCACCTACCGGATCAGCGACGGCCGCGGCGGCGCGGGCGCCGGCCAGCAGCGCTTCGCCCCGCTCAACAGCTGGCCGGACAACGCCAACCTCGACAAGGCCCGCCGTCTGCTGTGGCCGGTCAAGAAGAAGTACGGCCAGAGCATCTCGTGGGCCGACCTGCTGATCCTCGCCGGCAACGTCGCCCTGGAGACGATGGGCTTCAAGACCTTCGGTTTCGCCGGCGGCCGCGAGGACGTCTGGGAGCCGGAGGAGGACGTCTACTGGGGCCCCGAGACCACCTGGCTCGGCGACGAGCGCTACACCGGTGACCGGGAGCTGGAGAACCCGCTCGGCGCGGTCCAGATGGGCCTCATCTACGTCAACCCCGAGGGCCCGAACGGCAACCCGGACCCGCTGGCCGCGGCCCGCGACATCCGGGAGACATTCCGCCGGATGGCGATGAACGACGAGGAGACGGTCGCCCTGATCGCCGGCGGCCACACCTTCGGCAAGACCCACGGTGCCGGCCCGGCGGACCACGTCGGTCCCGACCCGGAGGCCGCCTCCATGGCGGAGCAGGGCCTGGGCTGGAGGAACACCTACGGCACCGGCAAGGGCGGCGACACCATCACCAGCGGCCTCGAGGTCACCTGGACCAGCACGCCGACCCGGTGGAGCAACGGCTTCTTCAAGAACCTGTTCGAGTTCGAGTACGAGCTGACCGAGTCCCCGGCCGGGGCCAAGCAGTGGGTCGCCAAGGACGCCGAGGCGATCATCCCGGACGCGCACGACCCGTCGAAGAAGCACCTCCCGACGATGCTCACCACGGACCTGGCGCTGCGCTTCGACCCGGTGTACGAGCAGATCTCGCGTCGCTTCTACGAGAACCCGGACGAGTTCGCGGACGCCTTCGCCCGCGCCTGGTTCAAGCTGACCCACCGCGACATGGGCCCGAAGTCGCTGTACCTGGGCCCCGAGGTCCCCTCCGAGACGCTGCTGTGGCAGGACCCGCTGCCCGAGCGGACCCACGAGCTGATCGACGCCGAGGATGTCGCCCTGCTCAAGAGCAAGGTCCTCGCCACCGACCTGTCGGTGTCCCAGCTGGTGTCCACCGCGTGGGCGTCGGCCTCCTCCTTCCGCGGCAGCGACAAGCGCGGCGGCGCCAACGGCGCCCGCATCCGCCTGGAGCCGCAGCGTACCTGGGAGGTCAACGACCCCGACCGGCTCGCGCCGGTGCTGCGCACCCTGGAGGGCGTCCAGGAGGAGTTCAACGCCGCCCAGACCGGCGGCAAGCGGGTCTCGCTCGCCGACCTGATCGTGCTCGCCGGCGCGGCGGGCGTCGAGAAGGCCGCCAAGGAGGCCGGCTTCCAGGTCAAGGTGCCCTTCACGCCGGGCCGGGTGGACGCCTCGCAGGAGCAGACCGACGTCGAGTCGTTCGCCGCGCTGGAGCCGACCGCCGACGGGTTCCGCAACTACCTCGGCAAGGGCAACCGCCTGCCGGCCGAGTACCTGCTGCTGGACAAGGCGAACCTGCTGACCCTGAGCGCCCCCGAGATGACGGTGCTCGTCGGCGGCCTGCGCGTCCTGGGCGCCAACCACCAGGAGTCCAGGCTCGGTGTCTTCACCGACACCCCCGGGTCGCTGACCAACGACTTCTTCGTCAACCTGCTCGACCTGGGCACGACGTGGAAGGCGACCTCCGAGGACCAGACCACCTTCGAGGGCCGCGACGCCGCCACGGGCGAGCTGAGGTGGGCCGGCAGCCGCGCCGACCTGGTCTTCGGGTCGAACTCCGAGCTGCGCGCCCTCGCGGAGGTCTACGCGAGCGACGACGCGAAGGAGAAGTTCGTGCACGACTTCGTCGCGGCGTGGGACAAGGTCATGAACCTCGACCGGTTCGACCTCGTCTGACCGATCCGCTCCCGGCGCCCGGGCCGCTCCCGCGGGGGCGGCCCGGGCGGTCCGCCGCCCGGAAGGTCCGGCGGACACGGCGAAGGCCGTTTCCCCATCGCTGAGAAAACGGCCTCCGACCACACGGTGAAGCTGGTCGGGACGACAGGATTTGAACCTGCGACCCCTTGACCCCCAGTCAAGTGCGCTACCAAGCTGCGCCACGTCCCGTTGCCCGTCTGACCTGGGGTTTCCCCCGGCCGAACGTGCAGGAAAACAATACCGCACTCGGGGTGGTGATCGCGCACTCCTTTACCGGGCCCCGGTCCGGGGCCGGGGCGGGGGCGGCGGGGCGCCGGCACGACGCTGGTCAGTGCCGCCGTTCGCGAAGGCCGTGGTCCGCGGCCGGCACCCCGAGCCGGGGGTGCGCCTCCAGCAGCCGGGGCGGAGCCGCCTGGCGCCAGGAGTCGGCGAGGATGTCGTGCAGCTCGTCCTCGTCCTCCAGCGCGGCGAGGCGGACCCTCACCCAGGCGAACTGCGCCTCGTGGCCGGCGATCCAGAACTTCTCCGGCTCGGCGAGGACCAGTTCGTCGCGCTCCTCCTTGGGACAGCGCACGGCGATGGACGTCTCGTCCTCGGGCAGGGTGGCGAACATCTTTCCCGCGACCCGGAACGTGGGCATGCTCCAGGCGATCTTCTCCGTCGTGTCCGGCAGGGACAGGGCGGCGCGTCGTACGGCTTCGGCATCCGGCATGGCACGCACCGTAGCCCGTGCCACTGACAATCACCCGGGGAGAGCGTCCGTCCCCACGCGCTCGTAGTGGATCGTGGTCGGTCTCGGCACGTCTGCCGGGTCGGCCGCGTAGTGCGGGATCGTGCCGGCCGGGGTCCAGCCGGCACGGCGGTGGAGGTGCTCGGCGGGGCCGCCGGTCCCGGTGTCCAGGTGCAGGAGGGTGATGCCGGCCGCGGCGGCCGCCCGCTCCGCGGTGGCCAGGAGGCGTCGGCCGCGGGCCTCCCGGTGCACCGTCGGCTTCACCGGCTCGGCGCGGTGGCGGCTGTCGGGCCGGCCGGGCAGCGCGAGGCTCACGGTGCCCAGCACCCGTCCCCGCCGTACGCCGCCCGCACGGCGAGGGCGTCCCGACGGTTCTTCCCCTGCCCGGGACGGTACCCCGGAGGCGAGAGGCCGGTGTCACGAAGCGCTCACACCCGTGCCGCCTCCGTCAGCGCGTCCAGCACCGGGCGGATGAGGGGGTGCTCCTCGGCCCCCCGGCGTACGGCGGCGAAGACCCGGCGGGTGGGGGCGACGCCGTCGACGGGACGGACCACCACACCGGTCAGGTCCATGCCGCGCAGGGCCGAGCGGGGGACGAGGGCCACGCCCGCGTCGGCGGAGGCGAGGGCCACGACGGCGCGGAAGTCGTCCGAGGAGTGCTCCAGGCGCGGCTGGAAACCGGCGTTCTCACAGGCCAGGACCACCACGTCGTGGCAGGGGTTGCCGGGGTACGGACCGATCCACGGGTCCTTGGCCAGCTCGGCGAGCGGCACCTCGTCCGCGTCGGCCAGGCGGTGCGTGACGGGCACCACCGCGTCGAACGGCTCGGCGTACAGCGGTACGTGCGTCAGGCGGGGGTCGTCGGCGGGCGGGGCCCCGCGGTACTCGACGGCGACCGCTATGTCGACCTGCCGGTCCAGCACCATCGGCAGGCTCGCGTCGCCCTCGGCGTCCTGGACGCGCAGGCGGATGCCGGGCGAGGTCACGGCGAGGCTCGCCACGGCGGGCGCGACGACCTGGGCGATACCGGTCGCGAAGGAGGCGACGGTCACCGTGCCGGCGGCGCCCGAGCCGTACGCGGCGAGTTCGGCCTCGGCCCGCTCCAGCTGGGCGAGGACCGCGTGGGTGTGGCTGAGCAGGATCTCGCCGGCGGGGGTCAGCCGCACGCCTTTCGCGCTGCGCTCCACGAGCCGGTGGCCGGTCTCCTGTTCCAGCGCGGTCAGCTGCTGGGAGACGGCCGAGGGGGTCAGGTACAGCGCGGCGGCAGCCGCCGTCACCGTGCGGTGGTCGGCCACCGCACGGAGGATGTGGAGCCGCCGCGCCTCGATCACGAGCCCGATTGTCTCAAACGCGTCCCTCAGGCCTGCTCGGCGTCCAGCTCGGCCCGCGCCGCCACGAACGCCTCCACCGCCCGGTTCACGTCCTCGGCGGAGTGCGCGGCGGACAGTTGCACCCGGATGCGGGCCTGCCCCTGCGGCACGACCGGGTAGGAGAAGCCGATCACGTACACACCGCGCTCCAGCAGCAGCTCCGCCATCCGGCCCGCCTTCGCCGCGTCGCCGATCATCACCGGGGCGATGGGGTGGTCGCCGGGGAGGATGTCGAAGCCCTCCTCGGTCATCCGGCGGCGGAACAGGGCGGTGTTCTCGGTGAGCCGGACCCGCAGGTCGTCCGCCGACTCCAGCAGGTCCAGGACCTTCAGCGAGGCCGCCGCGATCACCGGGGCGAGGGTGTTGGAGAACAGGTAGGGGCGGGAGCGCTGGCGCAGCAGGGCGACGATCTCGGCGCGGGCGGCGACGTAGCCGCCGGAGGCACCGCCGAGCGCCTTGCCGAGGGTGCCGGTGATGATGTCGACGCGGTCCATGACGCCGTGCAGCTCGGGCGTGCCGCGCCCGCCGGGGCCGACGAAGCCGACGGCGTGCGAGTCGTCGACCATGACCATCGCGTCGTGGCGGTCGGCGAGGTCACAGATCTCGCGCAGCGGGGCCACGTAGCCGTCCATGGAGAAGACGCCGTCGGTGACGATCAGGCGCCGACGGGCGTCGGACGCCTCCTTCAGCCTCGCCTCCAGGTCCGCCAGGTCGCGGTTGGCGTAGCGGAGGCGGCGGGCCTTGGACAGGCGGATGCCGTCGATGATCGACGCGTGGTTGAGGGCGTCGGAGATCACCGCGTCCTCCGGGCCGAGCAGCGTCTCGAACACGCCGCCGTTGGCGTCGAAGCAGGAGGAGTACAGGATCGTGTCCTCCTGGCCGAGGAACGCCGACAGGCGTGCCTCCAGCTCCTTGTGGACCTCCTGCGTGCCGCAGATGAAGCGCACGGAGGCCATGCCGTAGCCCCAGCGGTCCAGGGCCGCGTGGGCGGCGGCGATCACCTCGGGGTGGTCGGCGAGGCCGAGGTAGTTGTTGGCGCAGAAGTTGAGGACCTCGCCGGGGCGGCCGCCCGCGGTGACGTTGACGGTCGCGGACTGCGGGGTGCCGATGACGCGCTCGGGCTTGTGCAGGCCGGCGGCGCGGATCTCGTCGAGGGTGGCGCGCAGGTCGTCGCGCACGGAGTCGAACATCGGGGAAGCTCCTAAGGTGCTCGCGGAGGAGGGGGTTACGCGGTCCAGTCGAGGATGACCTTGCCGCCGCGCCCGCTCGCCGCGTCCTCGAACGCCGCCTCGAAGTCGCGGTGGCCGTACCGGCCGGTGATCACGGGGGCGAGGTCCAGACCGCCCTCCAGCAGCACCGACATCGCGTACCAGGTCTCGAACATCTCCCGGCCGTAGATGCCCTTGACGGTGATCATCGAGGTGACGATCCGGGCCCAGTCGACCGGGAACTCCTGCGCCGGCAGGCCGAGCATCGCGATCCGGCCGCCGTGCGTCATGTTGGCGATCATGTCGCGCATGGCCTCGGGGCGGCCGGACATCTCCAGGCCGATGTCGAAGCCCTCGCGCAGGCCGAGTTCGCGCTGGCCGTCGGCGATGGACGTCCGGGACACGTTCAGCGCGAGGCTCACGCCGATCTTGCGGGCCAGGTCCAGCCGTTCCTCGCTGACGTCGGTGATCACGACGTTGCGGGCGCCGGCGTGCCGGGCCACGGCGGCGGCCATCAGGCCGATCGGGCCGGCGCCGGTGATCAGGACGTCCTCGCCGACCAGCGGGAAGGACAGCGCGGTGTGCACGGCGTTGCCGAACGGGTCGAAGATCGCCGCCACGTCGAGGTCGACCGGAACCCGGTGCACCCACACGTTGGCCGCGGGCAGGGCCACGTACTCGGCGAACGCGCCGTCCCGGCCGACGCCGAGGCCGACCGTGGCCCGGCACAGGTGGCGGCGGCCGGCCAGGCAGTTGCGGCACTTGCCGCACACCAGGTGGCCCTCGCCGCTGACGCGGTCGCCGACGGCGATGTCCGTGACGTCCCGCCCGGTCTCGACGACCTCGCCGACGAACTCGTGCCCGACGACCAGCGGGGTGCGGATCGCCTGCTGCGCCCAGCCGTCCCAGGCCCGGATGTGCAGGTCGGTGCCGCAGATGCCGGTGCGCAGCACCTTGATCAGTACGTCGCCGGGCCCGACGGCGGGCTCCGGGACGTCCGCGAGCCACAGCCCGGGCTCCGCCTTCTGCTTGACCAGCGCCTTCAACGCTACGGCTCCTGTGGGTGAGTCCCGGCTCCGGGCATGCCGAAAAAGCCCCGGTCCAGGGAGAGGAGTGGAATCGCACAGCAATCTGCCGCACTCCGGCCCACCGGTCCATCGAGGTTTTCTTAAGCGCGGCCACAGCTTTGCTTCACGCCTGGTCGCGCGCCGGTCACCGGCCGGCCGACGCGGAGCGCCGCACGGACGGGACCGGCCCGTCCCCCTCCCCGCCGGACCGGCGGGCGCTCACAGCGGCAGCCCGTCGCCCTCCCGGCGCTCCAGGCGCAGGGCGAGGTCCGCCGCGTGTTCCTTGATGGCGGCCAGGCCCGTCCTCCCCCAGGGGCGCGGTACGAGGTCGGCCACGCACACGGTGCCGAGTACCATGCCGGTGCTGTCGATGAGGGGAGCGCCCAGGTAGGAGCGGATGCCGAACCCGTCGACGACCGGGTTGCCCGCGAACCGCGGGTAGTCGCGGACGTCCTCCAGGACCAGCGCCTTGCCCCGGGCCACCACATGGGGGCAGAAGCCGTGGTCACGGGGCAGCGCGCGGCCGATCCGGGCGCCGGTGCCGTCGCCGCGCACGAACGGCGCGACCGGCGGGGTGTGCAGGCCCGCGAAGAACTGCCCGTTCTCGTCGAGGAAGGTGACCATGGCGTACAGCGTCCCGGAGTGTTCGGCGAGACGGGTCGCGAAGGCGTCGAGTGCGGGCTCCGGGCGCTCCCCCAGGCCGAGCAGGCGCAGCCTGCGGGTGCGGGCGGGGGCCTCCTTGTCCTCGGGGGTGAGCAGCGGACGACCGGCCGGACGCGGCGGGTCGTAGCTCATGGGCGGTCTCCCGGACGGTGTGCGTACGTCATGTGCGGCTCCGTGGCAGGGTGTGCGGGGATCACATGTGGGCGCCGTGCCCCGTGGTGGGGGCCGGTGCGTGGGCGATCAGATGGCGTACGAGGGTCAGCAGGGTCTGGACGCCCGAGCTGGAGATCCGGGCGTCGCAGCACACGACCGGGACCCCCTGGGGGAGGTCGAGGGCGGCGCGCACCTCCCCGGGGTCGTAGCGGTAGGCGCCGTCGAACTCGTTGACCGCGACGATGAAGGCCAGGCCGCGCTGTTCGAAGAAGTCGACGGCCGCGAAGCACTCCTCCAGGCGGCGGGTGTCGGCGAGGACGACCGCGCCGAGCGCGCCCTCGCACAGTTCGTCCCACATGAACCAGAACCGCTCCTGGCCGGGCGTGCCGAACAGGTACAGCACGTGCTCGGGGCCGAGGGTGATGCGGCCGAAGTCCATGGCCACGGTCGTCTCGACCTTGTTCTCGATCCCGTCGAGGTTGTCGGTCGCGGCGCTGACCGTGGTGAGCAGTTCCTCGGTGCTGAGCGGGGCGATCTCGCTGACCGCGCCGACGAAGGTCGTCTTGCCCACGCCGAACCCGCCCGCCACCAGGATCTTCAGCGCGGTGGGGAAGGGGTCGGTGCCGCCGTCGTAGTCAGAGCTGGCGTCGTAGTCCATCGAGCACTGCCTCCAGAAGGGCCCGGTCCGTCGGGTTGTGGTGGAACACGGGGGGCTTGGTGGTGAGCGCCCCGCAGTCGACGAGGTCCGCCAGCAGCACCTTGGTGACGGCCACCGGCAGCTTCAGACGGGCGGCCACCTCGGCGACCGCCAGCGGGACGCGGCACAGCTCCAGCGCCTGGGTGTGCTCGGGGCCGAGGTAGCCGAGGGGGGTCGCCCCGGTGGCCATCACCTGCGACATCAGATCGAGCGCGACGGTGGGCCGGGTGCGGCCGTTGCTGACCGTGAAGGGGCGCACCAGCCGGCCGGCCGCGTCGTCCAGCCAGGGCCCGTCGCCGGCCGCCGCCACGCTCAAGGCCTCATCGCCGGGGAGTCGGCGGTGTGCTGCCTGGGCGCGGTCACCAGGTACGGCCGGACGCTCTTCACCAGCATCGCCATCTCGTAGCCGAGCACCGCCGCGTCGGCCTCGCGGCCGGCCAGCACGGCGAGGCAGGTGCCGGACCCGGCCGTGCTGACGAACAGCAGCGTCGAGTCGAGTTCGACGACGACCTGCCGGACGTCGCCGCCGTCGCCGAAGCGGACGCCGGCGCTGCGGCCGAGGGAGTACAGGCCGGAGGCCAGGGCCGCCATGTGGTCGGCGCTGTCCGGGTCCAGGCCGTGCACGGACTTCACGAGTCCGTCGCAGGACAGGAGCACCGCGGCGGTCGTGTGCGGTACGCGCTGGACGAGGCCGCTCATCAGCCAGTCGAGATCGGATACCTGGGCGGTCGGCGCTTCGCTCACCATGGTGGATCGACTCCTTGGGGTACGTAGCTCTGCGGGAGCGCTGGGGGTGGGAAGGGGGGTGGCGGGGGTGGCGGGGGCGGTCATCCGGCGGGTGCGCTCCCGTCGTGCCGGGCGGTGCGGTCGGTACGGGGTGCGGGCACACCGTCGTGCGTGCCGCGTGCGTCGGTGGTGCGGGCCGTGTCCCTGGTGTGCGTGTCCGGGGAGGGCGGGCTGAACCCGGCGGGCATGTCCATGGCACGCGGGAGGGGTGGCAGCGCGGGACCCGTGGGAGCCGGGGCCATGGGGGGCGGCTCCATGGAGGGCGACTGCCTGAGGGCCTCCGGCTCCCTGTGCCGGGGCACCATGGGCGAAGGGGCTACGGGGGAAAGGCCCATGGGGGGCGGCCCCATGGGGGGAGGCTCCGGGGCGATCGGGGGCCGGCGGGCCGGGTCCGTGTGCGCCGGCTCGCTCCGGGGCGGCCCGGCGTGGGTGGGGTTCCTGGACGCGGGCTCCACGGACGAGGTGTCCGTGTGCTCGGAGCCCACCGGGCGGGCGCTGCTGGAACCGCCGTCCACGAGGCCGGGATTCATGGAACCGGCCTCGATGTAGGCGGCCTCCATGTAGCTGGCTTCCGTGTGGCCGGTCTCCATGTGGCCAGCCTCGATGTAGGTGGCTTCCGTATGGCCGACCTCCATGTGGCCGGCCTCGATGTAGGCGGCCCCCATGGGAGGGCTCTCCATATGGCCGGCCTCCATGTGGCCGACCTCCAGCTGCCCCGCCTCCAGGTGTTGTTGGGCCTCGGCCAGGCCGACGCCGCGCTGGAAGGCGGCCATCAGTCCGGGGTCGTGGCCGGTCAGGTCCGCGGTGTCCTGGCGTGGGACCGGGCCGCCGCGCAGCTGGGGCACGATGTGCTCCTGGGCGCGGCGGCGGGGCAGCCGGGGCTTGTCCACGGTGCCGCGCACGGTGCCGTTGCGGGGGGTGGGCGGCGCCGTCACGTTCTCGGCGAGGATCCGCCGGTCGTCGGGCCTGATGCCGGGCCTGGCCTCGGACGGATTGGGCCGCTCCTTGTGCGCTCCCCGCACCGGCAGCGGCGGCGGCCCGACGTCGGCCCGCCCGGCGGCCGGTGCGGAGGGGCGCCGGTGCCGCCGTGGTGCGCCGGAAGCCGCCGGGGACACGTCGTGAGCCCCGGAATCGGCCCCGGCCCCGGGCCCGGACGAGGGCACGGACGAGGCGTCCGGGCCGAGCGGGCCCTCCGCACCGAACGAGGCCTGCGGCCCTGCGGGGTTCCCCGGCCCCGAGGTCTGTCCTGGCGCGGCCGGGTCCGCGTGCGCGAAGGAAGGGCCGGGTCCGGACGGGGCTCCGTACCCGGGCACCCCGTCCTGCGCGGCCGGCATCCCCTGCGCCGGCCCGGCCGTGCCCACCGCCGGCACCGTCGTGCCGTGCGCCGGCGCGGACCGCTGGTGCTGCCGTGACGGTACGGCCGGGCGGTCGGCACCGCCGTCCGCCTCGTCCCGCGGCTGCGCGGCGGCACCGGGCGCCGGCGGCGCCCCCAGCAGTGCCTGGGGCACGACGAGGACCGCCTGCACCCCGCCGTAGATGTTGGTCTGCAGCCGGACGGTGATGCCGTGCCGCCGGGCGAGCTGGGAGACGACGAACAGCCCGATGCGGCCGTCCGCGAGGAGCCGGGCGACGTTCACCTGGTCCGGGTCGGCGAGGAGGGCGTTCATCCGCTGCTGTTCCTCGACGGGCATGCCGAGTCCGCGGTCCTCGACCTCGACGGCGAGACCGGAGGTGACGAGGCTGGCGCGCAGCAGCACCTGGGTGTGCGGGGCGGAGAACACCGTGGCGTTCTCGACGAGTTCGGCGAGCAGGTGGATGACGTCGGCGACGGCGTGGCCGCGCAGCGTGCCGTCGACGGGCGGCACGAGCCTGACCCGCGAGTACTGCTCGACCTCCGCGATCGCCGAGCGCAGCACTTCGGTCATGGGGACCGGGTTGCTCCACTGCCGCCGGGACATCGCCCCGCCGAGCACGGCGAGGTTCTCGGCGTGGCGGCGGATCCGGGTGGCGAGGTGGTCGACGTGGAAGAGGCCCTTGAGCAGGTCGGGGTCCTCGATCTCGTTCTCCAGCTCGTCGAGGATCGAGATCTCGCGGTGCACCAGCGACTGCAGGCGCCGGGCCAGGTTCACGAAGACCTCGAGCTTCTGCTCGCTGCCCGCCTGGCTGGACAGCCGGGCGGCCCGGACGACGGCGGTGACGGCGCCGTCGTGCGCGCGGGCCAGGTCGGCGGCGAGCAGGTCGATGTCGTCGGCGTCCTCGGGCGGCTCGTTGCGCGGCCCCCGCTCGGGCGGGCCCTCGCCGCGCCGCAGCGCGTCGACCAGGGCGCGCAGGTCGGCCTCACGCCGTGCGGTGCCGCGGCGCAGGGCGTCGATGCGGTCGTGCACGGACCGGGCGGCCCGGTCGGCGGCCACGGCGGCGATCACGATGCCGGCGAGGGCCACCGAGACGGCGCCGCCCAGCACGGCCCACAGGGTGGGGCCCGGCCGCACGCCGGTGGAGCGGACCGTGAACAGGACGGCCGCGCAGGCGCCGAGGGCGACGGCGACGGGCGGCAGCACGGCCAGACGCATCAGCTGGGGCCGTATGTGGGTCTCGGGCAGCGCGGGAGCGGTGCGGGCGACCGGCTTCCCGTGCCGCCCGCCCTCACGGCGGTCCGTGCGGGAGGCCGGGGCGCGGAGCTGAGACATCGGTGTCCTCGTACGGGTGCGTCGGGCCTGGGTGCCAGGGGTGCTCGTGGTGGCGCGCCCGGGCTCGCGGGCCCGGGGGTGCGCCGTCCGTGGTGCGTGGCCGCGCGCGTGACGCGCGGATCGTGCGGTGGTGCGGTCCTCGGTCCGCGCGGGGCGCGCACGTCCCGCGCCGGCGCCGTCGGCGGCCCCCGTCCGGCTCGCAGGGCGCGCGGGGCCTTCGCCGCCGCCGTCGGCGTCCGTCGCCCCGGCCGGCTCCGCGCAGGCAGGTCGCCGGCCCGGGGTGCCGGCCGCGTCCGGGCGGCCGGGCTCCCCGTCTCGTCGGTTCCCTCGTCCGTCTTGCGCCTGCACGTACCAGTCCCCGCTCCCCTGACCTGCCTGCTGCAGGCGACACCTGCGGCGCGGTCTCCCCGGAATCCGGATCCGGACCTGCGTCGCCCGACGACCACTCACCGTAGTCGCCAGCGCATCATGTGCGGTGGGCAGTTGACAAACTCATACGAGGAGCGTCCCGCTCTGGTATGAGGCTTCGCACGACAGACCGATAAGCCCTTCGATCATCCGTACAGGAAAGACAACAGTTCGATCCGACCTGCTCAGAAGCGGTCACAGGAAAACGGCGAGGGCCGGGGAGCCCGTCGCTCCCCGGCCCTCGCCGTGCACCGGCCGACCCTCCCGCGATCAGCTCGCCGAGAGGGTCTCGGGGTCCTCGGTGGCCTCGGCCGCACCCTTCGTTTCGTCACTCACCGTATCTTCCCGGGCCACGGCTGCCGTGCCGGTTCCGCTCCTGCCCGCCGTCCCGGCGGGGGCCTGCGGGGAGGGCCAGCCGCCCTCCGGGGCCAGTGCCACCTCGCGCCACCACGGCTCGGACGGCACGGTCGCGGACGTCGGCTCGAACGGCTCCCCGGGACGGGGCAGGGCGATGCGGGCACCCGTCGCGCGGGCGGCCGCGAGGGTGCCCTCGCCGGGCTCCGCCCACGGGTGCGGCGCCAGGTTGAAGGTGGCCCAGTGGATCGGGAGCATCAGGCCGCGCTCCGGCCCGCCCTGGAGGTCGAGATGGGCCCGCATGCCCTCTTCGGGCGTCATGTGGATGTCGGGCCAGAAGGCGGAGTACGCACCGATCTGGATCATCGTGGCGTCGAACGGGCCGTGTTCGGCGCCGATGTCCTCGAAGCCCTCGAAGTACCCGGTGTCGCCGCTGTGGTAGACGCGGTGCTCCCCTCCGGCGACGACCCAGGAGGCCCACAGGGTGTGCTGGGTGTTGCGCAGGCCCCGGCCGCAGAAGTGGCGGGCCGGCGTGGCGGTCAGGGTGAGTCCGCCGATCTCCGTCGCCTCGTGCCAGTCGAGCTCGCGCAGACGGCCGGCGGGGACGCCCCAGTGCTCGAGGTGGGCGCCGACGCCGAGCGGAACGGCGAACAGCGTGTCCGTCCCGGCCAGCGCCTTGATGGTGGGCATGTCCAGGTGGTCGTAGTGGTCGTGCGAGATGACGACGACGTCGACCGGCCCGAGGGCGGCCAGCGGCAGCGGCACCGGGTGCAGCCGCTTGGGCCCGGCGAAGGGGAACGGTGAGCAGCGCTCGCCCCACACCGGGTCGAACAGCACGCGCCGTCCGGCTATCTCCGCGAGCACGCTGGAGTGCCCCAGCCACGTCAGCCGCAGTCCGCTCGCCGGGGGCCCGGCCAGGTCGGCGAGCGTGGTGGCGTGGACCGGCACCGCGCCCCGCGGGGTGCGGCGGGGCCGGGCCTCCCGGTCGAAGTAGACCTTCGCGAAGTCCCGCGTCGAGCCCGAGGGGCGGGTCCGGGCGGTGCCTCCGGGGTTCTGGAAGACCCCGTCCTTGAAATGGGGCGAGCTGCGGATACGCGCCATGCGCGCACCGCCGGGGTCCACGCCGAAGGCCGCGGGCCGCAACGCGCGGAGCCCGGCACTCGTAGGACGGAAACCGGCCACGCTACCTCCAGGTGGAATCGGTCAGGCATCCCATTATGGTCGGCCCCTCCGGCGTCCCCGGGCCCCCGGGCCACGGCGGGCGCCCCGGGGACCTCGGCGATCCGCCCGGCCCGGTGAAAGACCCGGTGGGCCGGGGGCCGGCGGCTGTGGAGCGAGGGCCGGGCGGCGGCGCTGCGCGAACCGGCGCTGCGGGAGGTCGCGCGGGACCTGGGCAGGCAGTGGAGGGCTGTGATCACCGGGGATCGCGGGGAGGGTGGCCGCGGGCGGGTCCCGCTGCCCGGACCCCGCGGACGCGTCCTCGCCGTGTAAGCGAAACCTCGGGTCAGGTCCTCCGCTGCCCGGGCCCGCGGGCGCGGCCCTGCGTCTGACGGCCCCGCTGGACGGGCTCGCCGTGCGGCCGAGGTCGTACGCGGGTGCGGGGCCGCGGGCTCGGGCCCGGGCGCGGTGCCGCGGACCCGGGCACGGTGCTGCGGACACGGGCACGAGCGCGGGCGCAGGCGCGAGCGCGAGCGCGGGCGGACGAGGCGCTCGCTCGCGGACCGGGTCCGGAGCGGGAGGAGGAGTCGACGGCACCGCGGCGGCGACCTGCGCCTGCGGGAGGGCCCCGGCGCCCGGCCGCGGGCCGCGCCGGGCGTCCTGCGGCGCGGCCCGCGGCCGAGGGCGTCTCAGGCCACCGCGGCGATCCGCATCTTGATGTCGTCCGGCGACAGCGCCCCCTTGGCCGTCACGTGGTCCCCCGAGGACTCCCCGCGCAGCCGGCGTCCGATCCACGGCACCAGGTACTCCCGCGCCCACTGGACGTCGTCCCGGCGGATCTCGAAGGCGCCGCGCACCGGCAGCGGCGGCCAGGGCTGCTCCGGGTCGGCCGGGACCTCCAGGCCGAGCACCTGCCCGGCGCGCAGCGCCACGCGCGTGTGCCCCTCGGGCGACAGGTGCAGCCGGTCGGTGTCCCAGGCCCGGCGGTCCTGGATGCTCCTGAGGGACCACAGGTCGAGCACCGGGCAGCCGTACCGGTCGGCGATGGCCCGCACGTGCCCGTTGTACGTGGCGATCTTGCCGCGCAGGTGCTTGAGCACGGGCACGCCACGGGTGTCGAATCCGGTGGTCACCATGACGGTGCCGGCCGTCGCGGCGAGCGCGGCCACCGCCCGTTCGAAGCGCTCGGCCACCTCGTCCGGGTCGGTGCCCGGGCGGAGGATGTCGTTGCCCCCCGCGCAGAACGAGACCAGGTCCGGGGCGAGTTCGACGGCTCTGGGAACCTGCTCCTGAACGATCTGGTCGAGCAGCCTGCCGCGCACGGCGAGGTTCGTGTACCGGAAGTCGCCTTCGGGCCTGCGGTCCGCGAGCAGCACCGCGAACCGGTCGGCCCAGCCGACGAACGCCCCGTCGGGGCCGGGGTCGCCGACGCCCTCGGTGAAGCTGTCCCCCACCGCCACGTACGACCCGATCACTGATCTGCTGTCACTCTTCGAATCGTCTGCCACAGCAGCACATGATTCACCGTGGAATGTGACCTACGCGACCGTAGGCAGGGATTGACGCGCGGTGAGATAAGCCACGCCCAAAGTCTTCCCCAAGCCGGGAATACGGCGGCCCGGCGGCGCCGGTGCGGCGACCGCGCCCGGACGTCACGGACACGGGGGCGGCTCCGCACGGTCCGGCGGGCGAAGTGCCCCCGCGCGTAAGGCTCGGGGCCGTGGCGCGGGAGCCGGCTCCGTGGCCGGGCCGCCGTTTCCCGCCGGCGCCCCGGTGCGCCGAAGGCCGGGCCCCGGGATCGGGGTCCGGCCTTCGGCGGCGTGCCGGGCGGGTGGCCGCGGGGGTCAGCCGAGGGAGACGCCGTGCGAGCGGAGGTAGGCGACCGGGTCCACGTCCGAGCCGTAGTCGGGCGTGGTGCGGATCTCGAAGTGCAGGTGCGGTCCGGTCGAGTTGCCGGTCGAGCCGGAGAGGCCGACCTGCTGTCCGGCGGTGACGGTCTGGCCGGCCGAGACGGACAGCGAGGACAGGTGGGCGTACTGCGCGTAGTAGCCGTCGTCGAGCTTGATGACGACCTGGTTGCCGTACGCGCCGGCCCAGCCCGCGGAGACGACCGTGCCCGCGGCGACGGCCTTCAGGGGGGTGCCGGTCGGGACGGAGAAGTCGACGCCGGTGTGGTAGCCGCTGGACCACATGCTGCCGGCCACCTTGTAGCCGGTGCCGACGCCGCCGGACACCGGCGCGGTGTAGCCGCCGGCCGCGTCGGCGGTCCCGGCGCTCCGGCTCACGGCCGCGGCCTGCGCGGCGGCGGACGGCGCGGCGGACGGCTTCTGCGCCTTCTGGGACGACGGCTTCGCGGACGGCTTCTGCGCCGGCTTCCCGGACGAAGGCTTCGCCGCGGCCGAGGAGTTGGCGGAGGAGGACGGCTCGGCCGTACCCGCCGCCGCCTTCTCGCCGATCGACAGCTTCAGGCCGGGGTGGATCAGCGACGGGTCGTCGCCGACGGCCTCGCGGTTGTCCGCGTAGAGCTTCTTCCAGCCGCCGTCGACGTCCTGCTCGTCGGCGATCTTTGCCAGGTAGTCACCGGCCTTCACGATGTACGTGCGCACGTCCGCGTCGTTCTTCCCGGCGGTCTTCTCCCCGGTCACCGGAACGGACTGGACGGCCTTCTCCGGCGCCGACTGCGGGGTGGCGGCGTGGGCGTCGACGGCCCCCAGCAGCGGGAGGGCGAGTACGGCGCCACCGGTTCCGGCGACGGCGATGGACCGGGTGAAGCTCTGGGTCTTCGAACGGCGGTGCTTACCCTTTGCGGGCATGACGAATTCCTCTCCGGCGCCTGCGAGGTGAGCTGTCGGGTGCGAGCTGGAGATGCCCGGCCGCGCCGAGGCGCGGCTTAACCCCAAGCCGTTCCGGGAACCGGAACAGGCGTCGTACCTGTGGGTCCCCCGCTCCTGCCGTACACGGGTCAGTGGGTGCGGGCTCCGGGCGGCGGCAGGATTAGGCGTCCGTCCGGATCGGTGGCGAACGTAAGCGAACAGGACGCGCAGGGACAAGTTTGCGATTGCCCGCGCCTGCGTTTCCGGTGATTTCCGCGGACATTCCACGGTGACCCTGCGTGGATTCCGGATCATTCACCGTCCGCAAATCCCCAAGAAAAACACCTTGATTACGTGAGCATGACGGCAACGCATCGTCACGAATATGAGCCTGCTCACGCACTCGGCCCCATCTCCCCTATTTCCGGGGCACGTTATATCGAAGTTCTCTATTCGGACAGATCGGCCACTTGCCGCGAACCGCTGCGGGAACGCCCGGTCACCGGCGCCGCAGCCGCACCACGGCGGCGTCGAGGTCCCCGCGCAGCCCGGTCCGCAGACCGTGGTGCACCAGGACCGCACCCCGGTGGATTTCTCCCGTTTCGCGGCATTCGTACGACGCCGTCGGGTCGAGGCCGCGCAGCCTGAGCGCCGCGGCGGGCTCCCCGTGGCGCTGCGCCTGGAGCCAGGCGAGGACGACGGTCTCGTCGCCGAGGACGTACTGCACAGCGCTCAGCCCACCCGTCGGGGGGCGCAGCCGGTACAGGTCGCCGCGCTGCACCACGGGCCGGATCTCCTTGTAGAGCTCCACCCACTCGCGCGCCTCGGCGAGCTCTTCCTCGGTCCACCGGGTCAGGTCGCCGCCGAGGCCGAGCACCCCGGCCATGGCGCTGACGAACCGGAACCGCAGGGAGCTGGACCGGTGGTTGAGCATCGCGTTCGGGCTGTCGGTGACCCAGGCCGCCATGACCCGCGCCGGGTGGATCTGGCTGAAGCCGTGCTGGATGGCGAGCCGGTCGAGCGGGTCGGTGTTGTCCGAGGTCCACACCTGGTCCGTACGGCTCAGCACGCCGAGGTCGATCCGGCCGCCGCCGCCCGAGCAGGATTCGAAGGCGACGCCCGGGTGGGCCGCCCGCAACCGGTCCAGCAGGGCGTACAGGGCGCGGACGTGGTCCACCCACAGCCGCTGCGGATAGGGGTCGCCGGGCCAGCCGGCGTCGGTGAAGCAGCGGTTGAAGTCCCACTTGACGTAGTCGACCGGGACGCCGGACAGCAGCCCGTCGAGCCGCTCCCACAGGTACTCCCGGACGTCCTCGCGGGCCAGGTTGAGCACCAGCTGGTTGCGGAACTCCGTGCGCACCCGTCCCGGCTGGAACTGCACCCAGTCCGGGTGCGCCCGGTACAGGTCGCTGTCCGGGTTGACCATCTCCGGCTCGACCCAGATGCCGAACTGCATGCCGAGGGCGTGCACGTGGTCGGCGAGGGGCCTCAGACCGCCGGGGAAGCGGTCCGGGTCGGGCCACCAGTCGCCGAGCCCGGCCCGGTCGCCGGTGCGCGCCCCGAACCAGCCGTCGTCGACCACGAACAGCTCCACGCCCGTCGCGGCGGCCCGCTCGGCGAGCTCGCGCTGCTGCCGCTCGCAGATGTCGAAACCGGTCGCCTCCCAGGAGTTGAACAGCACGGGCCGGTCCCGGTCCGCGTCCGGGACGACGTACGCCCGCTGGTAGGCGTGCCAGGCCCGGCTGGCGCCGCCGAAGCCGCCGTCGCTCCACAGCCCCGCGAAGACCGGGGTGGTGTACGACTCCCCCTCCCCCAGCATCAGCAGGCCGGAGTCGTCGTGTCCGGCGCCGCCGGTGATCTGCACGCGGGCGTCCGGGAGTTGGGCCACGGCGATGCGCCAGGAGCCGGACCAGCCCAGGGCGCAGCCGTAGACCTCGCCGTGTTCCTCGGCCGCGTCCGTGTCGAGCGCGACCCAGGGCAGGTGCTGGTGCCCGGTGTGGCCGCGGCGGCTGCCGACGGCCTTCTCGCCGTAGGTGAGGTCCGAGCGCACCAGCCGGGACTCGGCGCCCCAGCGGCCGTGCAGCTGGGACAGCCGCCAGCCGTCGCGGTCGGGCAGGGTCCAGGTGGCGGAGTCGGCGCGCAGCACCTCGACGGCCGGGCCCTCGTTCGCCAGGGTCACCCAGCGCTCGACGACGTCCGTGGAGGGGCGCATCCGGTAGTGCAGCGTGACGGTCAGCCCGCCGTCGCGGAAGCGGAGCCGCAGCGCGCCGTCCCCGGCCGTCTCGTGCCCCTCGTACGCCCACTGCGTGCCGCGCCGCTCGGCGGTGCGCACCGACAGGGCGGGCCGGACGAACCGCGGGCCGCCCTCGACGGGGTACTCCTCGCGCCCGTCGAGCGGGGACTCGAAGGGCCACTCGTCCGGCAGCGGGCGGACGGCGAGGGCCTGCGCGTCGGCGAGCGCGATCCTCGGGCCCCAGTGCAGGTGCACCAGCTCGTCGCGGCCGGTGAGGTGGACGGCGTAGCTGCTGGCCGGCCCCGACAGGAGCCAGGTACGACCGTCCCGCGAGATCTCCGGCATCAGGCCCCCACAGATGCGAACAGGTGCGAACAGGTGCGATCGGACACCAACATCATCAGGGGTCCGGAGGCCGACGGGCAACGCCTGCGGACGACCCGGTCGGCCCGGCGGCCATGCCGTATCGTCGAGTGGTGCCCGTCGACGAGCCGCGCCGGCGGGGCGAGTGGGAGGGAGCCCCCGTGACGCAGCAGGTCCCGTCGACCGAACCCGAGCTGGCCGGAGTGCGCAACTTCCGCGACGTGGGCGGACTGCCGACCGTGGACGGCCGGCGGGTGCGGCACGGGGTGCTGTTCCGCAGCGGGCACCTGGCGCACGCCACCGAGCAGGACGCCGCCTTCCTCTCCTCGCTGGGCCTGCACACGATCTTCGACTTCCGCAACGCCGCCGACCAGAAGCTGGAGGGGCCGGACGTCGCGCTGCCGGGCGTGCGCAATGTGAACCTGCCGCTGTCCGACCCCGCCGACGGCGCGGAGTTCTGGAGGATGGTGCGCGACGGCGACATCGACCAGCTGCGCGAGATCCTCGCGGACGGCAAGGGCGCCAGCCGGATGATCGCCTCCTACCGCACGATCATCCGGGAGCGCACCGCCGAGCACTCCCAGGTGCTGCACGCGCTCGCCGGGGGCAGCGTCCCCGCCCTGATGCACTGCGCGGCGGGCAAGGACCGCGCGGGCTTGTCCGTCGCGGTGACGCTGCTGGCCCTGGGCGTCGAGCGCGAGGCCGTCCTCGACGACTACCTGAAGTCCAACGCCAAGCACCGCCGCTACAAGGTGCGCCGCAGCAGCAGCTCGGCCTCGGCCTACTCCCCCGAGGTCATGGAGCTGCTGAGCCCCCTGTTCGACGCGCGCGCCGAGTACCTGACGGCGGCCTTCGAGACCATCGAGGAGACCTGGGGCGGCGTCGACGCCTACCTGGAGAAGGGGCTGGGGATCACGCCGCGGACCCGGGACCGGCTGCGCGAGCGCCTGCTGGACTGAGGGCGGCGGCCCGCAGGAGCCGCCGCCCGGGCCGGGCGGACAGGAGCTACTTCGCGCCCACCTCGAACAGCAGGTAGACGAAGGCCGCGAAGACGTGCCCCACCGCGATGTAGACGATCAGCCGCACCCACAGGGCGCGAGGGAACTTCTCCTCCATGTCGCTCATGGCGCGTCTCCAGGGGTGCGGCCCAGGCACAGGGCGGCCGTGGGGCTCTGCAGCAGGGTGTGGACGAACAGGAGCTCGACCCCGTCGGGGTCCTGAGCGGCGATGCGGTGCGGGGTCAGCGAGTCGAAGTGCGCGCTGTCGCCCGGGGCGAGCCGGTGCGTGGCGTCCCCGAGCCGCAGCCGCAGCCGCCCCTTGAGCACGTGGAGCCACTCCTCGCCGGGGTGCACGCGCACGATGTCGCCCTGGGAGCCGTACGGGACCTGGACCCGCAGGGCCTGCATCCCGCGCCCGGACGCGCCGGCCGGCCAGTACGTCCAGCCGCCCGCCGCGGTGGGTTCCATGTCGGCGGCGCGTATCACGGAGTCCCGGTCGGCGACCGTCTCGCCGAGCAGTTCCGAGACGGTCGTACCGTAGATACGGGCGAGCGCGAGCAGCATCGGCAGCGAGGGCTGGCGCTGTCCGGTCTCCAGCCGGGAGAGGTGGGCGGGCGACAGCCCGGCGGCGCGGGCCGCGGCCTCCAGCGTGAGGGAGGCCCGGCGGCGCAGGGCGCGCAGCTGCGGCGCGACGGCGGGCAGCGCGCCGGCCGGACCGGCCGACGACGGGCCGGGCTCGGCGACGGGCCCGGACTCGGAGGAGCTCATGCCTCCATTCAGCCGGACTCTTGCCTCTGCGGCAAATTTCTTGCCTCAGAGGCAAAAGCATTCCGCGGCCGCCGTCAGCGGCCGGCCAGCGCCTGCTTCACCAGCGTCCTGCCGAAGTCCCACACCAGCCCGCCGTCGTGGGCGTCGTCCATCACGGCGGTGAAGGCCTCCACGAACCGGTCCACCTCCCGCTCACCGATGATCAGCGGCGGGATCAGCTTGATCACCTCCATGTGGTCGCCGGAGACCTGGGTGAGGATCCGGTGCCGCTGCAGCAGCGGGACGACCACCATCTGCGCGAAGAGTCCCCTGCGGGCGGCCTGCAGCACGCTCCAGCGGCCGCGGAGCTTCAGCGACCGGGGACGGCCGAACTCGATGCCGATCATCAGGCCCCGGCCCCGGACGTCCGCGAGCAGCTCGTACTTCTCGGTCAGCGCGGCGAGCCGGGACTTCAGCAGCTCGCCGGTGGCACGGGCGTTCGCCGCGATCCGCTCGTTCTCCATCACCGACAGCACCGCGAGGCCGGCCGCCATGGCCTGCGCGTTGGAGCCGAAGCTGGCCGAGTGCACGAGCACCCGGTCCATCGACGAGTAGACCTTCTTGAAGATCCAGTCCCGGCCGAGCGTGGCGCCCACCGGGACGTAGCCGCCGGAGAGCGCCTTGGCCACGCACACCAGGTCCGGCTCGACGCCGTCCTCGTGCTGGTAAGCGTAGAAGTCGCCGGTCCGGCCGAGCCCCGTCTGCACCTCGTCGGCGATGAGCAGCGCCTTGTGCCTGCGCAGCAGCTCCTGGGCGGCGCGCAGATAGCCGGGCGGGGCCTCGTGCACGCCCTTGCCCTGGACCGGCTCGACGATCAGGGCGGCCACGTCGCCCTTCCTCAGCTCCCGCGCCAGGGCGTCGAGGTCGCCGAGGGGGACGGCCGTGTCGGGCAGCAGCGGGGCGAAGCCGTCCCGGAAGGCGTCCTCCCCGTTGACCGACAACGAGCCGGTGGTCAGGCCGTGGAAGGCGTGCGCGCAGTACAGGATCCTGGGTCTGCCGGTCGCGTACCGGGCGAACTTCAGCGCGCCCTCGACGGCCTCCGTGCCGCTGTTGCCGAAGAACACCCGGTCCAGGTGCGGGCTGTGCGCGAGCAGCTTCTCGGCCAGCAGGCCGGGCAGCGGCGGGCAGTCGAACCGGGTGAGGTCGGCGAGGGAGGCGTCGAGGACGTCGTGCAGCGCCTTGCGCACGACGGGGTGGTGGCGGCCGAGCCCCATCACCCCGAACCCGGCGAGCATGTCCAGGTAGTCGTTGCCGTCCGCGTCGAAGAAGTAGGCGCCTTCGGCCCGCTCGTAGACCTTGTCGAAGCCGATGGTGTGCAGCATGCGCGGGAGCTGGTGGTTGAGGTGGCGGGCGTGGAGGTCGTAGCGTTCGCCGCCACGCTCGGCCAGCAGCTTGCCGAGGTCGAACTCCCCTGCCCCGGCTGCCGGTTCGGCGGTGGTCATGGCTGGTTCTCCTTGAACGGCTCTTCCTTGACGGCCAGGCTCGCGCTGATCCGTCCGGCGACCTCGACGGGTGTCAGGCCGATGTCGGCGAGCACCTCGGCCCGCTTGGCGTGCGCGAGGAACTGCTCCGGGACGCCGAACCTCCGCACGGGCACGTCGACGCCGGCGTCGCCCAGCGCCAGGGCCACCGCCGAGCCGACCCCGGCCGCACGGCTGTTGTCCTCCACGACCGCGACCAGGCGGTGCCCGGCGGCGAGGGGCGCGAGCGCGGGATCGACGGGCTTGACCCAGCGGGGGTCGACGACGGTGCAGCCGATGCCCCGGGCCCGGAGCAGCTCGGCGGCCTGCAGGCACACCGGGGCCATGACTCCGACGGCGACCAGGAGCACCTGCGGCCGGGCGGCCCGGTGCAGCACGTCCAGTCCGCCCACCCGGTCCACCGCCGGGATCGACGGGCCGACGGACTCCTTCGGGAAGCGCACGACGGTCGGCGCGTCGTCGACGGCGACCGCCTCGCGCAGCTGGGCGCGCAGCCGGTCGGCGTCGCGCGGCGCCGCGATCCTCAGGCCGGGCACGGCCTGGAGCACGGACAGGTCCCACACGCCGTTGTGGGATGCCCCGTCGACGCCCGTGACGCCCGCCCGGTCCAGGACGAAGGTCACCCCGCAGCGGTGCAGGGCCACGTCCATCAGGAGCTGGTCGAAGGCGCGGTTGAGGAAGGTGGCGTAGACGGCGACGACCGGGTGCAGCCCGCCCGTGGCCAGGCCCGCCGCGGACACGGCCGCGTGCTGCTCGGCGATGCCCACGTCCCACACCCGGTCCGGGAACCGCTCGGCGAACCTGCCCAGGCCCACCGGATGCAGCATGGCGGCGGTTATCGCCACCACGTCCTCGCGCTCCTCGCCGATCCTCACCAGCTCGTCGCCGAACACGGAGGTCCAGGAGGGGCCGCCCGCGGGGGCGAGCGGCGCGCAGGTCAGCGGGTCCATCACGCCGACGGCGTGGAAGCGGTCCTCCTCGTGGGCGAGGGCGGGCCCGTATCCGCGGCCCTTCTCCGTGAGGCAGTGGACCAGCACGGGTCCGTGGAAGCGTTTCGCGCGCCGCAGCGCGGACTCCACCGCCCCGGTGTCGTGCCCGTCGACCGGGCCGACGTACTTCAGCCCCAGGTCCTCGAACAGGCCCTGCGGGGCGAACGCGTCCTTGAAGCCCTTCTTCGCGCCGTGCAGCGCCTCGTAGAGGGTGTTGCCGATGAGCGGCGTGCGCTGCAGCGCGGCCTTGCCCCAGGCCAGCGCCCGCTCGTAGCCGTCCGTCGTGCGCAGTGTCGCGAGGTGGTCGGCGAGGCCGCCGATGGTGGGGGCGTAGGAGCGTTCGTTGTCGTTGACGACGATGATCAGCGGCCGGTCCCTGGCGGCCGCGATGTTGTTCAGCGCCTCCCAGGCCATGCCGCCGGTGAGCGCGCCGTCGCCGACCACCGCGACGACGTGCCCCCCGTCCCCCCGCACCCGGCGGGCCTTGGCGAGACCGTCGGCCCAGCCCAGCGCGGTGGAGGCGTGGCTGTTCTCGATGACGTCGTGCTCGGACTCCTCGCGCGAGGGATAGCCGGACAGCCCGCCCTTGCCGCGCAGCTTGGAGAAGTCCTGGCGGCCCGTCAGCAGCTTGTGCACGTAGCTCTGGTGGCCGGTGTCCCACAGGATGCGGTCGACCGGCGACTCGAAGACGCGGTGCAGGGCGATCGTGAGCTCCACCACGCCCAGGTTGGGCCCGAGGTGGCCTCCGGTCCTGGCGACCGCGTGCACCAGGAACTCCCTGATCTCACCGGCCAGTTCGCCGAGTTCCGCCTCGGACAGCGCCTTCAGGTCGCGCGGTCCGCGGATGGTCTCCAGAATCGTCACGTCGGGCCCCCTCTCGGTCCGTTCACCCCACACCCCGCGACCGCGGCGCGCAAGGGCACCTCCGTGCCCTCCGGCCCGGCGGCGGCCTCCCCGGCCGGCCGGGCCGGCGCCCCGGGGACGCCCGGGGAGACGGCGGTCACGGCACTACCCCTTGCTTCCCGCGACGGTCTCGCGCATGGCGCGCAGGGACTCCTTCAGGGACCCCATGGTGGCCAGGACGGCGGTGGGCTCGTAGCCGCAGTGCGCCATGCAGTTGGCGCAGCGCGGGTCCTTGCCCCGGCCGTACGCGTCCCAGTCGGTCTCCTCGATCAACTCCCGGTACGTGGGCACGTACCCGTCGCTCATCAGGTAGCAGGGGCGCTGCCAGCCGAAGAGCGAGTAGTTCGGGATCGCCCACGCGGTGCACGGGAAGTCGACCCTGCCCTCCAGGAAGTCCAGGAACAGCGGGGAGTGGTTCAGCCGCCAGCGGCGGCGGTTGCCGCCCGCGAAGGCCTTCCTGAACAGCTCGCGGGTCTGCTCCACGCCCAGGAAGTGCTCCTGGTCGGGGGCCTTCTCGTAGGCGTAGGCGGGCGAGATCATCATCTCGTCGACCTTCAGGTCGTCGTTGAGGTAGTTCAGCACCTCGATGACGGTCTGCGGGGTGTCGGTGTTGAAGAAGGTGGAGTTGGTGGTGACCCGGAAGCCCCGCCGCTTGGCCTCCTTGACGGCCGCCACCGCCTCGTCGAAGACGCCCTCCTTGGCCACCGACTCGTCGTGCCGCTCGCGCAGCCCGTCGATGTGCACGGCGAAGGCGAAGTAGGGGGACGGCGTGAACCTGTCCATCTTCTTGCGCAGCAGCACGGCGTTGGTGCACAGGAAGACGTACTTCTTCCTGGCCACCAGCTGGCGCACGATCTCGTCGATCTGCGGGTGCATCAAGGGCTCGCCGCCCGCGATGGACACCATCGGTGCCCCGGACTCCAGCACCGCGCCGACGGCCTGCGCGACCGGCATGCGCTGTTTGAGCACCCCGGCCGGGTGCTGGATCTTGCCGCAGCCCTCGCACTTGAGGTTGCAGGCGAAGAGCGGTTCCAGTTCGACGATGAGCGGAAACTTCTCCCGCCCGCGGAGCTTTTGTTCGGCCAAGTATGTAGCGACCTTGATGGACTGGCGCAGCGGCATGGCCATCTGGCTCACCTCCTGGGGAGCAGCGAAGAACGGTGCCATTCGAAAAAAGCGGGCAGGATGGAACGAAGAACGCGGAAAGCCGATATTCCACCGCGCACCGTGCCGATCCGGACGAGCTCATGTTCCGGAGCGTCCACGACCACCCGGACGGCCGCAACCGGACGCGCGCCCGTGCGCACGGCGCTCAGGAGCGTGGCCGCCGACTCCATGTCGACCGCGATCGCCCCGGTCGCCCGCAGGCCGGACCGCTCCTGACCCCGCACGACGTGGTCGGATCCGGTGAGCGGCCCGGTGTGGACGGTGCGCCCGGGCACGGCCCGCCCCAGCTCCTCGACGAGCAGACCGGTCCCCACGCACCGGACGGCACCGCGCGGGTCCCGGGTCTCCTCGGCGACGACGAGGTCGCCGGGGTGCATGCCGGGCGCGAGCCCCGCGCAGAAGCCGGTGGCCAGCACGGCGGCGTCCCGCAGGGCCGGATCGGCCAGCACCCGCGCGACGGAGCGCCCGGCCGCCGCCGGTCCCATGCCCGTGCGCAGCACGGTGACCGGCCCGTCGGCGCCGGCGCGGCCGCCCGTGCGCAGGGCGAGCTGCTCGATGCCGAGCGCGCAGGCGATCAGCAGCGGGGCCCGGGCGGGCTGGGTGCCCATTCAGCTCCCCTTGGCCCCGGCGAGGGACTGCCGGGCGGGCGGCCGGTTCGCGAAGGGCTCGCCGTGCACGTACCGGCCGAGGGCGGTGAGCGGGAAGACCTGCCGGTAGAGGTGGTAGTTGATGGAGAAGTCCCAGGGGAAGCCGGTGCCGGTGAAGTAGGGCTCGTCCCAGGAGCCGTCCTCGCGCTGGGTGGCCGCGAGCCAGGCGACGCCGCGTTCGACGGCCCTGGAGTCCCGCTCCCCCGCGGCCAGCAGGGCCATCAGCGCCCAGGCCGTCTGCGAGGCGGTGGAGGCGCCCCGGCCGCTCCACCCCTTCACGTCCTGGTAGGAGCGCAGGTCCTCCCCCCAGCCGCCGTCGTCGTTCTGGACCTTCTCCAGCCAGGCCACGGCCCGCCGGATCGCCGGGTGCCAGGCGGGGATCCCGGCCGCGGCCAGGGCGGGGACGACGGACCCCGTGCCGTAGACGTAGTTGACGCCCCAGCGCCCGAACCACGAGCCGTCGGGCTCCTGTTCGGCCAGCAGCCACTCGATGCCGCGCCGGGTGCGCGGGTCGTGGGCGAGGCCCTCCACGGCGAGCATCTCGACGACGTGCGCGGTGACGTCGGCGGAGGGCGGGTCGATCACCTCGCCGAAGTCGCAGAACGGCAGCCGGTTGGGGAACGGGCTGGTGTTGTCGACGTCGAAGGCGCCCCACGCCCCGTTCCTCGACTGCATGCCGAGGTTCCAGCGCACCCCGCGCGCGATGGCCTTCTCCACCCGCTCCGGGTCGTGGTGCTTGACCCGGCGCAGCGCGAGGACCACCTCGGCGGTGTCGTCGATGTCGGGGTAGTTGTCGTTGTGGAACTCGAACGCCCAGCCGCCCGGCGTGAGGTGGGGGCGCCGCACCGACCAGTCGCCCGGCCGCACGACCTGCTCGCCCAGCATCCAGTCCGCGGCCTTGACGAGCTGCGGATGGTCCGCGGGCAGTCCCGCGTCGGCGAGCGCGATGGTCGCGAGGCAGGTGTCCCACACCGGTGACTGGCAGGCCTCGATCATCCGGGCCCCGTCCTCGCGCCACACCGCGAACCGGTCGAGGGACTCCAGCCCCGCCCGCATCACGGGGTGCTTCAGGTCGTAGCCCAGCAGGTGCAGGGCGATGATCGAGTACACGGCGGGCGGCTGGATGCCACCCCAGCAGCCGTCGTTCTCCTGCCGCTCGATGATCCAGCGGGCGGCGGTGTTCATGGCGGCCCTGCGCAGCCGGCGGGGCGCGATCCTGCGGTAGGCGTGCAGTAACCGGTCCACGCGCTGGAAGGCGCCGTCCCAGCTGGCCACGCGGGCAAGGGTCCTGGCCGGGACGGGAGCGGCGGGGTCGGTGTGCAGCTCGTCGAGCGGGAAGGGCGCGGGGCGCACCGGCCGCTTCGCGGAGACGATCGTCAGCGGGACGATGGTCTGGCGGGCCCAGCAGCCGAAGTCGTAGATGTTGAGGGGCATCCAGCCGGGCAGGTAGATCAGCTCGGGCGGGAGTTCGGGCAGGTCCTCCCACTTCCACCAGCCGAACAGGGCGAGCCAGATCCGGGTGAAGACGCGGGAGGCGGCGATGCCGCCCTGCTCGCGGACCCAGGCGGAGGCCCTGGCCATGTGCGGGGCGTCGGGCGCGTCGCCGGCCAGGCGGAGGGCGACGTACGCCTCGACGGTGGTGGAGAGTTCGCCGGGTCCTCCGTGGAACGTGGCCCAGGTGCCGTCCTCGCGCTGCTCGCCGCGGATGAAGAGTGCGGCGGCCTCGGTGGTCCTCTCGTCGCGGATGCCCAGGAACTGACGGAGCAGCAGGTCCTCGGCGTCCATCGTGACGTTGGTCTCGAGATCGCCCTTCCACCAGCCCTGCGGGTCCTGCCGGGCGAGCAGGAAGTCGGTGGCACGCCGCACGGCGTGTGCGGCCGCGTCGGGTACCCCGGCCGCGCCGGGAACATCGGTGTCGGTGTCGCTGGCCGCGGCAGCGCGGGGCGGCGGTGCGGCCCCGGTGCTTCCGTCGGTCGTCGCTGTCATGGCTTCCCCTTCGTGCAGTCCTGCAAGGCGTGCATCTGCTGTGGGTCCGCCGTCGGCCGGTGTCCGTGTCCCCGCAACACCGGCCGGCGACTACGCGAGGGCTATTCGACCGATAACGATCATCTCTTTTCGCGCGCTGGTGATCATCTCTTCCGTACGACGACGAAGTCGGCGAGCGCCGCGAACCTCGCCCGCACCGGGTCGGGCATGTCGACGGCGTCGAGGGCCTCCAGGGCGAGGACGTGCTGACGGCGTGCCTCCTCGGCCGTCCACTCGCGGCCGCCCGCCTCCTCGATGAGGGCGGCACGGGCCGCGAACTCCTCCTCGGAGAAGGCCGCGAAGTCGCTGCTCTTGGCGTCGGCGGCGAGGATCTCGCCGAGCCGCTCGGAGGCGGATCCGCCCGCCGCGAGTGCGGCCACCACCGGCAGCGACTTCTTGCGCTGGCGCAGGTCGCTCCAGGTCTGCTTGCCGGTGGACTCCGGATCGCCCCAGATGCCGAGGAGGTCGTCGATCGCCTGGAAGGCCAGGCCGAGGTGGTAGCCGTACTTCTCCAGCAGGTCGGCGGCGCGGTCGTCCGCGCCGCCGAGCACCGCGCCGATGGAGCTGGCGCAGGCCAGCAGGGCGCCGGTCTTGTTGCCCTCCATCTCCAGGCACTCCTCGACGCTGACGCGGTCGCGGTGCTCGTAGGAGATGTCCTGCGCCTGCCCGTCGATCAGGGCGCGGGTGGCGGTGGTCAGACGGCGGGTGGCGCGGCCGGCCTCGACGGTGCCGAGTTCCAGCAGCACCTCGTTGGCCAGGGCGAACAGGGCGTCGCCGACCAGGATGGCCTGGGCGGGGCCGTGCACCTTCCACACCGTGTCGCGGTGGCGGCGCTGCTCGTCGCCGTCCATCAGGTCGTCGTGCAGGAGGGAAAAGTTGTGGACCAGTTCCACGGCGACGGCGCCCGGGACGCCGGCCTCGGGCGGGGCCCCGGTGACTTCGGCGGACAGTACGGCGAGGGCGGGGCGTACGGCCTTGCCGCCGTCGCCGTCCGCGGGCCTGCCCTGGGCGTCGATCCATCCGAAGTGGTAGGCGGCGACCGTGTCCATGGGAGGGGCCAGGCGGTCGACGGCCGCCCGCAGTACCGGTGCGGCCAGGGTCCGGCCACGCTCCAGGAGCGCGGTCACGTCCACCGCGGTCTCTCGAGCGGCCTTCGAGGCCGGGGGCACAGTGGGCACAGTCTCTCCTCTTGTTGCGGTACCGGGGGTGCGGGGGCCGCCCGCCGTGCTGCGCCGGCCGGGCATCAGGCCGCCTCCTCGAACTCGAAGAGGCGGCGGGGGCGGGGCCGGCCCAGGGCGCTCAGCGCGGCGTCCGCCGCGCCGACTCCACTGCGGACCGCACTCTCCATGGTCGCGGGCCACCCTGTGGCGGTCCACGCTCCGGCCAGGTAGAGGCCGGGTGCCTTGGTGCGCGCGCCGGGCCTGAGGCGCCCGACGCCGGGGGCGGGAGCGAAGGTCGCGGTGCGCTCCCTGGTCACGAAGAAGTCCTTCACCGCGGCGCCGCGCGTCAGGGGCAGCAGCCGCTCCAGCTCGGGCAGGTAGCGCTCGCGCAGCACGGACACGGGCGCGTCGATCTCCTCCCGCGCGGCCGACTGGGACAGCGCGAGGTACTGCCCTCGGCGGAGCCCGGACGCCTCGGTGCGGTCGAACACCCATTGCACGGGGGTGCCCAGGGCCGCGAGGAAGGGCGCGGCGAGCACCTTGCGGTCGTAGACGACGTGGACGTTGAGGATGGGCACGGTGCCGATCTCCAGCAGCCGCTCGGGCGCGTCGAGCGCCCCGGCGGGCAGCAGGGCGTGCGCCTCGCGCTGCGGTACGGCGAGCACCACCGCGTCCGCCCGGAGCCTCTCGCCGGGAACCCGCACGCTCCACCGTCCGTCCCCCTCGGCGCGGACGGAGGTGACGCGGGTGCGGACCTCGGTGCGCACGCCCGCGGAGTCGAGCGCCTTGCGGGCCAGCCGGTCGTGCAGGTCGCCCAGCGGGACGCGCGCCCAGCCGATGTCGGCCGCGCCCGGGCCGGACAGCAGACCGGTCTTGAACACCATCGCGGCCAGCCCCAGGGAGGCGTCGCCCGCGACCGCGTTGAGGGTGGCCACCCCGACCAGGTCCCACAGCGCCTCGACGGCCCGGGCCGACTGGCCGTGCGCGGCCAGCCAGCTGCCGAAGTCCTGGGTGTCCAGGGCCGGATCGGCCGGGTCGAGCCTCTTGAGCGCGAGCGCGGCACGCCCCGCCCTCGCCCGCTCGGCCGGCGACAGGTGCGGATACGTGGCGAGGCTGCGTCCCAGGTGCAGGGGGACGGGCAGCGCGTCGCGCCGCAGCCTGCCGAGCCGCCTTCCCTCGGGTCGCGCGAGGTCCAGGACGGGCACGTCGAGACGGTCCTGCAGCGGTGCCAGTGCCGTCCCTCCGATGCGGTCGAGGAACCAGCGGTAGGCGGTGCAGCAGCGCAGGTACACGTGCTGTCCGTTGTCGACGGTCAGGTCGCCGCGCCGGAAGGAGAAGGCGAGCCCGCCCAGGCGCGGCCGGCCCTCGAGCAGGGTGACGCGCACACCGGCGTCGGCGAGCGCGAGCGCGGCGGTGACGCCGGCGAGCCCGCCGCCCACCACGACGGCGTGCCTGCCGCCCGGCCCGGTGCCGTCCGCGGCCGGCCCCCCGGACCGCGTGCCGTGGGTCATCACGCTCCCTCCCCTGCGCGGCCGCCCCGCTGCTCGAACGGTGCGCGAACGGCCGTCTTGGTCAGGGACGCCGTCCCGGACCGGAGGGTTGCCCGCCGGTTCCCGCCGGTGTCACCGCCCCGGACCGGCCGGACCGACCACCCCATCAGGCGCGCCTCCTGACGGCCCGTCGCGACACGTGCCGCGCGTCCAGACCCGACAGGCCCCGCACGGCGACGTACGCCTTCTCGCGCCCGGGCAGCGAGACCCGGCCGCGCAGCACGGCCTGCGGGTCGCGCTCGATGCGGTCCAGCAGGCGGCGGTAGATGCCGGCCATGGCGGCGACGCAGGCGCCGCTGCGCCGGTCGAGCATGGGGAGCAGCCGGTAGCCCTCGGCGAAGAGGGCGCGGGCCCGGCGCACCTCGAAGTGCACGAGGCCCGCGAAGTCGGAGCCCTCCGGTGGGGTCGGCCCGTCGAACCCGGCCGAGCAGCCGAACTTGGCCAGGTCGTCGGCGGGCAGGTAGGTACGGCCGTCCTCGGCGTCCTCGCGGACGTCCCTGAGGATGTTGGTGAGCTGCAGCGCGAGCCCGAGCGTGTCGGCGTACTCCGGCGCGCGCTCGGCGCCGCGCGCCCCGGGGGCCGTGCCGAACACGCCGAGCGAGAGCCGCCCGATGGCGCCGGCCACGCAGCGGCAGTAGACCTTCAGGTCGTCCCAGGTCTCGTAGGTCTGGCCGCGGACGTCCATCAGGACGCCGTCGATGAGCTCGTCCAGACCGCCCAGCGGGATCGGGAAGTGCGCGGCGGCGTGGGCGAGGGCGACCGCGACCGGGTCGGTGTCGTCCTCACCGACCCCGCCCTCGCGGATCCGGGCGAGCAGCCCCCGGGTCTCCTCGAGCCGGGCGGCCTTGACGTCGTCGTGCAGCGCCCCGTCGCCGATGTCGTCGACGCGCCGCGAGAACGCGTACAGCGCGGACATCGCGCGCCGCTTGGGCGCCGGCAGCAGCCGGATGCCGTAGGCGAAGTTACGGGCCTGCTGTCCGGTGACGGCCTCGCAGTAGCGGTAGGCGGCGAGTACCGGTGCGGACGTGGGCGGCGGTGCGGGCTCCACGCTCCGGATCACCCCTCTCCTCGCAGAGTCACGCCCACCTCACGCAGCAGCTGGACCTTGCCGGGCTTGGGCGGGCCGGAAAGTACGTCGTACTCGGCGGCCGCGATCGCGCGGACGGCCGCCCGTCCCCCCGCCACGAACCCTGCGAGCAGCAGCTTCAACCTGCCGTGGACGCTACCCACGAGGGGGGTGCCTTCATTCAGCAGATCGCGGGCGCGTTGCGCCTCGTACGCGATCAGCGCGCGCAGCGACGCGCCGGCGGTCCGCGCGGCGAGATCCGCTTGGCGGACGTGGAAGCGTTTCATGTCCTCGGCGGGCAGATAGACGCGGTCGCGCCCGAGGTCCTCGGCGACGTCCTGGAGGTGCTCGACGATCTGCAGGGCCGTGCAGACGGCGTCGGAGCGCCGGATCCGCTCCGGGGTGGAGGTGCCGGTGACGGCGAGGACGAGACGGCCGACGGGGTTGGCGGACAGCTCGCAGTAGGCGAGCAGGTCGTCGTAGGTCTCGTACCGCTTGACCAGCTGGTCCTGGCGGTTGGCGGCGATCAGGGCGAGGAAGGGCCCAGGGGTGAGCGAGCGGCGGCGGACGGTCCGCTGAAGGCGGCGCAGCAGCGGATGGCGCGGGGTCGCGTCGAACACCCTGCGCAGGTCGGCCTCGAAGGCGTCCAGCAGCACCAGCCGGTCCCCGGCCCCCTCGGGACCGACGCCGAGCAGGCGCGCGTCGGCGCCGCCGGGGGCCAGGTCGCCGTCGCCGATGTCGTCGACGAGACGGGCGAAGCCGTAGACGGCCATGAGGTCCTCGCGCCAGGCCCGGGGCAGGAAGAAGGGGGCCACGGGGAAGTTCTCGCCCGCGGCCTTGCCGAGCGTGCGGTGCTCGGGATCGACGGCGTGTGCCGTGCCGGTTCGCGTCATCGCGGACTGCCCGGGGCGGGGACGGCACATGCTGCGCGGAGCAGGGGAGTTTCCGTAGCCATTGCCGTCACATCTCCCGTTCTACACTGCCGACCCAATATAGATCATTTCGGACACGCCGCCCAGCCGTCCACGCGACGGCCCCGGCGTACGGCGCCGCGCATTATCGCCCCACTTGCCGCGTTTGGGGACCGGTACAGCTTACGTTGTACAACGCAGCGGGGCTCGCCAGGGTGTCCCGCACCCCACGACAACACACCGGTCGGCGTCAAGATTCCTTCGCCGGGCCGGAGTTGACGTTTCCTTTGCCGACGCGGGGCCCCGCCGGGGCGGTTCCGGCGGGGCCCGGTGCACACCGGGTCACTTCCCCGTGAACTTCTCGTACTCCTTGAGCACCTCGTCGGTCGGGCCGTCCATGCGCAGCTCGCCGCGCTCCAGCCACAGCACCCGGTTGCAGGTGTCGCGGATCGACTTGTTGTTGTGACTGACCAGGAAGACCGTGCCGGCCTCCTTGCGCAGCTCCCGGATGCGGTCCTCGGAGCGCTTCTGGAACTTGCGGTCACCGGTGGCCAGCGCCTCGTCGATCATCAGGACGTCGTGGTCCTTGGCGGCGGCGATGGAGAAGCGCAGCCGGGCCGCCATGCCGGAGGAGTAGGTGCGCATCGGCAGCGTGATGAAGTCGCCCTTCTCGTTGATGCCGGAGAAGTCGACGATGTCCTGGTAGCGGGCCTTGATCTGCTCGCGGGACATGCCCATGGCGAGCCCGCCCAATATGACGTTGCGCTCGCCGGTCAGGTCGTTCATCAGGGCGGCGTTCACGCCGAGCAGGGAGGGCTGGCCGTCGGTGTAGACCTTGCCCCGCTCGGCGGGCAGCAGCCCGGCGATGGCGCGCAGCAGGGTGGACTTGCCGGAGCCGTTGGAGCCGATCAGCCCGATGGCCTCGCCGCGGTAGGCGACGAAGGAGACGCCGCGCACGGCGTGCACCCTGCGCACCCCCCGCGCCGCGTCGTCGGAGCCCCGCCTCAGGATGCGGCTGAGGGCGGCCGTCGCGCTGCCCCTGCCGGTCCTGGCGCCGTTGACGCGGTAGACGATGTGCAGGTCGTCCGCGATGACGGTGGGAACACGTGCCTCAGCCACGGCCGTACCTCTCCTCCGCCTTCCAGAAGTACACGAAGCCGCCGAGCATCACGAGCGCGGCCCAGCCGCCGGCGACCGCCCAGACGTGCGGGGGGAGGTTCTCGGAGCCGTAGCCGTCGATCAGGGCGAAGCGCATCAGGTCCATGTAGACCGCGGCGGGGTTCCACTGCAGGACGTCCGCGATCCAGCCGGGGTGGTCCTCGAGCATCACCGGGATGGAGAACATGACGCCCGAGGCGTACATCCAGGTCCGCGTCACGAACGGCATCAGCTGGGCGAGGTCCGGGGTCTTCGAGCCCAGGCGGGCCATGATCAGCGCGAGGCCGGTGTTGAAGAGGAACTGCAGGGCCAGGACCGGGACGATCAGCAGCCACGACAGGCCGGGGTAGCTGCCGAACGCGATCGCCACGA
This sequence comes from Streptomyces sp. NPDC052701, assembly GCF_040678355.1. Lineage (NCBI taxonomy): Bacteria > Bacillati > Actinomycetota > Actinomycetes > Kitasatosporales > Streptomycetaceae > Streptomyces > Streptomyces sp. NPDC052701. The sequence continues at coordinate 66,619 of NZ_JBFATO010000010.1, forward strand.
CGAAGAGGACGATCATCGAGAACAGCAGCTGCTGGAGCTGCTGCAGCGCGAAGGAGATCGGCAGGGAGGCGCGCGGGAAGTGCAGCGCGCGCACCAGGCCCAGGTTGCCCGAGATCGAGCGGACGCCCGCCATGACCGAGCTCTGGGTGAAGGTGAACACGAAGACGCCCGTGACCAGGAACGGGATGTACACGTCCTTCGGCATGCCCCGGCCAGCGTCCAGGATGAGCCCGAAGATCAGGTAGTACACCAGCGCGTTGAGCAGCGGCGTCGCCACCTGCCACAGCTGGCCGAGCTTGGCCTGGCTGTACTGGGCCGTCAGCTTCGCCTGGGAGAAGGCGAGGATGAAGTGCCGCCGTCCCCACAGCTGCCGGACGTACTCCGGCAGGGACGGCCGGGCACCGCTCACGGTCAGCCCGTACTTGGCGGCCAGCTGCGCCGCCGTGAGGCCCTCGTCGGGCGACGCGGGCGCGCTCACCGCGACCGTGCCGTCGTGCGTTGTCTCACTCACCAGTTGGAAACTTTCGTCTTCGAGATGCGCAGCCTGTGCGGCCCGGCATGGACCTGCCGGAGCCGGGGACCGGACCCGGTGCTCCCGGACACGAGCTTGTCAGATGACGGGGGGCCGGCCCAGTCGGGTCAGCCGCCACACCGTACGCCACTTCATGGGCCGGCGGGGTCCGCACGGGGTGGTCCAGCCCTCCCGGAAGCCCCCGAACCACGCCTTGAGCGCCGGGCGCGAGGGCCGGCGCACGAGGGTGAGCAGCAGCCACACGCCGAGGTAGGCCGGCACGAGGGGGGCGGGCAGGTTGCGGCGGGCGAGCCAGACGCGGTTGCGGGCGACCATGCGGTGGTAGACCGCGTGCCGCGAGGGCGCGGTCGTCGGGTGGTACAGCACCATGTCGGACCGGTAGTCGATCATCCAGCCCGCGTCGAGGGCCCGCCATGCCAGGTCGGTTTCCTCGTGGGCGTAGAAGAACTCGTCCGGGAGTGCGCCGACCTGGGCGAAGACCTGGGTGCGCACGGCGTTGGCGCCGCCGAGGAAGGTGGTCACGCGCGAGGAGCGCATCGGGTCCGAGGCGCGCAGCCGGGGGACGTGGCGGCGCTGGGTGACCCCGGTGTCCGGGTCGGCGATGCGGAAGCTGATGATGCCGAGCTTCGGGTCGGCCGCGAAGGCCTGGCGGCACAGCTCGGCGGTGTCGTGGTGGGCGAGCAGGCCGTCGTCGTCGAGGAAGAGCAGGATGTCGACGTCGCGGCCGCTGGGGCCGAAGGCCTCTATGCCGACGTTGCGGCCGCCGGGGATGCCGAGGTTCTCGGGCAGCTCGATGGTGCGGACGCCCTCGGGGACCTCCGGGACCGGCGAGCCGTTGCCGACGACCACGACCTCGACCGGGTCGCCGTCCTGCTTGGCGATCGAGTCGAGTAGGGCGCGCAGCTCGTCGGGGCGGTTGCCCATGGTGATGACGACCGCGCCGACCTTGAGGGAGGAGGAGCCCACGGCGGTCACCTCAGCCTGCTGGAGGCGAGGATGGACACCAGGTGCAGCAGGGTCTGCAGCAGGGCGATCCCGGCCAGGACGGCGGTGCCGAGCCGGGTGAAGAACAGGTCGCCCCGGCTCGCGTCCAGGATCGCCAGGAGCAGGATCAGCAGGGACGCCTCGATGCCGAGGATGAGCCGGTGGAACTTGAGCGCGGCGGCGGCCCGGCGGGCCAGCGCCATGCCGGAGGAGCGCGGCTCGGACGCGGCCTCCTTGACCGGCGGCAGCCCGCCCTGGTGGCGGGCGACGCCGACCAGGTCGGTCTCGGCCTTGACCAGGATCGCGCCGAGGGCGGCGAGGGTGCCCAGGAAGGCCCAGAGCCAGTCGATCCGGCCGGGGCCCCACAGGTCGGCGGCGCGCAGGCCGAGCCCGACCAGGACGGCCGCGTCGGTCAGGTAGGCGCCGACCCGGTCCAGGTAGACGCCGCCGAGGGAGAACTGCTGCTTCCAGCGGGCGATCTCGCCGTCGACGCAGTCCAGCAGCAGGTACAGCTGGACCATCACCACGCCGAGCACGGCGCCCGCGATCCCCGGCACCAGCAAGGCCGGGGCCGCGAGCACGCCGAAGACGGTCATCAGGTACGTGAGCTGGTTGGGCGTGACCCTGGTGTTCACCAGGTAGCGGTCGACGCGCAGGGAGACCTCACGCATGTAGAGGCGTCCCGCCCAGTGCTCACCGCTGCGCCGGTCCTTCACCCCTGCGGGGTGAACGACGGGGCGGAGTTCAGCTACCGATGGCCTTGACATAGTCGGCGTAGGTGTCCTTGATCTGGTCGGTGTTCAGGTCGAGGTGTTCGAGGATGGTGTAGCGGCCGGGCCGGGTCTCCGGGGCGAACTCCACGACCTTGACGAACTCGTCCGTCGTGAAGCCGATCTCGTCGGGCAGCACCGGCAGCCCGTGACGGCGCAGCACCGCGGCCATGTACGCCGACTCCTCGTGGGCGCCGCGCAGCCACATCGCGAAGGCCGCGCCCAGGCCGCACTGCTCGCCGTGGGCGGCCGCCCGCTTGGGGAACAGCAGGTCGAAGGCGTGGTTGATCTCGTGGCAGGCCCCGGAGGACGGCCGCGAGTCGCCGGACACCGACATGGCGATGCCGCTGAGGACCAGCGCCTCGGCCAGCACCTGGAGGAAGCCGTTGTCCCCGATGCCGCCCGGGTGCCGCAGCACGGCCTCGCCGGCCTGGCGGGCCATCGCGGCGGCGAGACCGTCGATGCGCTCGCCCTTGACGCGGTTGGCGAGCTCCCAGTCCGCGATCGCGGAGATGTTGGAGACGGCGTCGCCGATGCCGGCCCGGACGAAACGCACCGGAGCCTCGCGGATGACGTCCAGGTCGATGACGACCGCGATCGGGTTCGGCACGCCGTAGGAGCCGCGGCCCGCGTCGTTGTCGAGGGTGGCGACCGGCGAGCACAGGCCGTCGTGGGCGAGGTTCGTGGGCACCGCGACCAGCGGCAGGCCGACGCGCGCCGCGGCGAACTTGGCGCAGTCGATGATCTTGCCGCCGCCGAGTCCGACGACCGCGTCGTAGTGGCCGGCCTTTATGTCGCTCGCCAGCCGGACCGCGTCGTCGAGGGTGCCGCCGCCGACCTCGTACCAGGTGGCGCCGGGCATGCCCGGCGAGATGCGCTCGCGCAGCCTGGCGCCGGAGCCGCCGCTGACGGCGACCGCGAGGCGGCCGGAGTGCGAGATGCGTTCGTCGGCGAGCACGCACGCCAGGTCGTCGAGGGCACCCGGACGGATGTCCACGACGAGCGGCGAGGGGATGAGCCGGGTCAGTACTGGCACGCGATCTCCCGTCCGCGGGCGAGATCGTCGTGGTTGTCGATCTCCACCCACTGGACGTCGCCGATCGGGGCGACGTCGATACGGAAGCCGCGGTCGACGAGCTCCTGGTAGCCGTGCTCGTAGAACTGCTGCGGGTCGGTCTCCCACACGGTCTTCAGGGCGTCGGCCAGCTCGGGGGCCGCGTCGCCCTCGATGAGGGTGACGCCGATGTACTCGCCGGTGGCCTCGGCGGGGTCCATCAGCTTGGTGATCCTCGTCATGCCCCGCTCGGGGTCGACGACGACCTTCATCTCCTCGTCGGCGAGCTGCTTGACCGTGTCGATCGCGAGGATGATCCGCCTGCCGTCGCCGCGGGCGGCGAGCAGCGTCTGCTCGACGGAGACCGGGTGCACGGTGTCGCCGTTGGCGAGGATCACGCCGTCCTTGAGGGCGTCACGGCCGCACCACAGGGAGTAGGCGTTGTTCCACTCCTCGGCCTTGTCGTTGTCGATGAGGGTCAGCTTGAGGCCGTACTTCCTCTCCAGCGCTTCCCTGCGCGCGTACACGGCCTCCTTGCGGTAGCCGACGATGACCGCGGCCTCGGTCAGGCCGATCTCGGCGAAGTTGCCGAGGGTCAGGTCCAGGACCGTGATCCCGTCGGGATCGCCCTCTATGCCCGCGGGCCCCACCGGCACCAGCGCCTTGGGAAGGCTGTCGGTGTAGGGGCGAAGACGCCGTCCGGCGCCGGCCGCCAGCACGAGGCCGATCATGCGGGTTCTCCTTCGTCGTGTACGGCGGGTGCCCCGGCCCGGTGGGCGGACACCCAGAAGCGGATGCTCTCGACGAGCACCACCAGGGCCACGGCCACGGCGAGGACCGTGAGCGCGACCGCGAACTGCGGGGCGGTGAGCGACACGGCGAGTACGGTGACCGCCAGCGTGCGGCCCTCGTGCCCCCCGATCGCCCGCACCAGCCAGTGCGGGGGCGCGCCCGCGTTGCCGCGGATCCGGTAGACCGTGTCGTAGTGATGGTAGGCGACGGCCGCCACCAGCCCGAAAGCCGCCGGAAGCGCTCCGTTCACCTCCGCTCGGGCCGCCAGCACCAAGGCGGTGCCGTACTCGGCGGCGCGGAGGAAGGGGGGGACCAGCCAGTCCAGGGCGCCCTTGAGGGGGCGGGCGACGGCCAGGCCCGAGGTCACGGCGTGGGCGAGGGCCGCGACGACCGGCCACGGTCCGCCGAAGTCGGTCAGCGCGGCCGTGGCGACCACGGCGAGGCCGCCGAGCAGGGCGACGGCGGGGGCCGTGAAGCCGGGCAGCCGGCGCGCGGGCTTCTTGAACACCCCGGCGAAGCCCTGGGCCAGCGGCCCGCTGTCCGCGAGTTCCGCCAGGGCCCCGGCCGCCCGGTCGGTCCGCCGGGCCCTGCGGGTCAGCGAGCGCAGGACGCGGCCGGCCGTGGTGTAGGCCGCCGCGAGGGCGCAGCCGATCAGCAGCGCGCAGAAGGTGATCCGGGGGGTGGTGGCCGCCGTCAGGACGGCGATCATGGCCCAGCGTTCGCCGATGGGCAGGACGATCATGCGGCGCGCCCAGACCGTCCAGCCGACGCTGTCGAGCCTGTCGGAGAGGGCGGCGGTGGGGCTGGTGTTGGCGGTCGCGTCGTGATTGGCCTCGTTGAAGGAGAAGTCCACCACGTGCCGGCAGGTCTGCAGGACCATCGCGCCGAGGGCGAGGGCCCACACGTCGTCGCCGCCGCGCGCCGCGCCGAGCGCGAGACCGGCGTAGTAGGCGTACTCCTTGGCCCGGTCGAAGGTGGCGTCCAGCCAGGCGCCGAGGGTGGAGTACTGCAGGGAGTAGCGGGCGAGCTGGCCGTCGGTGCAGTCCAGGACGAAGGAGAGGATCAGCAGGACGCCGGCGGCGACGAAGCCGCCGCGGGTGCCGGTGGCGGCGCAGCCCGCCGCTATGAGCGCGGTGAGCAGCGAGGCGGTGGTGACCTGGTTGGGGGTCAGGCCGCGCCGCGCGCACCAGCGGGCGAGGTAGCGGGAGTACGGGCTGATGAAGAAGGTGGTGAAGAAGCCGTCGCGGGCCTTGACGGCCGACTTCAGGCGTACCGCCTCGTCGTCGACGGCGGCGACGGCCTGGCGCGCCTCGTTGCGGGCCTGCGGGTCGGTGGGGACGGTGGCGACGAGGCTGCCCAGTTCGGGGCGGTGCACATCGGCGCCGTCCGCGTCGAGCGCGGTGACGATGCGGTCGGCGAGGCTGTCGACCAGGGTGGTGCCGCCGCCGGCGGAGTTCTCGCGGGCCAGCGCCCGGGTCAGGGCCCGGCGGCCGGCCGGCTGGGCCGTGACGGCGCCCGGCACCGCGGCGAGCGGGAAGCGGGGGTCGGTGAGGCCGAGGCGCAGCGCGTGCAGGTGGCCCACGAAGCGGGCGTCGACCACGGCGACCCGCTCACCGGCCGGGACCGCGGCGAGCAGGGTCTCGGCCTCGGCGGGGTCGGACGCGGCCCGCACGTCGAAGCCGAGGGACCGCAGATCGCCCTCGATCGACGAACCGGGGACCGGCTGACCGGTGAGGATGGCGGTCGGCAACCGAACTCACTCCCTGGGCACCGACGCGTCCGCGCCGGTCGTGTACACGGTGGAGGCGCCCGTTCCGGTGATTCCCGGGCGGCATGTCGGCAGAGGCTATCGGATGCCGGGAAGGCTGTGTTCACCGCCTGTTCGACGGCCCGATCTACATGGTTCGCCAAGCCCGTGCCGCGATCATCATCGGGGATCGGGGGCCCGGCCCACAAACCGCGCCCCCAGAACGGGCCCTAACCGGCATAGGGGATATTGCGCACCGCCCGGCCGCCGCGGCATAGGCTGGGCAACCATGACATGGCTGATCACCGGCGGAGCCGGCTACATCGGGGCACACGTGGCGCGGGCCATGACCGACGCCGGGGAGCGCGTCCTGGCGCTGGACGACCTCTCGGCCGGGGTGCCCGCGCGGCTGCCGGCGGACGTCCCGCTGATCGAGGGCTCGTCGCACGACGGCGACCTGCTCAAGCGGGTGTTCGCCGAGCACGGGGTGACGGGGGTGGTCCATCTCGCCGCGCGCAAGCAGGTCGCCGAGTCCGTCGAACGGCCGGCCCACTACTACCGGGAGAACGTCGGCGGTCTGGCCACGCTCCTGGAGGCGGTCGCCGAGGCCGGGATCGGGCGGTTCGTGTTCTCCTCGTCGGCGGCCGTGTACGGCGACCCGGGTGTGGACCTCATCACGGAGGACACGCCCTGCGCGCCGGTGAACCCCTACGGCGAGACCAAGCTGGCCGGGGAGTGGCTGGTGCGGGCGGCGGGCCGGGCGCACGGCATCGCCACGGTGTGCCTGCGCTACTTCAACGTGGCGGGCGCGGCGGCGCCGGAGCTGGCCGACACCGGCGTCTTCAACATCGTGCCGATGGTCTTCGACCGGCTCACCCGCGACGAGGCCCCGCGCATCTTCGGCGACGACCATCCGACGCCGGACGGCACCTGCGTCCGTGACTACATCCACGTCGCCGACCTGGCCGAGGCGCACCTCGCGGCGGCGCGGCGGCTGGCCGACGGGAGCGTCACGGGCGATCTGACGGTCAACATTGGCCGCGGCGAGGGCGTCTCGGTGCGCGAGCTGATCACGGTCATCGGCGAGGTCACCGGTGACCGGCGGCCCCCGGTGGTCGAGGGCCGCCGCGCCGGCGACGCCCCGCGCGCGGTCGCCTCGGCCGCCCTGGCCGCCCGGGAACTGGGCTGGACGGCGCGGCGCGGGGTGCGCGAGATGGTCGAGTCGGCGTGGCAGGGGTGGCTGCTGCACCACGGCCGCTGAGCCGGCCCAGCGGCGCCGGCGCTCTGACCTGCGCATCGTTTGCGCAGGTCAGAGCAGATGACAACGGTGTTCAGTGCCGCGTTGCCCATACCCCCCGCCCGTAGTTCACTGTGGGGGCCGGGCATGATCCGGACGGATACAGGAGGGCGGCTTTCCCATGGGGGCTGGGCACGACCACGGACACGCGCACGGCGCGCGGGCCGGCGCCACGGCGGCCTCGGCGTACCGCGGCAGGCTGCGGGTGGCGCTGTCGATCACGCTCGCCGTCATGGTCGTCGAGGTGGTGGGCGGGGTGCTCGCCGACTCGCTCGCGCTGGTCGCGGACGCGGCGCACATGGCCACCGACGCGCTGGGCCTGGGCATGGCGCTGCTGGCCATCCACTTCGCCAGCCGCCCGCCGAGCGAGCGCCGCACCTTCGGGTACGCCCGCGCCGAGATACTCGCCGCCCTCGCCAACTGCCTGCTGCTGCTCGGGGTCGGCGGGTACGTCCTGTACGAGGCGGTCCAGCGGTTCGTCACGCCGGCCGGCACCGAGGGCGGACTGACCGTCGTGTTCGGCGCGGTCGGCCTGGCCGCGAACACGGTGTCGCTGACGCTGCTGATGCGCGGGCGGAAGGAGAGCCTGAACGTGCGCGGCGCATTCCTGGAGGTGGCGGCGGACGCGCTGGGCTCGGTCGCGGTGATCGTCTCCGCGGTGGTGATCCTGACCACCGGCTGGCAGGCCGCCGACCCGATCGCATCGCTGGTCATCGCGCTGATGATCGCGCCGCGGACCTGGAAGCTGCTGCGGGAGACCCTGGACGTGCTGCTGGAGGCCGCCCCCAAGGACGTCGACATGGCCCAGGTACGGGCCCACATCCTCGCGCTGGACGGCGTGGAGGACGTCCACGACCTGCACGCCTGGACGATCACCTCCGGCATGCCGGTGCTCTCCGCGCACGTCGTCGTCAGCTCCGAGGTCCTGAACGCCATCGGTTACGAGAAGGTGCTCCACGAGCTGCAGGGCTGCCTGGGCGACCACTTCGACGTGGAGCACTGCACCTTCCAGCTGGAGCCGGGCGGGCACGCGGAGCACGAGGCGCGGCTGTGCCACTGAGACGGCGGGGTACCCCGGGGCGGGCCGGGGACCCGCGGGGCGCGGGCGGGCGCGCCCGCACCGGGGGACGCGGCCGTGCGCCCGCGTCCCGGCCCCTCGGATCCCCGTGGGACGATTTCCCGTCCGCCGCGCCGGGCACGATCACCCACCGGGCCCCTCTCCCGGTGTCCGGGGGCCGGGGCCCGCGCCGCCGCGCGGGACATGCGGGCACCCGCGAATGCCGGGTGTGCCGGGTTCGTACGGCACACTTGGGGCGCGAAGACCGATGCGAAGGATGCGTATGCCGATCACACCCGCCACCGCGACGCACAGCCCGTCGAACGGCACCGCCGAGGCGATCCTGCTGGAACTGGTCGACGAGGACGGCGTGACGATCGGCACCGCGGAGAAGCTCGCGGCCCATCGGGCGCCCGGGCAGCTGCACCGGGCGTTCTCCGTGTTCCTCTTCGACGAGCGCGGCCGGCTGCTGCTCCAGCAGCGGGCGCTGGGCAAGTACCACTCCCCCGGCGTGTGGTCCAACACCTGCTGCGGCCACCCCTACCCGGGCGAGGCGCCCTTCGCGGCGGCGGCGCGGCGGACGTACGAGGAGCTGGGCGTGTCCCCGTCGCTGCTCGCCGAGGCGGGCACGGTCCGCTACAACCACCCGGACCCGGCCTCGGGCCTGGTGGAGCAGGAGTACAACCACCTCTTCGTCGGGCTGGTGCAGTCCCCGCCGCGGCCCGACCGGGACGAGGTGGCGTCGACGGCGTTCGTGACCCCGGCCGAGCTGGCGCGGCGGCACGCGCGGGACACCTTCTCGGCCTGGTTCATGACCGTCCTGGACGCGGCACGCCCGGCGATCAGGGAGCTGACGGGCCCGTCCGCGGGCTGGTGACCAGGCCCTGCCGACGCCGGGCGGACGGGAATTCGACGGCGGGACAGCACCCCTAGGGTCTGTCGTCGGACTCCCGTCGTCCGCCCGGAGGGCGGACCCCGCGGCGTCGGGTGCGTGCTCCCGGCGTGCCGGGCGCGGACCCTCGTACCGGATGTACCCCGGTCCGTGCCCGGTGCGGCGAGAGGGCGTGCAGGGCGTCGCGGGGCAGGCGGGAGTCTGACGACAGGGCGCGCTCGAGCCCGGCCGCAGCTCGTGGACCGCGCCGCTGGACGCGCTGCGGCCGGGCTCGAGCGCGCAGACGAGGGAGTGGAACTCGCCCCGGAAGCGTGACAGTTGCGCCAAAGCCTCTTGCCGGACGTCGCGTTGCAGCGGACTCATCCTCACGGCCTTCGTGCTGGACGTGCGTGTTCCTTGGGCGGAGCACATGTTCAGACGAAGGCCGCCTCCGCGTCCGCCGGATACCGAACCGGATGATCAAGTTCGAGGCGCCATTCGACGCCGGACGTCAAAGACCGAGCTAGGGCGTTCGCGCGGGGGTGAGCGGCAGGGCGGCCCAGACCACCTTGCCGCCGGCCGCGGTGTGCTCGACGTCGCACGTCCCGCCCGCCTCCCGGGTGACCTCGCGCACCAGGAGCAGTCCGCGGCCGCCGGTCTGCCCGTGGTCGGCCTCCAGGGCGGTGGGGCGGTAGGGGTGGCCGTCCTCCACGGACACCCGCATCCATCCGGCGCCGACGGCGACTTCGACCGCGAGCGTGGGCGAGAGCACCGCCGCGTGTTTGACCGCGTTCGTGACCAGCTCCGAGACGATCAGCAGCAGGGTCTGCGCCAGGTCCCGCGAGACCGGCACGCCCTGGCGCAGCAGCAGGTCCCGCACGGCGTGCCGGGCTTGCGGGACGGAGGCGTCGACGGTGGGCGCGGTGAACCGCCAGACCCCCTCGTACGGCAGCGGGCCGGCGGGCCGCGGGCCGTGCGGTGCGTCGTCGCCCTCGGGGCGTGGGCCGGCCCCGCGCCCGTCGTCGTCCATCCTCCGGTCGCCACCCTCGCGCTCGATTGTCGCCACACGTCGAGTGTTGGTAACGAACCGCTCCGCCCCGCGAACCTGAACACAAGTCAGCAGGTATCGAACGCTTCTGATCGTCGGCGTATGACACGGGCAGTTGTGGGACTGTTCCTGTCCCTGTTGTGCCGTCTCGGGAGACTCTTCGGGCCCTGAGGGTTCGACGGCGGCCCCGGGCGGCACGTGCGGGCGGGGGCACTACCCGGGCAGGCGGTCGGAGACCATGCCGACGATCCTGCGCCCGCCGAAGCCGGTGGCGATCAGGCCGAGCCCGTCGAAGAGCAGGGTGAGGGAGAAGAAGGCGCCGATGGCGTACTGGCTGCCGCTCGGCCACGAGAGCAGGACCAGGACGCCGAGGAACAGGCCGAACGCGCCCTGCACCAGGGTCCAGCCGAACTGGGGTCCGCGCACCACCAGGCTGCCGACCAGACGGAAGACGCCACCGGTCAGGAAGAGCAGCGCGGCGAACATGGTCAGCGCCTCGGCCGCCGCCTCCGGCATCCTGAGGACCACCACGCCGGCGGCGAAGTTCAGGGCCGCGACCACCACGCCCAGCCAGAAGAAGTGGCCGTCCCGGGACTGGACGGCGTGCAGCACCCCGACGACACCGCCGATCAGCAGCAGCCAGCCGAACAGGAGCATCGAGGTCAGGGTGGCGACGGCCGTGTAGACGAGGCCGACGAGACCCGCGAGGACCAGGACCACGCCCAGGGCGGCGAGCCGGCCGAAGTCGCGGCGGAGTCCGGCCGCCTCGCCGCGGGGCTCGGTGGACTTGACCATGGGCGTCTCCTCACGCGCGTTCCCCCCTCCCAGTCCCCTCTGCCGCCGTCTCCTAACGCCCTCGCCGGTTCCTGCCGCACGGCCGTGCGGCTGACACCCCCGCCGGCTCCTGCCGGACGGCCGTGCGACCGGGGCGGATAGCATCCGCCGCATGGAGCCGCAGCTGCTGCACAGCGTCACCGACTCGGTCGCCACCGTCGTCGTGCGCAACCCCGCCAAGCGCAACGCGATGACGGCCGCGATGTGGCGCGCCCTGCCGCCGCTGCTCGACGCGCTGGCGGGGGACGCCGGGGTCCGGGCGCTGGTGCTCACCGGTGAGGGCGGCACGTTCTGCGCCGGGGCCGACATCGCGACGCTGCGGGGCTCCGCCGAGGAGGCCCAGGAGCTCTCCGTACGGGCCGAGGAGGCGCTCGCCGCGTTCCCGAAGCCGACGCTGGCCGTGGTGCGCGGGCACTGCGTGGGCGGCGGGGCACAGCTGGCGGTCGCCTGCGACCTGCGGTTCGCCGAGGAGGGCGCGCTGTTCGGGGTGACGCCGGCCAGGCTCGGGGTCGTGTACCCGGCCTCCGCCACCCGGCGGCTGGTGTCGCTGGTCGGCCCGGCCACCGCCAAGTACCTGCTGTTCTCCGGTGAGCTGATCGACGCGGGGCGGGCGCTGCGCACCGGCCTGGTCGACGAGGTGCTGCCCGGGGACGAACTCGGCGGGCGGGTCGCGCGGTTCACGCGGATCCTGGTCTCCCGCTCGCAGCTGACGCAGGCCGCGGCCAAGGAGTTCGTGCACGGACGCGCGGACCGGCAGGCCCACTGGGCCGAGCAGGCGCGCGCAAGCGGCGACACCGCGGAGGGCGTCGCCGCGTTCCTGGAGCGCAGGCAGCCGCGCTTCACCTGGAGCGTGCCCGCGCCGGACGCCGCGGGCGGGCCTACGTCAGGATGAAGCGGCTGCGCGACCGGAGCAGGTCGACCAGGTGCGCGGGCGCCTTCTCGGGCGACCCGGCGTCATAGGGCGGCTGCGGGTCGTACTCGACGGCGAGCTGGACGGTCCGTGCGTGGTCGTCGCCGGCGATCGCGCCGAGCAGGGTGAGGCCCATGTCGATGCCGGAGGAGACGCCGGCGGCGGTGACGTACTTGCCGTCGGTGACCACCCGCTCCCCCGTCGGTTCGGCGCCGAACCGCCCGAGCTGGTCCAGGGCCAGCCAGTGGGAGGTCGCGCGGCGGCCCCGCAGGAGTCCGGCGGCGGCCAGCAGCAGGGAGCCGGTGCACACCGACGTCGTCCAGGTGCTGGTGGCGTCGGCGGTGCGCAGCCAGTCCAGGAACGCGGCGTCCTCCATCAGCGCGGACTGGCCGGGGCCGCCGGGGACGACCACGATGTCGGGGCCCGGCACCTCGGACAGGGTCCGGTCGGCGGTGAGCGCCAGGGCTCCGGTGTCGGCGCGCAGGGGCCCGGACCGCTCGGCGACGAAGACGGTCTCGGCGCCCGGGAGGCGGCCGAGGGTCTCGTACGGGCCGACGGCGTCGAGCGCGGTGAAGCGGTCGTAGAGGACGATCGCGATCTGCATGGGTTTTCCCTTCAGTGGGCGGGTGCCGGGCGGAACCTGCGGCGGTACTCGGCCGGCGGTGTGCCGAGCGCCCTGACGAACGCGCGGCGCATGGCCTCGGGGGTGCCGTAGCCGCTGGCGCGGGAGACCTCCTCGACGCCGTCGGCGGTGTCCTCCAGCAGGCGGCGGGCGTGTTCGAGGCGGACGCGGTCGACGTAGCGGCCGGGCGTCACGCCGGTCTCGGCGCGGAAGGCGCGGGCGAAGTGGCGGGGCGAGAGGCGGGCGCGGGCGGCGAGGGACTCCACGCTCAGGTCGCCGGCGGGATGCTCGGTGATCCAGCGCTGGACCTCCCGCAGGGGTTCGCGCCGGGCGGTCTGGGCGGCGAGCTGGGCGCTGAACTGGGCCTGGTTGCCGGGCCGGCGCAGGAAGACGACCAGGTGGCGGGCGACGAGGAGGGCGGCGTCACGGCCCAGGTCCTCCTCGGCCAGGGCGAGGGCGAGGTCGATCCCGGCGGTGACGCCGGCCGAGGTGGCGACGTGTCCGTCGCGGACGTAGACGGGGTCGGGTTCGACCCGCACCCGCGGATGGTCGCGGGCGAGCCGGTCGCAGTACGCCCAGTGGGTGGTGGCACGGCGGCCGTCCAGCAGGCCGGCCTCGGCGAGCAGGAGCGCGCCGGTGCACACGGAGACCAGGCGCGCGGCGCGCGGACCGTGGTCGCGCACCCAGCCGACCAGGCGCCGATCGGGGCGGCGGGCGCCCTGCCCGCCCGGCACGAGCAGGGTGTGCGGAGGGGGCGCGGCGGCCAGCGAGAGGTCGGGAACGAGGGTCAGGCCGCTGGTGGTGCGGACGGGAGCGCCGTCCAGGGAGGCCGTGAGGAGCCGGTACGTGCCCGGGGTGTGCCGCTCCGCCCCGGCGAAGACCTCCACGGGACCGGTGACGTCGAGACTCTGCACGCCCTCGAAGAGGACGACGAGGACGGTGCGCTGCGCCATGGCGACGATTCTTCGCGGGCCCGGGGACGGCCGCAATGACGAGTTCCCCACCTTTCCTGCCATGCGCTCTGCGGCCCTGGAGGACGTACCAAGCGGTTGGTAACCTCCCGGTCATGACGACTGCCGCCATCGAGCCGCGCGCCGGGCGCCGCTGCCACAACGCGCTCAACTCCCTGCACTCCACGCACTACTTCTCGCCCGACCTCGGGCGGGAGCTGGGCGGCATCGGGGTCACGCACCCCCGCGCCGTCAACTTCGCGGTGCGGGCGGCCGCGCTGGGGCCGGTCGGACCGGGCACGGTGGCGGCGACGTTCTACAACTACAAGTACGAGCTCGTGGCCCGGCACGTGCCCGCCGTGTGGCGGACCGCCCCGCCCGAGCGGGTGCTGGCGGCCCGCGTGCGTGCCGTCGACGCGACGCTGCGCCGTCTGCTGGGCGAGGAGGCGGTGGCGTCCGCGGAGATGGCCGAGGCCGCGCGGCTCGCGCTGCGCGCCGCCGAGGCCTGCTCGCGCGGCGCCCGGCCGCTGTACGCGGCCCACGCCGACCTGCCCGTCCCGGACGCGCCCCACCTGGCGTTCTGGCACGCCGCGACCCTGCTGCGCGAACACCGGGGCGACGGGCACCTGACCGTGCTGGTCTCCGCCGGCCTCGACGGCCTGGAGGCGCTGGTGACCCACACGGCGACCGGCCGCGGCATGGCGCCGAAGTGGGTGCTCGGCACCCGCGGCTGGAGCGCGCAGGAGTGGGACGCGGCGGTGGCGCGGCTGCGCGAGCGCGGGCTGCTGGACGGCACCGGCGAGCTGACCGAGCGGGGTGCCGCGCTGCGCGACGAGATCGAGCGGGAGACGGACCGGCTCGACGCGGCCCCCTACGAGCACCTGGGCGCCGAGGGCGTTACGCGGCTGACGGAGCTGGGCACGGCGTTCGCGCGCACCGCGTCCGCCGCCGGGGCCTTTCCCGCGGACCTGATCGGCAAAGGCTGAGCATGTACACGCGGCAGCGTGGTACCCGGACCTCGCCCGGCCGTCGTGGCCGGACGACGCTCGAACGACGCGTGAACCGTGAACGCGGAAAGGGGAAAATCGTGTTCCGTGCTGTCGCTGATGTCCTGCGCCAGATCGGCGGTGCCGTCGCCACCGTCGTGACCCTGCCGTTCCGGGCCCTGGCCCGCCTGTTCGGCGGCGCCTCGTCCACTGCCCGGAGCCGCCGGGCGTGACCGCGCTCCCCCGGCCCGCCGGGGTGCCGCCCTGATCCCCGGGTGTCGGTGCCACCTGCCACAATTGCCGCGCAACCTGAAGCGGAGAAGGCGGTACGGGATCGTGACGACACCCCTCACAGGGTCCATCGAAGGCAGGATCGCCGAGGAGCTCGGCGTAGCGGAGCGGCAGGTGAAGGCCGCGGTCGAGCTGCTCGACGGCGGTTCGACGGTGCCCTTCATCGCCCGCTACCGCAAGGAAGCCACCGGGATGCTCGACGACGCGCAGCTGCGCGCGCTCGAGGAGCGGCTGCGCTATCTGCGGGAACTGGAGGAGCGGCGCACGGCGGTCCTGGAGTCGGTGCGCGAGCAGGGCAAGCTCACCGAGGAGCTGGAGGCCCGGATCAGGGGCGCCGAGACCAAGGCGCGCCTTGAGGACATCTACCTGCCCTACAAGCCCAAGCGGCGCACCAAGGCGCAGATCGCGCGCGAGGCGGGCCTCGAGCCGCTGGCCGAGGGGCTGCTGGGCGACCCGGGGGTCGAACCGCTGGCCGCGGCCGCCGCGTTCGTCGACGCCGACAAGGGCGTGCCCGATCCGCAGGCCGCCCTGGACGGCGCCCGGGCCATCCTCACCGAGCGGTTCTCCGAGGACGCCGACCTGATCGGCGAGCTGCGCGAGCGCATGTGGGCGCGCGGACGGCTGGTGGCCAAGGTGCGCGAGGGCAAGGAGGAGGCGGGCGCCAAGTTCGCCGACTACTTCGACTTCGCCGAGCCGTTCGCCGAACTGCCCTCCCATCGCGTCCTGGCGATGCTGCGCGGCGAGAAGGAGGAGGTCCTCGACCTCGTCCTGGAGCCGGAGGAGCCGACGGAGGGCCGGTCGTCGTACGAGGGGATCGTCGCGCGCCGGTTCGGGATCGCCGACCGGGGCCGGCCCGCCGACAAGTGGCTCGCGGACACGGTCCGCTGGGCCTGGCGCACCCGCATCCTGGTGCACCTCGGTATCGACATCAGGACGCGACTGCGCACGGCCGCCGAGGACGAGGCCGTGAAGGTGTTCGCGGCGAACCTGCGCGACCTGCTGCTCGCCGCCCCCGCCGGCACGCGCGCGACCCTCGGCCTGGACCCGGGGTTCCGCACGGGTGTGAAGGTCGCCGTGGTCGACGCGACCGGCAAGGTGGTGGCGACGGACGTCATCCACCCGCACGTCCCGGCGAACAGGTGGGACGAGGCCATCGCCAGGCTGGCGCGGCTGGCCGAGGAGCACGCGGTCGAGCTGATCGCGATCGGCAACGGCACGGCCTCCCGCGAGACCGACAAGCTCGCCGGTGAACTCATCGCCAGGCACCCGGAGCTGAACCTCACGAAGGTGATGGTGTCCGAGGCGGGCGCCTCGGTGTACTCGGCCTCCGCCTTCGCCTCCCAGGAGCTGCCCGACCTGGACGTGTCGCTGCGCGGCGCGGTCTCCATCGCCCGGCGCCTGCAGGACCCGCTGGCCGAACTGGTGAAGATCGACCCGAAGTCGATCGGGGTCGGCCAGTACCAGCACGACCTGTCCGAGGTGAAGCTGTCGCGTTCCCTGGACGCGGTGGTGGAGGACTGTGTGAACGGCGTGGGCGTGGACGTCAACACGGCCTCCGCGCCGCTGCTCGCCCGGGTCTCCGGCATCACCTCCGGTCTCGCCGAGAACATCGTGGCGCACCGGGACGCCCACGGCCCGTTCACCTCCCGCTCCGAGCTCAAGAAGGTGCCGCGGCTCGGCCCGAAGGCGTACGAGCAGTGCGCGGGCTTCCTCAGGATCCGCGGCGGCGACGACCCGCTGGACGCCTCCAGCGTGCACCCGGAGGCGTACCCGGTCGTCCGCCGCATGGTGAAGACCACCGGCCAGGAGGTGGCCGCCCTCATCGGCAACACCTCGGTGCTGCGGTCGCTCAGGCCGCAGGACTTCGTGGACGAGACGTTCGGTCTGCCGACCGTCACCGACATCCTCAGGGAGCTGGAGAAGCCGGGGCGCGACCCGCGGCCCGCGTTCAGGACGGCCGCCTTCAAGGAGGGCGTGGAGAAGATCTCCGACCTGTCGGCGGGGATGGTCCTGGAGGGCGTCGTGACGAACGTGGCGGCGTTCGGCGCGTTCGTCGACGTCGGTGTCCACCAGGACGGCCTGGTGCACGTCTCCGCGATGTCGAAGACGTTCGTGAAGGACCCGCGGGACGTGGTCAAGCCCGGTGACATCGTCCGGGTGAAGGTCCTCGACGTCGACATCCCGCGCAAGCGGATCTCGCTGACGCTGCGGCTGGACGACGAGGCCGCCCCGCAGGGGCAGGCCCCGGGCGAGCGCCGGCAGCGCGGCGGGCGCCCGCCGCAGCAGCGCCAGGGCGGCCGTGGCGGCGGTGGCGGTGCGCGCCAGGCGCCCCCGCCCGCCAACGGCGCCATGGCCGACGCCCTGCGCCGCGCCGGCCTGCTCGATCCGGGCAACGGCCGGCGCTGACCCGTCCGGGCCCGGACCCCTGACGCCGTCGGGGCCCGGGCCCGGTTCCGCTCGTAGGGTGGCGGCATGACCACTTCGCGGGTACTCACCTGGGACGTCACGGCGAGCCGTGGCTACGAGACCGCCTGGGCCGACTTCGACGGCGACGCCCTCCGGGCCCGCGGCCGGGCGGTCGGGACGGTACCGGAGCCGTACTGGATCTCCTACGAGCTGCACACCGGTGAGGGGTTCGTGACGCGAAGGCTGCTGGTGACGGCCGAGACGACGGCGCGCACCCGCACGCTGGACCTGCGGCACGACGGCCGGGGCGGGTGGACGGCCGACGGTGAGCGGCTGCCCGACATGAGCGGGGCCCTCGACTGCGACCTGGGGCTGTGCCCGTTGACCAACACCATGCCGGTGCTGCGCCACGGGCTGCACCGGAGCCCCGGGGAGCAGGAGTTCCTGATGGCCTGGGTGGCGGTGCCGAGTCTGACGGTGCGGAGGTCCCGGCAGACCTACACCCACCTGGAGCGGACCGACGGCGGCGGCCGGGTCCGCTTCGCCTCGGGCACCTTCCGCAGCGACCTGGAGTTCGACGCGGACGGCGTCGTCGTCGACTACCCCGGGCTGGCCCGGCGTCTGACGTCCTCCTAGGGCCTGTTCCCGCCGGGATCGTCGAGCTCGGGGAAGGGAGTCGGCCGGAGGCCTCCGGGGGCTTCGAGCCGGGAGCCG
Source organism: Streptomyces sp. NPDC052701 (assembly GCF_040678355.1). Classification (NCBI taxonomy): domain Bacteria; kingdom Bacillati; phylum Actinomycetota; class Actinomycetes; order Kitasatosporales; family Streptomycetaceae; genus Streptomyces; species Streptomyces sp. NPDC052701. The sequence goes on from NZ_JBFATO010000010.1 coordinate 84,484, forward strand.
GGGGAGCTCCCCGGGGTGCGGGTCGGCCCGGCGAGGACCGCGGCTCCGGCGGCGGCCGGCCGGCGGCCGGGGTTCAGCGCTCCGTCACCTTGCCGTCGGCCACCTCCAGGCGGCGGTCGACACGGACCGCGTCCAGCATCCGCCGGTCGTGGGTGACCAGGAGGAGCGTGCCCTCGTAGGAGTCCAGGGCCGCCTCCAGTTGCTCGATGGCGGGCAGGTCGAGGTGGTTGGTCGGCTCGTCGAGGACGAGCAGGTTGACGCCCCGGCCCTGCAGGAGGGCGAGGGCGGCGCGGGTGCGTTCGCCCGGGGAGAGCGTCGCCGCCGGGCGCAGGACGTGGTCCGCCTTCAGGCCGAACTTGGCCAGGAGGGTGCGCGCGTCGGCCGGTTCGAGGCCGGGGACCGCCGCGTGGAAGGCGTCCAGCAGGGCCTGTGGTCCGTGGAAGAGCCCCCGGGCCTGGTCGACCTCGCCGAGCAGGACGCCCGAGCCGAGGCAGGCGTGTCCGGCGTCGAGCGGGACGCGGCCGAGCAGGGCGCCCAGCAGCGTGGACTTGCCGGAGCCGTTCGCGCCCGTCACCGCCACCCGATCCGCCCAGTCGATCTGCAGGGTGACCGGGCCCAGCACGAAGTCGCCGCGCCGCACCTCGGCGTCCCGCAGGGTCGCCACGACCGCGCCGGAGCGCGGGGCCGCCGCGATCTCCATGCGCAGCTCCCACTCCTTGCGGGGCTCCTCCACGACCTCCAGCCGCTCGATCATGCGCTGGGTCTGGCGGGCCTTGGCGGCCTGCTTCTCGCTGGCCTCGCTGCGGAACTTGCGGCCGGTCTTGTCGTTGTCGGCGCCCGCCCTGCGGCGCGCGTTCTTGACGCCCTTGTCCATCCAGGCGCGCTGCGTCTGCGCGCGGTCCTGGAGCGCGGCCTTCTTGTCGGCGTACTCCTCGTACTCGTCGCGGGCGTGCCGGCGGGCGACCTCCCGTTCCTCCAGGTAGGCCTCGTAGCCGCCGCCGTAGAGGGTGGTCCGCTGCTGGGCGAGGTCGAGTTCGAGGACCTTGGTGACGGTGCGGGCGAGGAACTCGCGGTCGTGGCTGACGACGACCGTCCCGGCGCGCAGACCGCCGACGAAGCGCTCCAGGCGCTCCAGGCCGTCCAGGTCGAGGTCGTTGGTCGGCTCGTCGAGCAGGAAGACGTCGTAGCGGGAGAGCAGGAGGGACGCCAGGCCGGCCCGGGCCGCCTGGCCGCCGGAGAGGGAGGTCATGGGCTGGTCCAGGTCCACGGCCAGGCCCAGGGAACCGGCGACCTCCTCGGCGCGCTCGTCGAGATCGGCGCCGCCCAGCGCGAGCCACCGCTCCAGGCTCGTCGCGTAGGCGTCGTCGGCCCCGGGCGCGCCGTCGACGAGGGCCTGGGTGGCCTCGTCCATCGCCCGCTGGGCGTCGGTGACCCCGGTGCGGCGGGCCAGGAACGCCCGTACGGTCTCGCCGGGGCGGCGCTCCGGCTCCTGCGGCAGGTGGCCGACGGCCGCGGTCGGCGGGGACAGCCGCAGCTCGCCCTGCTCCGGCGCGGCCAGGCCGGCGAGCATCCTGAGCAGGGTGGACTTGCCCGCGCCGTTGGCTCCGACCAGCCCGATCACGTCGCCCGGGGCGAGAACGAGGTCGAGCCCGGAGAACAGGGAGCGGTCGCCGTGGCCGGCGGCGAGGTTCTTGGCGACGAGGGTGGCAGTCATCAGACCGCAGATCCTAACGGCCGCACCGGATCGCCCGCGTCCCGTTTCTCCCCGGGTTCCTCACCGTTGCACGGCCGCCGCCAGCACGCTTCCCGTCGTACGGGCCAGGAGGTAGGCCTGCCCCCGCACCGCCTTGGCGTCCAGGGGGATGCGGTGCCGGCCCGGTTCCAGGACGCCGTCGAACAGCTCGTGGGCGTGGGTGCGGTGCAGGCGGTCGAGGCGGTAGGCGGTGAGGCGGACCCGGCACGGGGAGGTGACCTCGACGTGCGCGGCGCCGCCCGCGGCGGACAGGCCGGCCAGCCGGCGCCGCTCGGCCGGGCTGCGGTCCAGGGCGTGTTCGATCTGGGCGACGAGGAGGGGGACGATCGGGGCGAGGCCGTCGACGTGGGTCACGCTGGCCCCGGCGCGTTCGAAGGCGCGGCGCACGGCGGCCCGTTGCTCCGCGCCGACGGCCCGGCCGAAGGCGACGGCGCCGTAGCCGCGCAGTTCGTCGGCGGGGACGTCGTCGGCGTCGTGGGTGATGTCGGCGCCGATGCCGATGGTGCGCAGGGCGGCGGCCAGCCTGGCCAGGACGGCGACGCGGGCGCCGATGAGCAGGACGCGGCGCCGCTCGCCCGCGGCCGGGCCGTCCAGCAGGGAGCCGAGCGCCGCCCGGTACTCCGCGCCCCGGAAGCGGAACGGTCCCATGCCGTGGTAGCCGTTGAGTTCCAGGTCGGCGTGTTCGCCGGTCTGCCAGGCGAAGTCCCGCCAGACGAAGTCGTCGCCGTCGCGCCGGATGACGGCGGTCACGGCGCCGCACGCCAGGTCCTCGCACTCGGGGCAGCCGTAGATGACGTACCGGCCGCCGGGCAGCGGCGGGTCCGTCTCCAGCAGCAGGCTGCGGACCTGTGCGGTGAAGAGGGCGGGCGGGACGTCGGAGGCCAGCGGGGAGACGGCGTCGAGGTCGGAGAGCCGGAACAGCAGCGGACGCCCGTCGACGACGAAGTCCACGAAGTCCCGGTGGACCCGGTAGTCGCCGCCGGTGAGGACTCCGCCGGCCCGCATCGCCGGCGCCAGGCCGAAAGTCGCGTACTCGGCACACATACGGTGAGTATCCCCGCACGGGACGTGATCTGAGCGCAGCATGACACATTCCGCTACGGTCCTCGCGTGGCAGAGGCATCGGGGGACCGGATCGTGGTGGTCGGGGGCGGCGTCGTCGGGCTGACGACCGCCCTCGTCCTCGCGGAGCGCGGCAGCCGGGTACGGGTGTGGACGCGGGACCCGCCGGAGGCGACCACCTCGGCGGTCGCGGGGGCGCTGTGGTGGCCGTACCGCATCGAGCCGCTCGCGCTCGCGCGCACGTGGGCGCTGCGGTCCCTGGAGGTGTACGGGGAACTGGCCCGGCGGCCGGAGACGACCGGAGTACGCACGGTCGAAGGGGTACTGGGCGAGACCGGCCTCGACGAGGTCGCCGGGTGGGTGGCGGCCCGGGTGCCGGGGCTGCGCGCGGCCACGGCCGGCGAGTACGGCGGGACGGGGGTCCGGGCCCGGCTGCCGCTGATCGACATGCCGGTCCATCTGCCGTGGCTGCGGGAGCGGTTCCTGGCGGCGGGCGGGGTGATCGAGACGCGTGCGGTGTCCTCCTTCGCGGAGGTCGACGCGCCGGTCGTGGTCAACTGCACGGGCTTGGGCGCGCGGAGCCTGGTGCCGGACGCGTCCGTGCGGCCCGTGCGGGGCCAGCTGGTCGTGGTGGAGAACCCCGGGATCCGCACCTGGCTCGTCTCCACCACCGCCGAGGGGGAGATGGCGTACGTCTTCCCGCAGCCCGGCCGGCTGGTGCTGGGCGGCACGGCGGAGGAGGACGTCTGGTCGACGGAGCCGGATCCGGCGGTGGCCGAGGCGATCGTCGCGCGGTGCGCGGCGCTGCTGCCGCAGATCGCCGGGGCGCGGGTCCTGGCGCACCGGGTGGGGCTGCGGCCCGCGCGGGACGCGGTCCGCCTGGAGCGCGAACCGCTCCCGGACGGGCGGCTGCTGGTGCACAACTACGGCCACGGCGGCGCGGGCGTGACCGTGGCCTGGGGCTGTGCGCGGGAGGCGGCCCGCCTCGCCTCCCGCTGACGGCGCGCCCCGGTCAGTGCCTGCCGATCGGGTCGCCCTCCACGTCCGGGCCGCGCCCCGGGCCGACGCGGAGCTCGAACTCGCCGTCGTACTTCTTGTGGCCCTCGATGACGGCCAGTTCCACGGCCTCGAAGCCCATCCGCTCGCGCACCACGAGCGGGTCGCGGCGCAGGTCGCGCAGCAGGGCGACGCACATGAGGAGCATCACGACGACGAACGGGGCCGCCGCGAGGATGGTGAGGTTCTGCAGACCGGTCAGCGCGTCGCCCTGGCCGCTGCCGACCAGGAGCATGACGGCGGCCACCGCACCGGTGACCACGCCCCAGAACACCACCACCGTGCGGCCCGGTTCGAGCGCGCCCCGCTGCGAGAGGCTGCCCATCACGATCGAGGCGGCGTCGGCGCCGGAGACGAAGAAGATGCCGACCAGGATCATCACGATCAGGCAGGTCACGGTGGCGAAGGGGAACTCGCGCAGCACGGCGAAGAGCTGGCCCTCGGGGGTCGACTCGTCGGCGAGCCGGCCCTGTTCCCGCATCTTCATCGCCGAGCCGCCGAAGATCGCGAACCACACCAGGCTGACCGTGCTGGGCACGAGGATGACACCGCCGACGAACTGCCGGATGGTCCGGCCCCGGCTGATGCGGGCGATGAACATGCCGACGAAGGGTGTCCAGGAGATCCACCACGCCCAGTAGAAGACGGTCCAGTTGCCGAGCCAGTCCGCGACCCCGTCGCCGCCGCTGGCCTCGGTGCGGCCGGCGAGCTGGGGCAGGTCGCCGAGGTAGGCGAAGACGGAGGTGGGCAGCAGGTCCAGGACGATGATGGTGGGGCCCGCCACGAACACGAACAGGGCGAGCACCAGCGCCAGCACCATGTTGGTGTTGGACAGCCACTGGATGCCGCGTTCCACGCCGGAGACCGCGGAGGCGACGAACGCCGCGGTCAGCACCGCGATGATGGTGACGAGGAGCCCGGTGCTCACCTCGTCCATCCAGCCCAGCTCCCGCACTCCGGAGCCGATCTGCAGCGTGCCGAGCCCCAGCGAGGCGGCGGAGCCGAAGACGGTCGCGACGATCGCGAGGACGTCGATGAGGCGGCCGCCGGCCCCGTTCGCGTGCTTCTCGCCGATGAGCGGGGTGAACACGGCGCTGATGGTCTGGCGGCGGCGCCGGCGGAAGGTGCTGTAGGCGATGGCGAGGCCGACCACGGCGTAGATGCCCCACGGGTGGAGCGTCCAGTGGAAGAGGGTGGTGGCCATGGCCGTCTCCATGCGTTCGCCGGAGTCGGCCGGGTCGGTGCCGGGCGGGGCCGTCGTGTAGTGCGCGAGCGGCTCGCTCACGCCGTAGAACATCAGGCCGATGCCCATGCCGGCGCTGAACATCATGGCCACCCACGACACCGTGCGGAACTCCGGTTCCTCGCCCTCGGCGCCGAGGCGGATGCGGCCGTAGCGGCTGGCGGCGAGCCAGAGGGCGAAGACGACGAACCCGGACGCGGCCAGCATGAACGCCCAGCCGCCGTTGTGCATCAGTCCGCTGAGCGCGCTGCCGGAGACGCTTTCGAGGGAGTCGGTGGCGACGGCTCCCCAGGTGACGAACGCCAGGGTCAGAACGGCGGTGACACCGAACACGATCCGGTCGGTCCGAGGCCGTCGCCGACCCGGGAGGCCCGCTTCCGAACCCGGTAGCGCGCTTCCCGCGTGGCGTTCCCTGTCACTGTGTTCGTCGTGCGTCACAGGCGGCACCTTTCGTCGGGGCGATGGACACGGAGGAGGTACCTCCGCTACGCCCCTACCACGCGTGGCGCAAAATAGACCCTCGAATAGCTCACATCGGGTTTCCCCGCCGTCGGGCGGTACGGGACGCGCGCGGCGAGCAGCGGCGGCACCGGGGCGCGCGGGGACCGGCGCGGCGGGACGGCACGGCGTCACGGTCCCGGTGCACGCGTACGCCGTGCGGGGCGAACCCGCCCCCGACCTCCGCACACGGGGCACAGGCGCGCCGGTGGCCGCAGGGCAGCCCCTGCAAAGGGGCTCCGGTTCCCCGGGCGGGTCGTCGGCGGCGCCGCCGGCGCGCGCCGGGCCGGTGTTCCGGCGGCCCGTGGGCCGGGCCGCACCCCTCGCCGCCGCGATCCGGCCACGGCGGTCGTCCGCGGCCCCGGGCAGGCCCTTCGGGGCCGTCGGGTGCGGGGGCACGTGCCGCCGGTGGCCGAGCGTCTCGTCCTGCCGACCGGCGTCCGGCACGGGGAGTTCCCCGCGGAAGGGGGCGGCCGGCGCCCCGTGGCGTGGTCCGCGGCCGGAAGCGCTCCCCGGGGCCGGGCGCCGCGTGACGGCCGAATGGCGATCGTGTGACAGGGGTGGTCATGGACACGCCCGCGGCACGGGGGGTCAATAGGCTCCGACAGACTTCCCGCACCTATGACTTGGAGCCCTTCGTGCACCGCAGAATCATCGTGCCGGGCGCACTGGCCTCGGCCGTCCTCCTGCTGGCGATCCCGGCGTCGGCGGCGAGCCACTCCCCCGGCGCGCCGGGCATCGGCGACCCCTACTACCCGGCCTACGGAAACGGCGGATACGACGTCTCCCACTACGACCTCAGGCTGAAGTACCAGCCGGCCACGGACGAGCTCGAGGGCACGGCCACCCTCCTGGCCCGCACCACGCAGGACCTCTCCCGTCTCGACCTGGACTTCCTGCTGGACGTCTCCGAGGTGCGCGTCGACGGTGCGAAGGCGTCGTTCACGACGTCGGGCGAGCACGAGCTGGAGATCACGCCGGCCACGCCGCTGGCCGAGGGCACACCGTTCACGCTGGTCGTCCGCTACCGCGGCGTCCCGTCGTCCGAGCAGGCGTACGGCTTCACCAGCTGGCACCGCACCCCGGACGGCGGCGTCGCGGCCAACGAGCCCGAGGCGGCCTGGTGGTGGTTCCCCAGCAACGACCACCCGCTCGACAAGGCGACGTACGACGTGTCGGTGCTGGTGCCCGACGGCAGCCAGGCCATCTCCAACGGCACGCTCCAGTCCACGAGCTCACGGCTGGGCTGGACCCGCTGGAACTGGCGCTCCGGCAAGCCGCAGGCGACGTATCTGGCCACCCTCGCGGTGGGACGGTTCGACATCACCACCGGGACGAGCGAGAGCGGCATCCCCGTCGTCAACGCCTACAGCAAGGACCTCGGCGTCCACTACGGCGCGGCCCGCGCGAGCGTGGAGCGCACCGGGGAGATCGCCGACTGGCTGGCCGGCATCTTCGGGCCGTACCCGTACGACGCGCTCGGCGGGTACGTGCCGAACACGGACACCGGGTACGCGCTGGAGACGCAGACACGTCCCTTCTACAGCCCGCGGCAGTTCGCGAACGGCTCCAACGTCTCCCTCGTCGTCCACGAGCTGGCGCACCAGTGGTACGGGGACTCGGTGTCGGTCAAGGGCTGGAAGGACATCTGGATCAACGAGGGCTTCGCACGGTACGCGCAGTGGCTGTGGTCCGAGCACGAGGGCGAGGGCACGGCGCAGGAGCTCGCCGACCACGTGTACGCCTCGCACCCCGCGGACGACCCGTTCTGGACGGTCAGGCCCGGTGACCCCGGACCGGAGAACCAGTTCCACCTCGCGGTCTACGACCGGGGCGCGCTGGCCCTGCAGGCGCTGCGGAACGAGATCGGTGACGAGGCGTTCTTCGCCGTCCTGAAGGGCTGGCCCCGCGCGTACGCCCACGGCAACGCCTCCGTCGCCGACTTCCTGCGGTACGCCGAGGAGGTGTCCAGGCAGCCGCTGGCGGCCCTGTTCGACACCTGGCTGTTCCAGCCCTCCAAGCCGGACGCTCCGGCGGCGCGCGGGGTGTCCGTGGGGAAGACGCGGGGTGCCGCCGCGCAGCCGAAGTCGTGGAAGAAGATCGCCGCGACGAACGGCGCGCACGAGCACTGACGGCCGCCGCCGGGCCCGCTCCCGCCCCGGCGGCGGGAGCGGGCCCGGGGCCCGCGCCGGTACCGTCCCCGTGTGCGCCGTCCCCGGGTGCGCCGCCGCCGGCGGGCGCGGGTGCGGCGCCGGCGCGCCCCGGCCGGTACGGCGGTCTACCGTGGCCCCATGGGCGCCGGGCGCGTGGGCCGGCCGGCGCCGGCGGGCCGGCGAGGGGGTCGGACATGCGGGACGTGGTGATCGTCGAGGCCCCGTCCGTGCTGGGGCTGCGGCCGACCGGTGTGGAGGACCTGCCCGGGGCCCTGCTCGGGGCCGGGCTGGCCGAAGGGCTCGGGGCGGTGCGGGCGGGCCGCGTCGAGCCGCCCGCGTACGACCCGCGGCGGGATCCGGTGACCGGGGTCCTCAACCCGGACGGCATCGCCGCCTACGCGGTGGCGCTGGCCGGCGCGGTGGGCGAGGTCCTGGAGCGGGGCCGGTTCCCGGTGGTGCTGGGCGGCGACTGCAGCATCCTGCTCGGGAACCTGCTGGCGCTGCGCCGCCGGGGCCGGCCCGGGCTGCTCTTCCTCGACGGCCACACCGACTTCTACCAGCCGTCGGCGGAGCCGGCCGGCGAGGTGGCGTCCATGGAGCTCGCCCTGGCCACCGGCCGCGGGCCGCGGGTGCTGGCCGATCTGGACGGCCTGGGTCCGCTGGTGCGGGACGAGGACGTGGTCGCGCTCGGCTTCCGGGACGCGCGGGAGTCCGCGGAGGCCGGGATGCAGCCGCTGCCGCCCGGGCTGCACGCGATGGACCTGGACACCGTGCGGGCGCTGGGCCCGGACGAGGCGGCGCGCCGCGCGGTCGGCCTGCTGACGGGCGGCGGCCCGGACGCCGGAGGTGCCGGGTACGCCGGGTACTGGGTTCACCTCGACGCGGACGTACTGGACGACGCGGTCATGCCGGCGGTCGACTACCGGCTGCCCGGCGGACTGGGCCCGCAGGAGCTGGAGACCGTCCTGCGCACGGCCCTGGCCGGTGCCGGGGCCGCCGGCCTCGACGTCACGGTCTTCAACCCTCGGCTGGATCCCGGCGGGGGCGTCGCCGCGCGCTTCACCGAGTGCCTGCTGCGGGCGTTCGCGTCGCGGGACTGACCGGCCCGCCCGCCGCGCGGCTCGCCGGCCCCGCGCCTCCCGGGACCGGAACGGACTGGGCGGGACCGGACCGGCAGCGGCCGTGCTCCGGGCCGCCGGTCGCCGGCCGCCGGGGGCGCAGGCCGTCCCGGTGTCCCCGGCCCAGCGGACGGTCTCGTCCCCCTTCACCGGCGGAGCGGTGGCGTCACCCCGGGCGTACGCGCCCCCGGCACGAGTCCCCCGCGGACGCCGCCCCGGCCCGCGGCGCCGCCCCGGCCAGTGGTCCCGGCCCGCTACTTCGTGAGCTGCGACAGCTCCCGGTCCGTGTTCCGCGCCACCCGGCGGCGGACGCCGAACCAGCCCGCGACCAGCAGGACGGCGATCACCGGGACGAGCAGCAGCGTCTTGCGGCCCACCTCCGGGTCGTTGCCCATCATGCCGAGGCACGCCAGCAGGAAGGCGATCGTGGCGATCTCCGTGACCGGGCTGCCGGGCAGCCGGAAGTGCGGCCGGTCGACCAGGCCGGCCTTGGCGCGGCGCACGAAGACCAGGTGGCAGATCATGATGATCACCCAGGTGCTGACGATGCCGAGGGAGGCGACGTTCAGCACGATCTCGAAGGCCTGGCTCGGCACGAGGTAGTTCAGGCCGACGCCGAGCACGCACACCGCGCAGGTCAGCAGGATGCCGCCGTAGGGCACCTGGCTGCGGTTCATGCGGGCGGTGAACCTCGGCGCCGAGCCGGCCATCGCCATGGAGCGCAGGATGCGGCCGGTGGAGTACAGGCCGGAGTTCAGCGACGACATCGCGGCGGTCAGCACGACCAGGTTCATCACGTCGCCCGCCGCCGGGACGCCGATCTTCGACAGGACCGTGACGAAGGGGCTCTCGTCGGCCGAGTACACCGAGCCGGGCAGCAGCAGGGCGAGCAGGACGACCGAGCCGACGTAGAACAGGCCCACGCGCCACATGATCGAGTTCACCGCGCGCGGGACGATCTTCTCCGGCTCGGCGGTCTCGCCGGCGGCGACGCCGACCAGCTCCAGCGCGGCGTACGCGAAGATCACGCCCTGCATGACCAGGACCACGGGCATCACGCCGTGCGGGAAGACGCCGCCGTTGTCCGTGACGACGCTCAGGCCCGGCGTCCGGCCGCCCACCTCGTGCTGGGTGGCGAGCAGGAAGACGCCGACGCACATGAAGCCGACCAGCGTGGCGACCTTGATGATCGCGAACCAGAACTCCATCTCGCCGAAGATCTTCACCGAGATCAGGTTCACGGCCAGGACCACCGCGAGGGCGGCCAGGGCGAGCACCCACTGCGGGATGTCGGTGAACAGGCTCCAGTAATGCGTGTAGAGCGCGATCGCGGTGATGTCGGCGATACCGGTCGTGGACCAGTTCAGGAAGTACATCCAGCCGGCGACGTAGGCGCCCTTCTCGCCGAGGAACTCGCGCGCGTACGACACGAAGGAGCCGGAGGAGGGCCGGTACAGGACCAGCTCGCCGAGCGCGCGGACGACGAAGAAGGCGAAGACTCCGCAGACCAGGTAGGCCAGCGCGAGCGCCGGGCCCGCGTTGTGCAGGCGGCCGCCGGCGCCCAGGAAGAGGCCGGTGCCGATGGCGCCGCCGATGGCGATCATGTTGACGTGGCGGGCCTTGAGGTCCTTGCTGTAGCCGGCGTCGCCCGCGTCCGCGGGCACTCGGGCCGCATCGGTGCGCGGCGCGGCCGCAGCCGTGTTCACGGCGTCCTTGCTCACGGGTGGTTCCACTCTCTGGTGCGCCCGGGCGGATTTCGCCCGGGTGTCCGGATGTGCCTCGGCCGGCGCTCTGGATGCAGGCACAGACCGAGGCAGCACCTTCCCACAGCGATCCGCCCCCACGCGGTGGCGCACGTCACAGAGCGTCACTTCTCACACGATCCACCGGGTGTGTCCACCAAGGTCACCGGTCGTTCACGTCATGGTCGCGCACGGGTGCGCACGGGGGCGCGCGGCACGGTGGCGACAGGTTTCACAGCACCGGTGTGACAGCGATACTGCTGCGCATGACGACCGACACCGGGCAGCCGGCCCTCACGATCGACGAGCTGGCCGCACGGGCCGGCGTCACGGTGCGCACGGTCCGCTTCTACGGCACCCGGGGCCCGCTGCCGCCGCCGGTGATCGGTCCGCGGCGGGTGGGGCACTACGGGCCGCAGCACCTGGCGCGGCTGGCGCTCATCGAGGAACTGCAGCACCAGGGCATGACGCTGGCGGCCATCGAACGGCATCTGCGGCGGCTGCCGCCGGATCTGGGCCCGCACGACCTGGCGGTCCACCGGGCGGTGGTGGCGTCCTGGACGCCGAGGACGGTGGAGACGGTGACCCGCGAGGAGCTGCAGCGGCGGGCGGGCCGCCCGCTCGGCGAGCGGGACGTGGAGCGGCTGGCGGCGATGAGCGTGGTCCGGCCGGAGGGTGACGCCTTCCGCGTCGACACCGGCCTGCTGCGGCTCGGTGTCGAACTGCTCGACGTCCCCCTGTCCGAGGAGACGATCCTCGCGGCGCGCGAGGTCCTGGTCGCACACTCGCGCGCCGCGGCTCACGAGCTCTCCCGGCTCCTGCGGGGCGAGGTGTCCGAGCGGGACGCGCGGGACGTGAAGTCCCTGTCGGCGCACGTGCACCCGCTGGTGGTGCAGGCGCTCCTCACGACGTTCCAGCGGTCGCTGAAGGAAGAGCTGGGCCGGTGGCTCACGGAGTCAGGAACGGGCTGAGTCGGCGAAGACCTCCCCCTTGCGCGCCTTCTCCACCAGCAGCGCGGGCGGGGTGAACCGCTCGCCGTAGCGTTCGGCGAGCTCACGCGCACGTGCCACGAAACCGGGCAGGCCGCCGTCGTAGCCGTTGATGTACTGCAGGACGCCGCCGGTCCAGCCGGGAAAGCCGATGCCGAGGACGGAGCCGATGTTGGCGTCGGCGACGGAGGTCAGCACGCCCTCCTCCAACAGCCGGACGGTGTCCAGCGCCTCGGAGAAGAGCATGCGCTCCTGCATGTCCTCGAAGGGGATGCGGTGGCCGGGCCTGGTGAAGTGCTCGCGCAGGCCCGGCCAGAGCCCGGTGCGCCTGCCGTCCTGCCCGTAGTCGTAGAAGCCGGCGCCGCCGCTGCGGCCGGTGCGGCCGAACTCGTCGACCATGCGGTCGATGACGGCCTCGGCCGGGTGCGGGGTCCAGGTGCCGCCCGCCTCCTGCACCGCCCGCCTCGTCTCGTCCCGGATCTTCCGGGGCAGGGTGAGCGTCAGCTCGTCCATCAGGGAGAGCACCTTGGCCGGGTAGCCGGCCTGGGCCGCCGCCTGCTCGACCGACGCGGGCTCGATGCCCTCGCCGACCATGGCGACGCCCTCGTTGATGAAGTGGCCGATGACGCGGGAGGTGAAGAAGCCGCGCGAGTCGTTGACGACGATCGGGGTCTTGTCGATCTGCCGGACCAGGTCGAAGGCGCGGGCCAGGGCCTCCTCGCCGGTGCGCTCGCCCTTGACGATCTCGACGAGCGGCATCCTGTCGACCGGCGAGAAGAAGTGCAGCCCGATGAAGTCGGCCTGGCGTTCGACGCCCTCGGCGAGCGTGGTGATGGGCAGGGTGGAGGTGTTGGAGCACAGCAGGGCGTCGGGGGCGACGACGTTCTGCACCTCCTGGAAGACCTTGTGCTTGAGGGAGGTGTCCTCGAAGACGGCCTCGATGACCGCGTCGCAGCCCGCGAGGTCGGCCACCTCGGCGGTGGGCGTGATCCGGGCGAGCAGGGCGTCGGCCTTCTCCCGGGTCGTCCGGCCCTTGGCGACGGCCTTGGCGCACAGCTCCTCGGAGTGGCCCCTGCCCTTGACGGCCGCCTCCAGGGAGACGTCCTTGAGGACGACGTCGATGCCCGCGCGGGCGCACGCGTAGGCGATGCCGGCGCCCATCGTGCCGGCGCCGAGGACGGCGACCCTGGAGACCTTGCGGGGCTCGATGCCCCGGGGGCGGCCGGCGCCGGAGTTGACGGCCTGGAGGTCGAAGAAGAACGCCTGGATCATGTTCTTCGACGTCTGCCCGGCGGCCAGTTCGACGAAGTAGCGGGCCTCGATGACCTGCGCGGTCTCGAAGTCGACCTGGGCGCCCTCGACGGCGGCGGCCAGGATGTTGCGCGGCGCCGGATAGGGCGCGCCGTTGGTCTGCTTGCGCAGGGTGGCCGGGAAGGCGGGCAGGTTGGCGGCGAACTTCGGGTGGGACGGCGTACCGCCGGGGATGCGGTAGCCCGGCCTGTCCCAGGGCTGCTGCGACTCGGGGTGGGCGTCGATGAAGGCGCGGGCCTTGGCGAGGAGTTCGTCCGGCGTCTCGGCGACCTCGTCGACCAGGCCGTTCTCCAGGGCGCGGCGCGGGGTGTACCGGGTGCCCTGCAGGAGCACCTTGAGCAGGGCGTCGGCGATGCCGAGCAGGCGGACCGTGCGCACGACGCCGCCTCCGCCGGGCAGCAGGCCGAGGGTGACCTCGGGGCAGCCGATCCTGGAGCCGGGCGCGTCGAGCGCGATCCGGTGGTGGCAGGCCAGGGCGATCTCGTAACCGCCGCCGAGGGCCGCGCCGTTGATCGCGGCGACGACCGGCTTGCCGAGGGTCTCGATGCGGCGCAGGTCGCGTTTGACGGCCATGCCGCCGTCGAACAGCTCCTGGGCGGTCTCGGGGGTGACCCGGATGAGGTCGCGCAGGTCGCCGCCGGCGAAGAAGGTCTTCTTGGCGGACGTGAGGATCACGCCCCGGACGGTGTCCTTCTCGGCCTCCAGGCGGTCGGCGACCGCGGCGAGCGAGTCGCAAAACGCCCGGTTCATGGTGTTCGCGGACTGGCCGGGGTCGTCGAGGACGAGGGTGACGACGCCGGTGTCGTCCTGTTCCCAGCGGATGGCGGTGCTCTCGGTCATGGGGTCTCCGTAGAAAGAAGTCGCTCGGTTCCGCCGGGGGTTCAGATGCGTTCGACCACGGTCGCGATGCCCATGCCGCCGCCCACGCACAGCGTGGCGAGGCCGTAGCGCTTGTCCTGGCGCTCCAGTTCGTCGACGAGCGTGCCGAGGATCATGGCGCCGGTCGCGCCGAGCGGGTGGCCCAGCGCGATCGCGCCGCCGTTGACGTTGACCTTGTCCAGGGACAGGCCCATGTCCTTGACGAAGCGCAGGACGACCGCCGCGAACGCCTCGTTGATCTCGACGAGGTCGATGTCGTCGATGGTCAGCCCGGCCCGGGCGAGCGCCTTGCGGGTGGCCGGGGCGGGGCCGGTGAGCATGATGGTGGGCTCGGAGCCGGACACGGCGGCGGAGACGATCCGGGCGCGCGGGGTGAGTCCGTGGCGCTCGCCGGCCTCCCGGGAGCCGATCGCGACGAGCGCGGCGCCGTCGACGATGCCGGAGGAGTTGCCCGCGTGGTGCACGTGGTCGATCCTCTCGACCCAGTGGTACTGCTGGAGCGCCACCGCGTCGAAGCCGCCCAGCTCACCGATGTCCGCGAACGACGGCTTGAGCCTGGCCAGGGAGTCGGCGGTGGTGCCGGGGCGCATGTGCTCGTCGTGGTCGAGGACGACGAGCCCGTTGCGGTCCCTGACCGGCACGACGGACCTCTCGAAGCGGCCCTCCTTCCACGCCGTGGCCGCCCGCTCCTGGGACAGGGCGGCGTACTCGTCGACGTCCCGCCGGGAGAAGCCCTCGATGGTGGCGATCAGGTCGGCGCCGATGCCCTGGGGGACGAAGTTGACGGCGAGGTTGGTCATCGGGTCGTTGAACCAGGCGCCGCCGTCCGAGGCCATCGGCACCCGGGACATCGACTCCACCCCGCCCGCGAGGACGAGGTCCTCCCAGCCCGACCGCACCTTGGCGGCGGCCATGTTGACGGCTTCCAGACCGGAGGCGCAGAAGCGGTTCTCCTGCACGCCCGCGACCGTGTCGGGCAGTCCGGCGGCGATCGCGGCGATCCGGGCGATGTCGGAGCCCTGGTCGCCGACCGGGCCGACGACGCCGAGGACGATGTCGTCGACGGCGGCCGGGTCCAGGTCCGGGAAGCGGGCGCGGATCTCGTGGATGAGCCCGACGACCAGGTCGATGGGCTTGGTGCCGTGCAGGGCGCCGTCGGCCTTGCCGCGCCCGCGCGGGGTGCGGATCGCGTCGTACACGTACGCTTCGGTGCTCACGAGGAGGCCTTTCGCTGAGGGGGTCGGGACGGGGTCACTGTGGGTCCCGGGACGGCAGGAGCGCGGGCACGTCCCAGTCTCGGGCCACCTCCCGTGTGTCGGCACCCGGTCGCGCGGGGCCGGTGCGGACCGTGGTGGGGGTCGCGGAGAAACGGGGGGCCGGGGCGGGCTGGACGATGCCGTCGTGGTCGGTGAAGGTGCCGCGGGCGGCGAGATGCGGGTGGCGCGGGGCCTCGCCCAGCGACAGGACGGGCGCCACGCACGCGTCGGAGCCCTCGAAGACGGCGGTCCACTCCTCGCGCGTGCGGGTCCTGAAGCGGGCCGCGACCCGCGCGCGCAGTTCGTCCCACCGGGTGACGTCCTGGTGGGCGGCGGCCTGGTCCTCGATGCCGAGCAGGCCGAGGAACTCGTCGTAGAACCGCCGCTCCAGCGCCCCCACCGCCATGTACCCGCCGTCGGCCGTCTCGTACGTGCCGTAGTAGGGGCAGCCGCCGTCGAGGAGGTTGGCGGCGCGCCGGTCCTGCCAGGCGCCGGCGGCGAGCATGCCGTGGATCGCCGACGCGAGGTGGGAGGTGCCGTCGACGATGGCGGCGTCGACGACCTGGCCGGTGCCGGTGGCGCGCGCGTGGTGCAGGGCGGCCAGGACGCCGACGACGAGGTACAGGGAGCCGCCCGCGTAGTCGCCGACCAGGTTGGCCGGGGGCGGCGGCGGCGCGTCCGGCCGGCCGATCATGCCGAGGGTGCCGGTGAGGGCGATGTAGCCGATGTCGTGTCCGGCGCGCCGGGCCAGCGGTCCGTCCTGGCCCCAGCCGGTCATGCGGCCGTAGACGAGTCGCGGGTTGCGGGCGTGGCAGGCGTCCGGGCCGACGCCGAGGCGCTCGGCGACACCGGGGCGGTAGCCCTCGACGAGGATGTCGGCGCGGGCGGCGAGGCCGAGGACGCGGGCGGGGCCGTCCGGGTCCTTCAGGTCGACGACCACCGAGCGCTTGTTGCGGTTGGTGACGTCGTACGCCGGGTCGATCGCGAGTCCGGGGCCGCCGGGCCGGTCCACCCGGACGACGTCGGCGCCGAGGTCGGCGAGGAGCATGGCGGCGAACGGGCCGGGCCCGATGCCGGCGAGTTCGACCACGCGTACGCCGGCGAGCGGGCCGTCCCCCGGCGTCCTTGCCGTTGCCATCCAGCCCCCAGCGCTGTGACTGTGACACGACCGATGTAACACCGGTGATGCTAGGAACGCGTTCCACCCGGCACAAGACCTGGGCGAGCAAGCGCTTAGTCCATTGTGCGGGCTCCGGGCCGTCCGCGCGCGGCGCCGCGGGCTCGGCGCCCGGCCGGCTCCGCCGCCAGCCGTCCGGACGCGACGGCCCGGTGGTCCTCCCGCGCCCGGCCGGACCCGCGTGCTTTCTCCCGCTTCTTCCGGGCCTGGCCGGGTACCGTCATCGCGTTCCGCCCGAGTCGTCGTCGGGCTCCGCTCCCCTCACGCTAGCCTCAGCCAGCGACAGCGGCGCGGCCGCACGACCAAGGGGTGTCATGAGCAGGCTGAACAGGACGGACCGTCCGTACGACATCGTGCTCTTCGGGGCGACCGGTTTCGTCGGGACGCTCACCGCGGAGTACCTCGCCGCTCACGCGCCCGAGGGGCTGCGCTGGGCGGTCGCGGGCCGCAGCCGCGAGAAGCTCCGGCGGCTGCGGGAGCGGCTGCCCGGCGGCCCCGGGATCGGGGTGGTGCACGCGGACGTGTCCGATCCGGCCTCGCTGCGCGCCCTCGCCGAGCACGCGCGCGTGGTGGCCACGACGGTGGGCCCCTACGTGACGTACGGCGAGGAACTGGCCGCGGCCTGCGCGGACACCGGCACGGACTACCTCGACCTCACCGGTGAGCCGGAATTCGTGGACCTGGTGTACGTCCGCCACGACGCACGCGCGCGGGAGACCGGCGCGCGGCTGGTGCACGCCTGCGGTTTCGACTCCGTCCCGCACGATCTGGGGGTGTACTTCACCGTCCGGCACCTGCCCGAGGGGGTGCCGCTGACCGTGGACGGTTTCGTGACCGCGGACGCGGCCTTCTCGGGCGGCACCCTCGCCTCGGCCCTGGGCCAGCTCGCCCGGCACCGGCAGATGCGGGCCGCCGCGCGGGACCGGCGGCGGCACGAGCCGCGCCTGATGGGCCGCCGGGCCTCGGCGCCCACGGGCGCGCCCCGCTTCGCGGCGGAGGTCGGCGCCTGGGCGCTGCCGCTGCCGACCATCGACCCGCAGATCGTGCGGCGTTCGGCGAAGGCCCTCCAGCGGTACGGGCCCGACTTCCGCTACCGGCACTACGCGGCCGTCCGGCACCTGCCCGTCGCGGTGGGCGGTGCGGCGGCCGTGGGCGCGCTGGCCGTGGCGGCCCAGCTGCCGCCCGCGCGGCGCTGGCTGTCCGACCGGTTCAGGCCCGGGCAGGGGCCGAGTGCCGAGAAGCGCGCCAGGAGCTGGTTCTCCGTGCGGTTCGTGGGTGAGGGCGGCGGCCGGCGGGTGTGCACGGAGGTCGCCGGCGGCGATCCCGGGTACGACGAGACGGCGAAGATGTTCGCCGAGTCGGCCCTGTCCCTGGCCCTGGACGACCTCCCGCCGACGGCCGGGCAGGTCACCACGGCGGTGGCGATGGGCGACGCGCTGATCGAGCGGCTGCGTGCGGCGGGGATCCGGTTCCGCGTGGCGGCGGCGCGCTGAGCGGGCGCCGTACGGCCCCGGTGCCCTACAGGGGCCACCCGGCGAGGGTGTAGATCATCCCGGCGATCCAGCCGAGTCCGGCGAGCACGGCGAGGACCAGCCCGATGGTCACGGCCCGCTCGACGGGCCGGCCGGGGCCGGTGACTGGCTTGGGAGCACGGTGCGTCGTCATGGGCCCCAGCCTGCCGGGCGGGGCGGCGGCCCGGCATCCGTACGGGTACTCAGAGCCGGTACTCAGAGCCCGTACTCAGACCGCCCGGCCGCGGCCTTGCCGCCGCGGCGGGGAACCGGGCCGGGCCCCGGGGCCGCCCGACGAGCGGCCGCCCGCCGTGACCGGCCGGCCGGGCCGTGCGGCGGGGCACGCAGACCTCCGCGCGGTGCGGTCCCGGACGGCCCCGCCGCGCCGGAGCACCGGCGCCGGGGTCAAACCACCCCCGGTCGCCCGCGGCCGGCGGGAACGCCGGGCTCGTTCGCCCGGGCCGCCTCGCGCAGCGCCCCGCGGCACAGCGCGTCCGCCCGGCGCGTGGTCTCCGGCAGGCGGTAGCGCGGGGTGAGGGCGAGGGTGTGGGCGCAGGCGTTGGCGAGGCTCACGCGGTGGCCGACGGAGACGAAGACCGGCTTGACGCCGTCCCGGGTGCGCAGGGCACGGCCGACCTCCTCGCTGCCGTCGAGGAGCGGGGAGGTGCTGCCGCGCGGCGCGTCCGGGTCGTCGTGGGTGAAGGTGAAGGGGTTCTTGGCGACGCCGATCGTGGGCAGGCCGGTGAGGACGCCGAGGTGGCTGGCGAGGCCGAAGCGGCGCGGGTGGGCGAGGCCGTAGCCGTCGCAGACGACCAGGCCGGGCGGGCAGGGCAGCGCCTCCAGGGCGGCGAGGACGGCGGGGATCTCCCGGAAGGCGAGCAGCCCGGGGACGTAGGGGAAGCTGATCCGGCCCACGGCCGTCGCCTCGGCGACGACGTCGAGGGTGGCCGCGTCCAGGACGACGGCCGCCGCGGCGACGAGGTCCCGCTCGTCGTCGTAGGCCACGTCGACGCCGGTGACGCGGCCCGTGCCGGGCGGCGGTCCCGGCTCGCCGAGCACCACCCGCTCGCGCAGTTCGTCCTGGACCGCGCGGGCCCGCTCCTCGGTCGCGGGCCAGCCCGCGGGAATGCCTACGGTCGTCATGGTGGTCACGAGCCTACGGGGCGGCGGACCGCCGCGGCGGCGCCGGGGGCGGGCCCGTGCCCGTCCCGGAGCCGGGTCGCGCCGCCCCGCTCGGCGTCCTGCCGGAGGAACGCGCGACCCGGCTCGAAGAGTGGTGCGCCCAGGGCGTGTTCCCGGCGTCCGGGCGCGAGAGCCCCCGCGACGGCGGGGTGGTCACCGCCGTAGCGGAAGACCACGCGCGCAGCGGGAAGGCCACGGCCGGGGGTCCGTTCGTCACGGCCGGCGTGTGCGCGTACCGCGGCGCGGAGTTCGCGGCGACGAGGCGGTGCCCGCGCCGGAGCGCTCCCGCGGGACGTTCCGCGGGACGTTCCGGGGCGGACGCCTCACTTGCCGCCGAGCGCCCGCTGCAGCTCGCTCTTGTTCATGCTCGAACGCCCCTGCACGTCACGGCGCTTGGCCTCCTCGTACAGCTGGTCGTAGGTGGGCCCCTGGGAACCCTGGCCGGACCGCCGGCCGCCGCGCTCGCCGGACGACATGTCCTGGGTGGAGCTGCGGCTGGCGGTCTTCGACTCGCCGGAGCGGGCGCGCTCCTTGTTCACCGTCCGTGCGGCGATCTCCTTGGCGCGCCCGGTGCTCTCGCCCCGGTCCTGCGCGCTCTTCTTGATGTGCTCGTACTGACGCTCCCTCTTGGAGCTCGAACCGCGTGGCATGTCCGCTCCCTTCCTCTCCCGTTCCGTGCACGGGTACCCACGTCGCCGGCGGACGCCACCCTCCGGATCCGCCGCCTGCCCGGTGCCTCGGCCGTGCCGCCCGGTCCTTCCCGCCCGGCGGGCCGGCAGCCGAGGTGGGGGCGCGGTCGGCGGTGCCGTACGAACCCGTGCCGATCGTGCGCCGGGCGCGGCCGGCGTCCGTGGTGGGGCCGGTGCCGGCGGGGCCGGCCGCGAGGGCGGCGGTGGCGGACGGGGGCGTGCCGTCGAGGCGCCGGGCGCGCGGGTTCCCCGCCCGGACGGGTGCGGCCGCCGGGGCGGCCACGGCCACCGCGCACAGCACCGCCGCCGCCGTGCCGCGTCCGTCCCGTCCGTCGCGTGTTCCCCGAGCGCCTCGTGGCGGGCCAGGTGTGCCGTCCGGCGGGCGGCAGGCGGCGGGCGGACGGTGCGTCACGCGCCCTGCACGCCCTGCGGGGCGCGTGAGAAGAACCGCGTCACCGCCGTGCATGAACGCGGTGACAGAGGTCACTCGCCCCCGGTGTGCACGGATTGGCTGATTCCGTCGTCTCTTCCAGTGCCCGGCCGCATCCGCCCCGGAAGTCCGTCCAGCCGTCACGAGGGAGCAAGGTGTTGTCCACCGTCATCGAGCAGCCCGTTGAGGCCCGCCTCGTCGCCGCCGCGCCGCGGATGCCGAGCATTCCCGCCACGCTGCACTACGACCGGCGCGACCCGTTCGCCGTCCGCATGACCTTCCCCGCCCCCGCCACCCTGGAGGGCGTCGAGGTCTGCTGGACCTTCGCCCGCGAGCTGCTCGCCGCGGGGCTGCGGGGGCCCGAGGGAGACGGCGACGTGCGGGTGCGGCCGTACGGTTACGACCGCACCGTCCTGGAGTTCCACGCGCCCGAGGGCACCGCCGTCGTGCACGTCCGCTCGGGCGAGGTGCGCCGCTTCCTGGAGGCCACCGGCGAGCTCGTGCCCGCCGGCCTGGAGCACCTGCAGCTCGACCTGGACCACGGCCTGGCGGAGCTGATGCGGGACGCCCGCTGAGCACGGGCGGCCCGGCCCCGGCCGGGACGCCCGCCGGGCGCGAGCCGGGCACGGCCCGCCGGAACCGCCGCGGTACGTCCGCTAACGCGACTGCCCCAGCAGGGTGTTGAGCTCCCCGTAGTCGAGCCCGCCGGCCAGCGACCCGTAGGTCCCCGCGTCCAGCAGCTCCCGCGCGGCGCGGCGGACCAGGGCGTGCGCGGCCTGCGCCAGGCCCGAGCCCACGCTGACGCGCGCGACGCCCAGGGCGGCCAGCTCGGCGACCGGCGGTGCGCCGGGTCCCGCCATCACGTTCAGCGGCCCGTCCACGCCGTCGGCGAGCACCTTCACGATCCCCGGGTCGACGGCCCCGGGTACGAAGACGCCGTCGGCGCCCGCGGCGAGGAAGGCGGCGGCCCGCTCCAGGGTGAGGTCCACTCCCCCGGCGCCCCGCAGGAAGGTGTCGATGCGGGCGTTGACGAACAGCGGCACCCGTGCCGCGTCGGCCGCCTCGCGGGCGGCGGCGATCCGCTCGGCCTGCTCGGCGACGGACCGCAGCGGCCGGTCCCCGCCGTCGTGCAGGGCGTCCTCGATGTTCACCCCCACCGCGCCGGCGGCGAGCACCGCGCGGACGGTGCCGGCGACGCCCGCCGGGTCCCCGGCGTAACCGCTCTCGACGTCCGCGCTGACGGGCACCCGGACCGCGCCGGCGATGCGCGCGACGGCGGCCAGGGCCCCGTCGCGGTCCAGCCGGTCCCCGTCCGCCGCGCCGAGCGCCCAGGCGAGCCCGGCGCTGGTGGTCGCCACGGCGGCGGCGCCGGCGTCCTCGACCAGGCGGGCGCCGGCGGTGTCCCAGGCGTTCGGCAGGACGAGCGGGCGGCCCGGCACGTGCAGCGAGCGGAAGGCCAGGGCGCGGTCGCGAAGGACGGTCGCGGGGTTCGTCATGCCGTTCACCCAACCAGCCGGGCGCGGGCGGTGGCTGGCGGGAATGCGACAGGATCGTCCGTCAGCCGCGGGCCGCCCCGGCCGGCACCGTCACCGCCGCGATCACCGCCGTCCGCACCTCGCGCACGACCTGCCGCAGCGCCGGTGCCGCCGCCCCGCTGCGCTCGGTCAGCCGTTCCAGGCGTTCCTTGTGGCGGGCGCGGTCCCTGGCGGGCAGCACGGTGCGCAGCTGGGCCGCGGCGGCGAGGGCGACCAGCGCCGCGTCCCGGTCGGAGACGTCCGCGACCGGCCCGGGCCCCTCCAGCACGACCCGCGCCTCCTCGCGCAGCGCCTCCACGGCACCGGCCCGGTCCAGTACGTGCTCCACGGACGGGAACACCCCGAGCACCCGTTTCTTCTCCGCGCGCAGGTACCCCTCGGCCACGAGCTGCTCCCGGACGGCGTCCAGGGTGACCCGCGCCCGCAGTGTCACCCAGGTGCGCCAGCGGCGCGGACGGGACTCGCTGATCAGTTCCAGGAGTCCGTCGAGGACGGTGTCCCCGGTGCGGGAGTCCAGGTCGACCGGTGTGACGACGCCGTCGTCGTCGACGAGCAGGCCGCGCTGGGCCAGTTCGGTGAGCGCGCCGGCCCGCACCAGGTGGTGGAGGTGGGCGGTGCCGGTGACCTCCCGCCGTGCGGTGTCCCAGGCCAGCAGGTAGAGCCGGGCCGGCAGCGAGAGCGGGCCGTTGGGCACGGGGCCTCCTTAGCGGTCGGGCCGGGCTGCGGTAATCCGTTGACAGCCGCACCGGCCCCTCCTACGGTGTAGAGCGGTCCTGTTGCCGCCGATTGGAGAAGGACGTTGCTCGTCTGAGGTCCTGAGACACCGCGTCACACCCGTGGGGTGTGGATGTCGTGTGCGACCTCGGCGTTCGAGCCGTCCTTGCGGAACGGGGCTTTTCTCATGCCCGGTACTGTCCAGGACCTCTCCCTCCGGCCGTCGGTCACCGCCGCGCGGTGTCTCGATACGCGTCTGCCCCTGACCGCACCGAGCAACCGCGAGGCCGTATGTCCACTTCCGTCACCGTCACGTCCCTCTCCTTCGCCTGGCCCGACGGCACTCCCGTCTTCGAGGGCCTGGACGTCTCCTTCGGCCCGGGCCGGACCGGGCTCGTCGGCGTCAACGGGTCGGGCAAGTCGACCCTGCTGAAACTGATCGCCGGGGAGCTCCTCCCGGCCGAGGGCGCCGTCCGCGTCGCCGGCGAGGTCGGCTACCTCCCGCAGAACGTCACCCTCGACACCGCCCTGCGGGTCGACGAGGCGCTCGGCATCGCCGGGCGGCGGGCCGCGCTGCACGCCATCGAGGCGGGCGACGCGGCCGAGGAGCACTTCGAGACCGTCGGCGACGACTGGGACGTCGAGGAGCGCGCCCTGGCGGCCCTGGGCGAACTCGGCCTGGGCCACCTCGGCCTGGACCGCACCGTCGGCGAGGTGTCGGGCGGCGAGTCGGTGCTGCTGCGTCTGGCGGCGCTGCTGCTGCGCCGCCCGGACGTCCTGCTGCTCGACGAGCCCACCAACAACCTCGACCTGTACGCCCGCCGGCGGCTGTACGCGGCCGTCGGGTCCTGGCCGGGCGTGACGGTCGTGGTCAGCCACGACCGCGACCTGCTCGAACTGGTCGACCAGATCGCCGACCTGCGCTCCGGGGAGATCACCTGGTACGGCGGCAACTACTCGGCCTACGAGGAGGCCCTCGCCGTCGAGCAGGAGGCCGCCGAGCGGATGGTGCGCGTCGCCGAGGCGGACCTGCGCAAGCAGAAGCGCGAACTGGCCGACGCCCAGGTCAAGCTGGCCCGCCGCAGGCGGTACGGGCAGAAGATGTGGGACCAGAAGCGTGAACCGAAGATCGTCATGGGGGCGCGCAAGCGGGCGGCGCAGGAGTCCGCGGGCAAGCACCGCGTCATGCACGAGGAGAAGCTCGCCGAGGCCAGGGAGCGCCTGGACGAGGCGGTGGAGGCCGTGCGCGACGACGACGTGATCCGCGTCGACCTGCCGCACACGGCCGTGCCGCCGGGCCGTACCGTCCTCACGCTCCAGGACCTGGAGCCGGCGTACGGGGCGCGGGTGCGCGGCGGCTTCGAGCTGCGCGGTCCGGAGCGGATCGCGCTGATCGGGCGCAACGGCGCGGGCAAGACCACGCTGCTGCGCACGGTCTGCGGGGAGCTGGCGCCGGTGGCGGGCGAGGTGAGGGCGCACGTCCCGCTGCGGTTCCTGCCGCAGCGGCTCGACGTCCTGGACGGCGAGCTGACGGTCGCCGAGAACGTGGCCCGGTTCGCGCCGGGCGCCACCGCCAACCGGATCCGGGCGCGGCTGGCCCGCTTCCTGTTCCGGGGCGCCCGCGCCGACCAGAAGGCGGCGACGCTCTCCGGCGGCGAACGCTTCCGGGCCGCGCTGGCCGCCCTCATGCTGGCCGAACCGGCACCGCAGCTGCTGATGCTGGACGAGCCCACCAACAACCTCGACATGGCGAGCGTCCGCCAGCTCACCACGGCGCTGGACTCCTACGAGGGGGCGCTGATCGTGGCCAGCCACGACCTGCCGTTCCTGGAGTCGCTCGGGATCACCCGCTGGCTGCTGCTGGAGGACGGGGAACTGAAGGAAATCACGCCAGAAGCTGTCGGGTTTCCCGCCTAGCGTCGGCGGCATGACCGAGTTCACGCACGATGCCATCACCCTCACCGGAGCCCGGGAGAACAACCTCAAGGACGTCACCCTCCGCATCCCGAAAGGCCGGCTGACCGTGTTCACCGGCCTTTCGGGATCGGGCAAGTCGTCGATCGTCTTCGACACGATCGCGGTGGAGTCGCAGCGCCAGCTGAACGAGACGTATCCGTGGTTCGTCCGCAACCGGCTGCCCAAGTACGAGCGGCCGCACGCGGACGGCATCGAGGACCTCTCCCCCGCGATCGTCGTCGACCAGCGGCCGGTCGGCGGCCACTCGCGCTCCACGGTCGGCACGATGACGGACGTCTACTCGGTGATCCGGGTGCTGTTCTCCCGGCACGGCACCCCGAGCGCCGGGCCGGCGACCGCGTACTCGTTCAACGACCCGTCGGGCATGTGCCCCGAGTGCGACGGGCTCGGGCGCACGGTGCGGCCCGACTGGGACCGCATCCTGGACCCGGACCGCTCCCTGGCCGGCGGGGCGGTCCGGTTCCCGCCGTTCGCCGTGGGGACCTGGCAGGGGCAGGCGTACACCAACAGCGCCGACCTCGACCCGCACAAGCCGGTCGGGCGGTTCACCGCCGCCGAGCGGGAATTCCTCCTGCACGGGCGGCCCGGCAGCAAGGTCACCGTCAGCGGCAGCGGCGGCACCTGGACCACCGAGTACGAAGGGCTCGCCGACCGCTTCGAACGGCTGTACCTGAAGCGGGACCTGTCGGCCATGAGCCAGAAGACCCGCGACCTGGTCCGCGCGTTCCTGGTGGAGGGCGTCTGCCCGGTCTGCCGCGGGGCACGTCTCAACGCGGCGGCGCTGGCCACCCGGATCAACGGCCTGTCCATCGCCGACTGCGTGCGGATGCAGGTCACCGACCTGATCGCCGTGCTCAGGGAGATCGACGACCCGGTCGCCCGGCCGGTCGCCGGGGCCGCCGTCGCCGCGCTCGAACGCATCGAGGCGATCGGTCTGGGCTACCTCAGCCTCGACCGGGAGACCGCCACCCTCTCCGGCGGCGAGGGGCAGCGGCTGAAGACCGTGCGGCACCTGGGCTCCAGCCTGACCGGGATGACGTACATCTTCGACGAGCCCAGCGTCGGCCTGCACCCGCGCGACGTGGGCCGCCTGGGCGACCTGCTGCTGCGGCTGCGGGACAAGGGGAACACCGTGCTGGTGGTCGAGCACGACCCGGACGTCATCGCGCTGGCCGACCACGTCGTCGACATGGGTCCGGGCGCGGGCTCCGAGGGCGGCCGGGTGGTGTTCGAGGGGACGCCCGGGGAACTGGCCGCGTCGGACACCCCGACCGGGCGGTGCCTGCGCCGCCGCACCGCCGTGAAGGAGGAGGTGCGCCGGGCGACGGGCGAGCTGTGGGTGAAGGGCGCCGGCCGGCACAACCTGCGGGACGTGACCGTGTGTTTCCCGGCCGGGGTGCTCACCGCCGTGACCGGGGTCGCCGGGTCGGGAAAGAGCACCCTGGTCACGGAGTTCACCGCCGCCCACCCCGGCACGGTGGTCGTCGACCAGTCCTCGATCGGCATCTCGGCCCGCTCGACCCCGGCGACGTACCTCGGGATCATGGACACGGTACGGAAGATCTTCGCCCGCGAGACGGGGGCGGAGCCGGGCCTGTTCAGCTTCAACTCCGCCGGTGCCTGCGACACCTGCGAGGGGCGCGGCGTCATCCACACCGACCTCGCCTTCATGGACCCCGTCACCACGACGTGCCACGCCTGCGAGGGGCGGCGCTTCAAGGACGAGGTGCTGCGCCTGACCGTGGGCGGCCACTCCGTCGCCGGCGTGCTGGAGATGACGGCCGGGCAGGCGCTCGGCTTCTTCGACGACCCGGGCGTGCGGCGCCGGCTGCAGGCCCTGCGGGACGTGGGCCTCGCGTACCTCACGCTCGGCCAGCCCCTGTCGACGCTCTCCGGCGGCGAGCGGCAGCGCATCAAACTGGCCACCCGGTTGCACCGCACCGGCGCCGTGTACGTCCTCGACGAACCCACCACCGGTCTGCACATGGCCGACGTGGAAGGGCTCGTCGCGCTGCTCGACCGGCTCGTGGACGCGGGCAACACCGTCGTCGTCGTGGAGCACAACCTCGATGTCGTCGCCCGGGCCGACTGGGTGATCGACCTCGGCCCGGGCGGCGGCAGGGACGGCGGACGCGTGGTGTTCGAGGGGACGCCCCGCCGGCTCCTCGACGCCGAGGGGTCGTTCACGGGTGAGCACCTGAGGCGGGCCGTGACGGGCACCGCCGCCGGCCCCGGCCGGTGAGACGGCCCCCGCGGGCACCGGGGCCGGGCCGCACGGGCGCGCCGCGCCGCGTCGAGCCCGGCCCGGTCCGGCCCAGCCCGGTCCGGTCCGCAGGTGTCCGCCGGGGGCATCCGGACACCCGTGTCCCCGGCGGACCGGGACGCGCCCGCCCGCGCGTCCCGGTCCCGGCCGGCGCCCCGTGCGCCGCCGCTCCCCGCCCGCCGGCCCCGGCCGCGCCCCCGGCCGCGTCCCCCGGAGGTGGCCTCGACCGGAACGGCCCTGCATGATGGTCCGCCGACCGTCGACGGGGTCCGGCCGGTGACGCAGGCACCGTCGGCGCCGTCCCCGACCTGTCCCGTCGATTCCCTTTGAATCCCGTCGATACGGAGTCCCGCCCGTGCCCAGCAAGAAGGCCCTCGTCCGCCGCCCCGGTCCCCGCCTGGCCGAAGGCCTGGTGACACACATCGAACGGACGGGGGTCGACACCGGCCTCGCGGTGGCGCAGTGGGAGGCGTACGTGGCGGCGCTGCGCGCCCACGGCTGGGAGACGATCGAGGTCGGCCCGGCCGACGACTGCCCCGACGGGGTGTTCGTCGAGGACACGGTGGTGATGTACAGGAACGTGGCGCTGATCGCGCGGCCCGGTGCCGGGTCCCGGCGCGCGGAGACCGCGGGGGTCGAGGAGGTCGTGGCCGGTCTCGGCTGCTCGGTGAACCGGATCCGGGAGCCCGGCACGCTGGACGGCGGTGACGTGCTGAAGGTCGGTGACACGGTCTACGTCGGCCGCGGCGGCCGCACCAACGCGGCCGGCGTCCAGCAGCTGCGGGCGGCCTTCGAACCGCTGGGCGCGCGGGTCGTCCCCGTGCCCGTCGGCAAGGTGCTGCACCTGAAGACGGCGGTCACGGCGCTGCCGGACGGGACGGTCATCGGGCACCTCCCGAAGCTGGACGCCCCGTCGCTGTTCGCGCGCTTCCTGCCGGTGCCCGAGGAGTCGGGGGCCCACGTCGTGCTGCTCGGCGGTGGCAAGCTGCTGATGGCGGCGAGCGCGCCGAGGACCGCCGAACTGTTCACGGACCTCGGGTACGAGCCGGTCGTCGTGGACATCAGCGAGTTCGAGAAGCTCGAGGGCTGTGTGACATGTCTCTCGGTGCGACTGCGGGAGCTGTACGCCTGACCGGCCGGTCCCCGCCCCGTCCGGCCCTTGAGACCTGCGGGTCCGGGGCCGGTGGCGCATCGGGCGACTCTCCGCGCAATACCGGCTGATCAGCGGTCTTTACGACACCCTTAACCTACGGACTCGTAACCTACGGATTCGTAGCCTACGATTGCGTAGGTTCCCGGCGCCGCTCGCCGGGCCGTTCCCTGTCACTCGTCCCCCTGGAGTTCCCATGACGATCGCTTCCCCGCACCTCGGCAGCCCCTCCGTCTGGACCGACGCCCGGTTGCTGTACGCCTTGGAGGAAGTGGTCGAGAAGGAGCTCAACCGACATCTGCAGGTCGCCAAGGACTGGATGCCGCACGAGTACGTGCCGTGGAGCGACGGCCGCAACTTCCCCGGCTTCTTCGAGGACGGCGAGGCCTGGGACAAGGAGCAGTCCAAGGTCACCGAGATCGGCCGGATCGCGCTGGTGGTGAACCTGCTCACCGAGGACAACCTCCCCAGCTACCACCACGAGATCGCCACCCTCTTCGGCCGGGACGGCGCCTGGGGCACCTGGGTGCACCGCTGGACGGCGGAGGAGGGCCGGCACGGCATCGTGATGCGGGACTACCTGCTCACCTCGCGCGCGGTCGACCCGGACAAGCTGGAGCAGTTCCGCATGGCGCACATGAGCGAGGGCTTCGAGTCGGACAACCGGCACTCGATGCTGCACTCGATCGCCTACGTCGCCTTCCAGGAACTGGCCACCCGCATCTCGCACCGCAACACCGGGCACCAGTCCGGCGACCCGGTCTGCGACCGCATGCTGGCCCGCATCGCCACCGACGAGAACCTCCACATGGTCTTCTACCGGAACCTGCTCAAGGCGGCGTTCGAGCTCGCGCCCGACCTGACGATGCAGGCGGTGCGGGACGTCGTGGTGAACTTCCGGATGCCCGGCCACGGCATCCCCGGCTTCGAGCGGGCCGCCGCGCAGATGGCGATCGGCGAGGTCTACAACCTGCGGATCCACCACGACGACGTGCTCCAGCCCGTGCTGCGCTTCCTGAAGGTCATGGAGATCGACGGGCTGGGCCCCGAGGGCCGCCAGGCCCAGGAGGAACTCGGCCTGTACATGAGCGGGCTGGACGCCGAGGCGGCGAAGTTCGACGAGAAGCTGGCCGCGCGCAAGGCCCGGATGGCGGCCCGCGCCGGCAACTGACCTCCGGCAGGGGCGGGGCGGAGCGGCCGGACGGACGGGCCTTCCGCCCCTGCCCGCCGCCCGCCGCCCGCCCGGCCGGACGACCTCACGAGCCGTGTGCCCAGCGGGAGGCGCGCCGCAGGGCCAGCCGCTCCTTCTCCGACAGGCCGCCCCAGACGCCGAACCGCTCGTCGTTGTCGAGCGCGTACTCCAGGCACGCGGAGCGGATGGGGCACATGCCGCAGATCCGCTTGGCCTCCCGCACCGAGCTGCCCGGCTCGGGGAAGAAGAAGTCCGCCCCGGTCTGCGCGCACAGCGCCTCCTGCTGCCAGTCGGGGCCGGACGTCGTGATCGTGTCGATGTGCATGGTCAGCAGCGTGCCCGGCAGCGCAAAACGTTCGGTCAACGTGCGATCAACGCCGGTGCCCGGGGCCTCCGGCCGCCTTGATGCTGCCGCGCCGGGCGCCCCGGCGCACGGCGGCGCTCCGAAGACGACGGCCCGGGGTCACGGCCGGGGGGCGACGGCCACGGGGCGGTGGAAGACTCGACAGGGCAGACCGCGGGATCCGCCGCGGGGGCTCGCGAGGAGGGCGACGATGCTCACCACCCGTTTCGTCGACGGCTCGCCGAACTGGGTCGACGTCACCGCGCCCGACCTCGACGGCGCGATCTCCTTCTACGGCGGCGTCCTCGGCTGGACGTTCCGCCCGGCGGGGCCCGAGGCCGGCGGCTACGGCTTCTTCCAACTGGACGGCAGGACCGTGACCGGCGCGGTGCGGGCCGCGCCCGGGCAGGGCCCGCCGTCCTGGACCGTGTACTTCCGCAGCCCGGACGCCGAGGCCACGGCCAGGGCGGCCGAGCGGGCGCACGGCAGGGTGCTGTTCCAGCCGGTGGACGTGATGGACCGGGGCACCATGGCGGTCCTGGCCGACCGGGCGGGTGTGCCGTTCGGCGTCTGGCAGCCGGGGCGGACCGGGGGCGTGGACGTGGCCGCGGAGCCCGGTGCGCTGAGCTGGGTGGAGCTGTACACCCCGGACGTCGCCGCGGCGGCCGCGTTCTACGACGCCGTGCTCGGCCTGGAGACCTCGGCCGTCTTCCCCGGCGGCGCGTACACGTGCCTCAATCCCGCCGGGACCGGGGAGGACGGCGTGTTCGGCGGCGTCGTCCCGCTGGCCGACGACCCGGTGGAGACGCAGGCGTTCTGGCTGCCGTACTTCGAGGTGACCGACGTCGACGCGGTCGTCGCGGCGACGCGGCGGCTGGGCGGCACGGTCCGCGTGCCCGCCGCGGACGTCCCGGGCGCCGGCCGCGCCGCCCGCCTCGCGGACCCCTTCGGGGCCCGCTTCGCGGTGATCAGGAGTGCGCCGCGGGAGGGGTGAGACACGCGCCCGTGCGCGGACGCCGCTCCCCGCCCGCACCACCGTGGGCACTTCCCGGATGTGCGTGAGCGCCGGACCGCGGTCCCCGGCCCGGGCGGAGCCGGCGCCGGACCGGCTCGGCTCCTTCCGCTTCGGCCGACCGCTGCGGCCGTTCCAGGGCCTGTCGTCAAACTCCCGTCGTCCGCCCGGAGGGCGGGCCCCGCGGCATCGGGTGCGTGCTCCCGGCGTGCCGGGCGCCGGCCCGCGCACGGGATGCACTCGGGTCTGCGCCCGGTGCGGCGGGAGTGCGTGCGGGGCGTCGCGGGGCAGGCGGGAGTCCGACGACAGGCCTCAGGCCGACGCCCGCCGTACCAGCGTCGTCGGCAGGACCACGCTGGAGGGGGCGCCGGCGGACGGCTCGCCCGTGGCGCGGTGGTCCAGGTCGCGCAGCAGCAGGCGGGCCATCAGCCGGCCCATCGCCTCGATGTCCTGGCGGACGGTCGTCAGCGGCGGGTCGGTCTGCTCGGCCACGGGCGGCATGTCGTCGAAGCCGACCACGGCGACGTCCTCGGGTACGCGCCGCCCGTGCTCGCGCAACACCCGCAGCGCGCCCGCGGCCATCATGTCGTTGGCGGCGAACACGGCGTCCAGGTCGGGGCGGCGGCCGAGGAGTTCCCGCATCGCGCGCTCGCCGCCGGACGGGGTGAAGTCGCCCTCGGCCACGAGCCGCGGATCGGCGTCGGCCATGACGTCCCGGAAGCCGTCGAGCCGGTCCACCGCCGACGTCTGGTCCAGGGGGCCGGTGATGTGCGCGATGCGGGTGCGGCCGAGGCCGACGAGGTGCCGTACGGCCTCGCGGGCGCCGCCCCGGTTGTCGCTGTCCACGTACACGGCGGCGGGGGCGTCCCCCGCTCCGGCGGAACCGGGTGCCCGGGGGGCCGTGCCGTCGCTCCACCCCGGCCGGCCGCCGAACACGGTCGGCACCCCCGCGTTGTGGATCAGTCCGGGCAGCGGGTCGTCCAGGTGCAGCGAGAACACCAGCGCGCCGTCGACGTGGCCGCCGGCGAGGTAGCGGCCCACCCGGGCGTGGTCGTCACGGCCCTCGGTGAGCAGCAGCACGAGCTGGTTGTCGTGGGCGGTCAGCTCCTTGCTGATGCCGCGCAGCTGCTGGGCGAAGAAGGGGTCGGCGAAGACGCGGGTCTCCGGTTCGGCGATGACGACGGCGACGGCGTCGTGCCGTTTCGTCACCAGGCTGCGGGCTGCCTGGTTGGGGACGTAACCGAGTTCCTCCACCGCCCGCCGGACGCGCTCGACGAGCGGCTCGCGCACGCCGTCCGCGCCGTTGACCACGCGCGAGACGGTGGCCCGCGACACCCCGGCCCGGGCGGCCACGGCCTCCAGTGTGGGACGCGGCGCTGTCTCGGTCACTTCTGCTCCTCACCGGCGGTTGCCGATCAGGATAGCCCCGGCCGGGCACGGAGGTGAGAGCGCTCTCTGCGGGCGGGAAGCGCCCGCGCCGGCCGTCCCGGGGACCGGTCCGAACCCCGCCGGCGGGCGCGGACCCGGCGCGACGGGCGGCGGCCGTCGCGGAGCCGGGCGGCACCCGGGGCCCGGCGGGGCCCGCGGGTCACCGCGTCAGGAGCACCGCGTCAGGAGCACCGGGTCAGGACGGAGAGCACCCGGCCATGATCCGTCAGTGCTCGTGCTCGTGCCGGGGCTCGGACCGGGACGCCCGCCGGGGCTCGTGCCCGTGCTCGTGCGGGTCGTACCCCGGGATCGTCCCGTCCGGCTTCTTCACCAGGAACAGCCCCACCATCCCCATGTCGGAGTGGCTCTGCACGTGGCAGTGGTACATCCAGGCGCCCGCTCCGACGCCCTCCCCCGCGATCACCTGGAAACCGAAGGAGTCCGCCGGGCCCACGATCTTGTTGTCGACGACCTGGCTCGGGTCGTCGGGCCCGGTGAGCGTGCCGGTGCGGTTGTCGGCCCAGCGGTGACCGTGCAGGTGGAAGGTGTGGTAGAACTCGCCGTGCGTGATCACGACGAACTCGACGCGATCTCCTACCGTGGCCTCGAAGTCGGGTCCGCTGTGCGCCGGCCTGTTGTTGATCAGCATGTCGTTGAAGACGACCGTGTGCGTCCGGTCCGGCAGGACGTCGCCCTTGCGGCGGACGATCACCGGGCCGTACAGGCCCTTGCGGATGCCGCCCGTGCCGTGTTCCGTGCCCACGACGTGGTCGTGGTAGTGCCAGTAGCCGGCGCTGCCCGACCGCCAGGTGCCGTCCTTGCGGCGGCCGGGGGCGTGGGTGCGCCAGGTGTAGGTGCGGGTGCCGCCCGGTTCGACGTCGCTCCCGTTGAGTTTCGTGCCGTCGCTGGAGATCTCGTAGTCCAGACCGTGGACGTGCAGGCTCACGGGGACGTCCATCGTGTTCTCGAACTCGATGTGCAGCGTGTCGCCCTCGTTGAGCTCGATCAGCGGGCCGGGGACGGTCGCCCCGCCCTTCTCGAGGCCGTAGCCCATCTGTCCGTCGGGGAGTCTCTCGGCGTACAGCCTGATGCGCCTCACCTCGCCCCCGGCGGGCGCCGTCCGCGCCGACGGGCCGGCGACGGCCGTCTCGGGAGTCAGGGACAACGATGTCGTGACGGCCGCGCCCCCCAGCAGGACCCGCCGGTTGAAGCTGCGCCTGTCCATGCGAACTCCCCACTTCCAGAAGGAACTGACGGGACGAACCGCGACATGGTTGTCATGAACCCGTGAGACGGTAGCGGTCCCGCGGCCGTTTATCCACGGTCAGGACAAAGTTCGTTGCGTTGCGGTCCTATCTCTTGGCGGGTGACGCGAAAAGGTCTAGCTTCCTTGGCGCTGCTGCCGTGACCGAGGAGGGGCCCATGCACTTACGAGGGTTGAGCACGACGAGACGGGCCTGGGCGGCCGCCGCAGCGGCCGCCGCCGTCGCCGCCGGGCTGCTGTCGGCTCCCGCCGCGAGCGCGCGCCCCGCTCCGGAGCCGCCCCTGACAACGATGTCGATCAAGTCGCCGCCGGGCGGCGCGAACGTGCGGGTGCTGATCTTCCACGGATCCGCGGCGGCCGGGGACGAGTCGCCCGTCGTGAACGCCGGGATCGAGGCGATCGAGAGGATCGGCCTGTCCGGTCCGGCGGACCAGCGCTTCGAGGTCCGGGCCACCGACGACGCCTCCGTCTTCACCGACGGAACGAGGCTGGGGCGGTTCAACGCGATCGTGTTCCTGACCGGCGGCGGCGACGTCCTCGATCCCGAGCAGGAGGCGGGACTGGAGGCGTACATGGAGGCCGGCGGCGGTTTCGTCGGGATCCACGACGCGGCCCGCGCGGAGCCGTACTCCGACTGGTTCACCGGCCTCGTCGGCGCCCGCCCGGCCGCCTCCGCTCCCGCGGCGGTGCAGCGGGCCACGGTCGAGGTCGGCGACCGGCGGCACCCGGCCACCCGGGACCTGCCGGTCCAGTGGAAGCGGCCCGACAAGTGGCTGAACTGGGCGAAGAACCCGTCGGGCACGGTGCACACGGTCGCACGCGTACGGGAGTCCACCTACCAGCCGGGGGCGGGCGCCAACGGCTGGGACCACCCGGTCAGCTGGTGCCGGGACTACGACGGCGGACGGTCCTTCTACACCGGCATGGGCGGCACGGCGTCGTCGTACGACGAGACCGACTTCCGCGCCCATCTGCGCGGCGCGCTGCTGTGGGCGACCCGCCTGGTGCAGGCCGACTGCAAGGCGACGATCGCCGGCAACTACAAGGCGGAGCGGCTCACCCGGCCCAACCAGCCCGGGCAGAACGACCAGATCGGCGAGCCGCACGGCCTGGTCACCGCGCCCGACGGCCGGGTGTTCTACATCGGCCGGGGCGGCACCGACTCCTCCCGGCCCGTGATCACCGACTGGAACGACCCCGACGTCGGCAAGGGCACGGGGCAGGTCCACGTCTACGACCCGGCGACCGGGGAGGTCACCCTGGCCGGCGAGTTGACGGTCTTCGGCAACAAGGGCGGGGGCGACGAGCTGACCAAGGTCGAGGAAGGACTGCTCGGCATCGAACTGGACCCGCACTTCGACCGGAACGGCTGGGTGTATCTGCACTACACACCCCACGCGCGGATCAACCGCGACACCCACATGGCCGAGCGGCGCGTCTCCCGCTTCACCCTGGACCACGCCACCGACAAGCTGGACCTGGACAGCGAGAAGGTGCTGCTCGCCTGGCCGGTGCAGATCCACAGCTGCTGCCACGCGGGCGGCGGGATGGCCTGGGACTCCCGGGGCAACCTGTACATCGCCACCGGGGACAACAACTCCAGCGGTTTCAGCGGCGGTTACTCGGGCAACAACCCGCAACCCCACTTCAAGGGGGTGTCGTTCGCCGACGCGCGCCGCACGGCCGGCAACACCAACAACCTCAACGGCAAGATCCTGCGCATCCACCCGGAGCCCGACGGCACCTACACGATCCCCGAGGGCAACCTCTTCACGGGCAGGGAGAGCGACGAGGGCGGCGGCAAGACGCGCGGCGAGATCTACGTGATGGGCGTGCGCAACCCGGCGCGCATCTTCGTCGACAGGACCACCGACGTCCTCTACGCCGGATGGGTCGGCCCGGACGCGACCGCCCCGTCGCCGGTGTGGGGTCCCGCCAAGTACGACACCTTCGCCGTGATCACCGAGGCCGGCAACCGGGGCTGGCCGTACTGCGTGGGCGACGCGCAGCCCTACCGGGACCGCAACCTGCCGGATCCGTCCAAGCCGCTGGGCTGGTACGACTGCGCCCACCCGAGGAACGAGTCGCCGAACAACGACGGCCTGGTCGACTTGCCGCCGGTCACCGGCAACAACATCTGGTACTCCCCGCAGGGCGGCGCCCCGGTCTACCCGCGCGACGCGAACGGCATCCCCTCCTACAAGCCGGAGGAGGCCACTTACCGGCTGCCGTGGCTCAAGGGCGGCGGGCAGGCCGCGATGAACGGGCCGGTCTACCGGTACGCCGACGTCCCGGCCGGCAGCACCGTCAAGTGGCCGTCCTACTGGGACGGCAAGTGGTTCGTCGGCGACTTCTACGACGGCGACCAGCCGCGCCACGCGGTGCTCATGGACCCGGCGACGCAGGGAGAGGGTGGTCCGCCCGTGCACGCGGAGTCGCTGAAGCGGATCGTGCCGGGCGGCAACGACGGCATCCGCAACCTCATGGACTGGAAGTTCGGCCCGGACGGCGCGCTGTACGTCCTCGACTACGGCCGCGGCTTCTTCACCTCCGACTCCAGGTCGGCGCTGTGGCGGGTGACGTACACGGGCGGCGGGCCGACGCCGTCCGCCGACCGGCTGGCGAGGGGGACACAGCGGTGACACGCGGACGAAGGATCCGGACGGCCCTGCTGGCCGCCGTGCTGATGGTGCTCGGCCTGCAGGTCGCGCCCGCGACCGGACGGCCGGACGCGCCGGCCGCCGCCGGACAGGTCCTCACCTGGACCGCCGGCGACGACATCACCCGGTACACCTCGGCGCCGGAGACCGCGGTCGCCGGCCCCGCGACGATCGTCTTCGAGAACAGCGCGGCGACCGGCAACACCACCGGCATGCCGCACACGCTGACGTTCGTCACCAGCGACCCCGAGTACAACGACGACGTCCCGCTGAACATCCTGGCCAACCCCGCCGACGACGCGGGCGGCCGGTACACGGCCGAGGTCACCCTCACACCGGGCCGCTACCTGTACCACTGCACGATCCCCGGCCACGGGCAGATGCGGGGCGTGCTCGTGGTGACCGGGGGCGGGGGCGGCGACACGACGCCGCCGCAGGCCTCGGCGCACGTCGACGGGGCGCAGAACCCGCAGGGCCAGTACGTCGGTTCGGCGAGCGTGACGATCCACGCCACCGACGAGGGCGGCTCGGGCGTCGACCGGATCGAGTACGCGGCCGGCGACGCGGGCGCCTGGCAGCCCTACACCGCACCGGTCGTCGTCGACCGGGCCGGTACCCACGAGATCCGCTACCGCGCCCTGGACAAGGCGGGCAACGTCTCCGCCGAGAAGAGCGTGACGTTCACGGTCGTCGCCCCGCCGTCGGACGACACGGCGCCGCCGGAGACCTCGGCGACGGTGAGCGGGCAGCGCGACGCCGACGGGGCGTACGTCGGCATGGCGACCGTCACCGTCACGGCCTCCGACACCGGGTCCGGCGTCAACGGCATCGAGTACGCCGTCGGCTCCGGCGCCTGGCAGCCCTACACCGCCCCGGTGATGGTGCACCAGACGGGCGCGCACACCGTGCGCTACCGCGCCACCGACAAGGCGGGCAACGTCTCCGCCGAGAAGAGCGTGACGTTCACGGTCGTCGCCGCGCCCCCGCAGGACACCGTCCCGCCGGTGACGGGCGTGACCGTCGAGGGCACGCGCACCTCCGACGGCGCGTACGTCAACAGCGCCAAGGTGACCGTCACGGCGACCGACGAGGGCGGCTCGGGCGTCGACCGGATCGAGTACTCGCTCGACGGCGGCCCGTACCTGGTGTACTCCGGTCCGGTGGTGGTGGACCGCGCCGGGGCGCACACCGTGGCCTACCGGGCCACCGACAAGGCGGGCAACACCGCCGCGGCCCGCACGGCCGTCCTCACGGTGGTGGCCGGCCAGGTCCCGGCGCCGGACTGCCCGGAGCTCGACGAGCGGTCGACCGTGATCGTCGGCACGGTCGACTCCGGTGTGCCCAACCGGGTCACCGACAGCCGGTGCCGGATCGGCGAGCTGATCGAGGACGAAAAGGAGTGGACGTCCCACGCGCTGTTCCTGAAGCACGTGGAGACCGTCCTGGACGGGCTGCTCCAGGAGGGGGTCGTCGACCGGCGCGAGTACCGCGCCGTGCAGCGGGCCGCCCGCGAGTCGGGGATCGGCAGGCCGGGCCAGACCGACGGCTACCGGAAGATCCTCGACGGCAGCGCGGCGTCCTTCGCGCAGTGGCAGCAGGTCGGCGGCGGTTCCTTCGCGCTGAACCCGGACGGGTCGATCACCTCGGGCACCACGAAGCCGGGGCTCGGCATGCTGTGGTTCCCGCAGCGCAGGTACGGCGACTTCTCGCTGCGGTTGCAGTGGCGTGACGACGCGCCGGGCACCGGCAACGCCAACTCCGGTGTGTTCGTGCGCTTCCCGTGGGTCCACGACCACCCCGAGGAGCCCCGGCCGGAGTGGGCCGCCATCAAGTACGGCCACGAGGTGCAGGTGTTCGACCGGCCCGACGGCGACATGTACAAGACGGGCTCGGTCTACGGCTTCGACCGGGTGGGCCTGGCCGGCGCGGGCGTGACGCAGAAGGGGACCTGGAACGACTACGAGATCCGCGTGGTCGGCCAGCACTACTCGGTCTTCCGCAACGGCGTGCTGATCAACGAGTTCGACAACGCCGGCGGCCAGGTCTTCTCCCCGCCCCGCTCGGACGACCCGGGCACGGACGGGCGGCGGTTCGCCTCCGGCTACATCGGGCTCCAGGTGCACGGCACGACGGACGTGGTCTCGTACCGGGACATCCGGATCAGGGAGCTGTAGGCGGTCCCCGCCCGGCCCGGCCGCGCCCGCCCGGGTTCCCGGCACCTCCGGGGACCCGGGCGGGCGCGTTCGTGGGACCGGGGTGCCGGGAGCCGGGGAGCCCGCCCGTGGTGCCGCCCGCCGGGCCGGTGACGGGCGCGCGGAGGTCCTCGGCACGCGGCGGGCGCCCGCCGTCAGGGCTGCATCAGCACCTTGACCGCGCCGTCCTGCTTGCGCTGGAACATCTCGTACGCGCGCGGCGCGTCGGTCAGCGGCACCCGGTGGGTGGCGAAGTCCTCCACGCCCAGCGGGTCCTCGTCGGTGAGGTACGGCAGGATGTCGTCGGTCCAGCGGCGGACGTTGGCCTGGCCCATCCGGATCTGGACCTGCTTGTCGAAGAGGGTGAGCATCGGCAGCGGGTCGGCCATGCCGCCGTACACGCCGGACAGCGAGATGGTGCCGCCGCGCCGCACCAGGTCGATGGCGGTGTACAGGGCGGCGAGCCGGTCGACGCTGAAGCGCTCCGCCATCGGGCCGCTCAGCTTGCGGGGCAGCAGGGCGGAGGTGTTCTGCACCAGGCGGGCCACCGCGCTGCCGTGGGCCTCGGTGCCGACCGCGTCGATCACGGCGTCGGGGCCGCGGCCGTCGGTCTCGTCGCGGATCGCGGCGACGAGCTCCTTCTCGTTGTCGAAGCTCCTCAGGTCGTAGGTCTCCACGCCCCGCTCGCGGGCCCGGGCCAGCCGCTCCGGGACCAGGTCCACGCCGAACACCCGTCCGGCTCCCTGCACCTGGGCCACCCGGCAGGCCATGTCGCCGATGGGGCCGAGCCCGAGAACGGCGACGCTGCCGCCCTGCGGGACGCCGGCGTAGGCGACCGCCTGCCAGGCGGTGGGCAGGACGTCGGAGAGGTAGACGAAGCGGTCGTCGGGCGGGCCCTCGGGCACCTTGATCGGGCCGTACTGCGCCTGCGGGACGCGCAGGTACTCGGCCTGGGCGCCCGGCACCGCGCCGTACAGGCGGGTGTAGCCGAACAGGGCGGCGCCCATGCCCTCGCCGGTGACCTGGGTGGTCTCGCACTGGGTCTGCAGTCCGGTCAGGCACATCCAGCAG
This sequence comes from Streptomyces sp. NPDC052701, assembly GCF_040678355.1. Lineage (NCBI taxonomy): Bacteria > Bacillati > Actinomycetota > Actinomycetes > Kitasatosporales > Streptomycetaceae > Streptomyces > Streptomyces sp. NPDC052701. The sequence goes on from NZ_JBFATO010000010.1 coordinate 123,334, forward strand.
TTGCCGCAGGCGATCTGGAACGGCACCACGACCCGGTCCCCGACCTGCAGGTCGGGCACGCCGGCGCCGACCTCCTCGACGATGCCCATGGGCTCGTGGCCGAGGATGTCGCCCGGCGTCATGAACGGGGTGAGCACCTCGTACAGGTGCAGATCGGATCCGCACAGCCCGCTGGAGGTGACGCGGATGATCGCGTCCGTCGGCTCCTGGAGCTTCGGATCGGGCACGGTCTCCACTCGCACGTCCCGCTTGCCCTGCCAGGTGACTGCCCTCATCGCCTCGCGCTCCCTCCGTCGTGTGTGCGCGCCGGTCGTACGGCCGTGCCCGGGTACCCGGGCGTCCCGCGCCGAACACGTTCGCCACGACAGGCCACAAGTTGCATCATTTTGGACCAAAAACGATCGACTGTGGCCATCGATAGGTACATAAGCTGACAATCGAGACATATCAAGGATTCGGGGCGCGAGGGCGACGGTGGGCATGGGACGAAGGACGCGCGCACGGCGCGGCACGACGGCGACGGCGCTGCTGGCCGCGGCGCTGACGGCCTCCCTGGCGGCGGGCTGCACGGGGACGGGCGGCTCGCCGGACGACGGCCGAGGTTCGCCGCAGCGGTCACCGCGGACGTCGCCGCAGGAGTCGTCGCCGAAGCCGCCCCGGACCGTCCCGCCGGTGCTGGCCGTGAAGCTCGACAACGCGCCCGACGCCCGCCCCCACGCGGGCGTCGACGCCGCGGACGTGGTGTACGTGGAGCAGGTCGAGGGCGGGCTGAGCCGTCTGATGGCGGTGTACGCGACCGGGCTGCCGGACGCCGTCGGACCGGTGCGCAGCGCACGCGAGTCCGACCTGGAACTGCTGCGCCAGTTCCACCGGCCGGTCCTCGCCTTCTCGGGGGCGCAGAGCAAACTGCTGCCGGTGATCGACCGGGCACCGCTGGAGGCCAGGACGCCCGCCGAGGCGCCCGGTGCGTACTTCCGCGGCGGCGACAGGCCCGCCCCGCACAACCTCTACCTGCGGCCCGGCAGGCTGCTGCCCTCCGCCCCCGGCCCCGAGGCCCTGACCACCGGCTTCCACTACGGTCCCGCGCCCGCCGGCGGCACGCCCGAGTCCTCCCGCACGGTGCGCTACCCGGCGGCCCGCTTCACCTTCACCTGGTCCGGCTCCGAGGGCCGCTGGCTGGTCGCCATGGACGGCACGCCGGCCGTCACGCCCGAGGGCGGGCGGGTGACGGCCGCGACCGTGGTCGTGCAGTACGTGACGGTGCGCGCGTCCGCCTACCGGGACTTCCTCGGCAGCAACTCGCCCTACACCGAGACGGTGGGTTCGGGGACGGCGCAGGTGCTGCGCGACGGGCGGGCCCACGACGTGCGCTGGAAGCGCGCGACGGCCGCCGGCGGGACGGCGTTCACCACCGGCGACGGCACGCCGGTGAACTTCGCCGGGGGCCCGGTGTGGGTGGTGCTCGTCAAGGCGCCCTGATCAGCGCGGGGCGGCCAGGGGTTCGGCCGGACGGCGCAGCCCCTCGGCCGCGTCCGCGACCCGCCGGACGAGGTCGAGGAAGAGGGTCTGCTCCTCGGCGGAGAGCGGGGCGAGGAAGACCTGGTTCATCCGGGCCGTGCGCACGGCCAGCCTGCGGTGGACGCGCACGCCCTCGCCGGTGGGGCGCAGCAGGAATCGGCGGCCGTCCTGCGGATCGCGCACCTTGTCCAGCAGCCCGCGGCGGCCGAGCCGGCCGATCACCTCGGCGGTGGTGGACCGGTCGAGTCCGACCCGCTCCCCCACCGTGCGCTGGTCCAGGCCCGGCTCGGCGACGAGCGCGTTGAGGACGGCGAACTGCGGCGAGGTGATCTCCTCGGAGACCATCGTGTTCCACAGCAGGTGGTGCGCCTGCTGGAGCCGCCGGGCCAGGTGCCCGGGGTGGGTGGTGAGGTCCACCGCGGCCATGTGCGCTCCCACGGTCGTTTTCGTCGGTGCACTGAACAATACCCGGCTTCACCTCTCCCGCCCGCCACTCCTCCCGCCCCCTTTCCCTGTTCGGACAGGGGCCTTGACGCTCCGCCCCTCCGATGGAAGCGTGAGGGCACTTCGCGGAAATAATCAGTGCCCTGACTAAATCCGAGGGTCGGGACGCCAGGGGGACAGGGGGCCTCGCGGATGGACAAGGTGGTCGCCTCGGCCCTGGAGGCGGTGGCCGACGTGCCGGACGGCGCGTCGCTGGCGGTCGGCGGCTTCGGGCTGAGCGGTGTGCCCGACGTGCTGATCCGGGCGCTGTACGAGCGGGGGGTGAGCGCCCTGTCGGTGGTGTCCAACAACTGCGGGGCGATGGAGTCCGGGCTCGCGGTGCTGCTGGCGGCCGGGCGGATCGCCCGGGTGACCGGTTCCTACATCGGCGCCAACAAGGAGTTCGCCCGGCAGTACCTGGCCGGGGAGCTGGAGGTGGAGCTGATCCCGCAGGGGACCCTGGCGGAGCGGCTGCGCGCCGGCGGCGCCGGCGTCCCCGCCTTCTACACCCCGGCCGGAGTGGGCACCCAGGTCGCCGAGGGCGGCCTGCCCTGGCGCTACGACGGCGACGGCGGCGTCGCGCTCGCCTCGCCGCCGAAGGAGGTCCGGGAGTTCGACGGCGTGGAGTACGTGCTGGAGCGCGGCATCCGCACCGACTTCGCCCTGGTGCGCGCGGCGCGGGGCGACCGGCACGGGAACCTGGTGTTCAACAAGTCCGCCCGCAACTTCAACCCGCTCGCGGCGATGGCCGGGCGGGTCACGGTCGCCGAGGTGGAGGAGCTGGTCGAGCCCGGCCGGATCGACCCGGACGCGGTGCACCTGCCGGGGATCTTCGTGCAGCGCGTGGTCGCCCTCACCCCGGAGCAGGCGGCGGACAAGCGGATCGAGCGGCGGACGGTGAGCCGCTGATGGCCTGGACGCGTCAGGAGATGGCCGCCCGCGCGGCCCGCGAGCTGCGGGACGGGCAGTACGTCAACCTGGGCATCGGCCTGCCCACCCTGATCCCCAACCACCTCCCCCGGGGCGTCGAGGTCGTCCTGGAGTCGGAGAACGGCATCCTGGGCACCGGCCCCTACCCCACCGAGGACCAGGTCGACCCCGACCTGGTCAACGCCGGCAAGGAGACCGTGACCGTCCGGCCCGGGGCCTCCTTCTTCGACTCCGCGCTGTCGTTCTCGATGATCCGCGGCGGGCACATCGACGTCGCCGTGCTCGGCGCGATGCAGGTCTCCGAACACGGCGACCTGGCCAACTGGGCGGTCCCGGGCAGGCTGGTCACCGGCATCGGCGGGGCGATGGACCTCGTGCACGGGGCCCGGCGGGTGATCGTGGTGATGACGCACACCGCCAAGGACGGCTCGGCGAAGATCCTGCCCGTCTGCACGCTGCCGCTGACCGGCAGGGCGTGCGTGCACCGGATCGTCACCGACCTGGGCGTCCTGGACGTCACCGGCGACGGGCTGGTGCTGGTGGAGCGCGCCCCCGGCGTGAGCGTCGACGAGATCACCGGCAGGACCGGCGCCGGGCTGACCGTCCCGGAGGCGAGCGGGTGAAGGACGTCCACGTCAGCACCGGGAACCACGCCAGGCCCTTCCAGGAACCCCCGGGGACTCCCATGACGCTCACCCAGCACGACATCGACCGGGAGATCGCGGCCGAACACGCCGCGTACGCGAAGCGCGTCGCCGGCGGCGCGCCCGTCGAGCACCACCCGCGCCGCGCCTACCCGCCGTACCGCTCCTCGGTGCTGCGCCACCCCAGGCAGCCGCCGGTCGCCATCGACGTCACCGAGGACCCCGAGCTGGTGGAGCTGTCCTCCCCCGCCTTCGGGGAGCGGGACGTCACCGAGACCGACAACGACCTCACCCGCCGGCACGCGGGCGAGCCGATCGGCGAGCGCATCACCGTCTCCGGCCGGCTGCTGGACCGCGACGGCCGCCCGGTGCGGGGCCAGCTCGTCGAGATCTGGCAGGCCAACGCGGCCGGGCGGTACGCCCACCGGCGCGAGCAGCACGACGCCCCGCTCGACCCCCACTTCACCGGCGTGGGCCGCACCCTCACCGACGACGGCGGCTTCTACCGCTTCACCACCGTCCGGCCGGGCCCCTACCCGTGGCGCAACCACGTCAACGCCTGGCGCCCGGCCCACATCCACTTCTCGGTCTTCGGCCCGGCGTTCACCCAGCGGCTCGTGACGCAGATGTACTTCCCGAACGACCCGCTCCTCCCGTACGACCCGATCCTGCAGTCCGTGACGGACGACGCCGCCCGGCAGCGCCTGGTCGCCACCTACGACCACGGCCTGTCGGTGCCGGAGTTCTCGCTCGGTTACCACTGGGACATCGTGCTCGACGGCCCGGCCGCCACCTGGACGGAAGAAGGACGCTGACCGCCATGACGAGGATCGACACGAGCCGGCCGGGGAGGGTGCCGCCCACCCCCGCGCACACCGTCGGCCCGTTCTACGGCCACGCGCTGCCCTTCCCCGGCGGCGAGGACATCGCGCCCCTCGGGCACCCCGGCACCGTCACCGTGCACGGGTACGTGTACGACGGCGAGGGCGCGCCCCTGCCGGACGCGCTGGTGGAGCTGTGGGGCCCGGACCCCGCCGGCACCCTGCCGACGGCCGACGGCTCGATGCGGCGGGACCCGGCCTCCGGCGGCTTCCTGGGCCGCAACGGGGTGGAGTTCACCGGCTTCGGACGGATCCAGACGGACGCGAACGGCCACTGGTACGCGCGCACCCTGCGGCCCGGCGCCCGGGGCCGCAACGCCCCCTACCTCAGCGTCTGCGTGTTCGCGCGGGGCCTGCTGGTGCACCTGTTCACCCGGATCTACCTGCCGGGCGACGAGGCCGCGCTGGCGGCGGACCCCCTGCTGTCGCGGGTGCCCGGGGAGCGGCGCGACACGCTGGTCGCCGGGGACGAGGGCGGCGGCACGTACCGTTTCGACATCCGCCTTCAGGGCGAAGGCGAGACGGTCTTCCTGGAGTTCCGGTGACATCGGCCGATTCGCTGCTCGCCCCCGGCTGGGCCGGGTCGCCCGCCGCGGCCGCCACCGGCGACGCCGCGTACCTGCGGGCGCTGCTCGACGCGGAGGCCGCGCTGACCCGGGCCCAGGCCGCGCTGGGTCTCGCCCCGGCCGGGGCGGCCGCGGCGGTGACCGAGGCGGCCGGGGCGGCGCGCTTCGACGTCCGCTCGCTCGCCGAACGCGCCCGGGACGGCGGGAACCCGGTCATCCCGCTGGTCGCGGACCTGACGCGGGCGGTCGGCGAGGAGTACGGCCCCTACGTCCACCGGGGCGCGACCAGCCAGGACATCATGGACACGGCGACGATGCTGGTCGCCGTGCGGACGCTGGAGCCGCTCCTCGCCGACCTCGGCCGCTGCGAGCGGGCGCTGGCCCGGCTGGCCGCCGGGCACCGCGACACCGCGATGCCGGGCCGGACGCTCACCCAGCACGCCGTACCGACGACGTTCGGGCTGAAGGCGGCGGGCTGGCGCTCCCTGGTGCTGGACGCCCGGGACCGGGTGACGGCCGTACGGGACTCCCTGCCCGCCCAGCTCGGCGGCGCCGCCGGGACGCTGGCCGCCTTCACGGCGTACGGCGCGCCGGACGCGACCGCGCTGCCGGCGGCCTACGCCCGCGAACTCGGCCTGCGGGCACCGCTGTTGCCGTGGCACACACTGCGCACCCCGGTCGCCGACCTCGCCGGGTGCCTGGCCTTCGCGGCCGGGGCGCTGGGCAAGCTCGCGGCGGACGTGCTCGTGCTGTCCCGGACCGAGATCGCCGAGGTCGCGGAGGGTGGTGGCGGCGGCTCGTCGGCCATGCCGCACAAGGCGAACCCGGTCCGGGCGACGCTCCTCGCGGCGGCCGCCCGCCGGGCGCCGCAGCTCGCGGCCACGCTGTACGGCTCGCTGGCGGCCGAGGACGAGCGCCCGGCCGGGGCCTGGCACGCCGAGTGGGAGCCGCTGCGGGACCTGCTGCGACTGTCCGGCGGGGCCGCCCGGGACGCCGCCGACCTCGCCGAGGGACTGCGGGTGCGCCCCGAGGCCATGCGCGACCATCTCGACGCCACCCACGGACTGATCGTGTCCGAGCGGCTGTCGGCCGAACTGGCCCCCGTGCTGGGCCGGGCCCGGGCGAAGGCCCTGCTCGCCGAACTCGCCGCGCGAACCTGGTCCGAGAGCCGCCCTCTGGGCGAACTCCTTTCCGAAGAGCCCGCGTTGAAGGACACCGGGACCGGGACCGACACCGACCCCACCCGCTACACCGGCTGTGCCGCAGCCCTCACCGACCGCGCCCTGGAGCGACGTTGACCGGCCGACTCCTCAACCACCGCGCCGAGGGGCCGGGGACCGCTCCCCCGCTGCTGCTCGGCCCCTCGCTGGGCACCTCGTACGCGCTGTGGGACCAGGTGGCGCCCGAGTTGTCGGCCACGCACCGGGTGATCCGCTGGGACCTGCCGGGGCACGGCGGCTCCGCGGCCGGCCTGATCGGTCCCGGCGCGACCGTCGGCGACCTCGCGGCGCTGGTGCTGGCGCTCGCCGACGCGCTCGGCGTCGAGCGGTTCGCCTACGCGGGCGTGTCGCTGGGCGGGGCGGTCGGCCTGCACCTGGCCGTGCACCACCCGGAGCGGCTGTCGTCGCTGGCGGTGATCTGCTCGTCGGCGCACTTCGGCGGGGCGGGGCCCTGGCGGGAGCGGGCCGCGCTGGTGCGGCGGGAAGGGCTGGCGGGGCTGGCGCGGAGCGCGGACACCCGCTGGTTCACGCCCGGTTTCACCGTGCCGGGGCTGGTGGCCGACCACCGCGCGGCCGACCCGGACGCGTACGCGGCCTGCTGCGACGCGCTGGCCGCGTTCGACCTGCGGGACCGGCTCGCGGAGATCGCCGTGCCGACCCTGCTGGTCGCGGGCCGGGAGGACCCGGCGACGCCGCCCGCGCACCTGCGGCAGATCGCGGACGCGGTGCCGGGCGCCGCGCTGGTCGAGATCCCGGGCGCCTCGCACCTGGCGCCCGCGCAGTGCCCCGAGGTCGTGCTGGCCGCGCTGCGGACCCACTTCGAAGGGCCCGCCGGGCGGGGCGTGCGGGTGCGGCGCGAGGTGCTGGGCGACGCGCACGTGGACCGGGCGCAGGCCGGGCAGACCCCGTTCACCGCCCGCTTCCAGGACTTCGTCTCGCGCTACGCCTGGGGCGAGATCTGGACCGACCCGACGCTCACCCGCCGCGAACGCAGCATGATCACCCTGACGGCGCTGGTGGCACACGGCCACCACGACGAGCTCGCCCTGCACGTACGGGCCGCCCGGCGCAACGGGCTCACCCCCGAGGAGATCGGCGCGGTGCTGCTCCAGACGGCCGTGTACTGCGGGGTGCCCGCGGCGAACTCGGCGTTCGCGACGGCCCGGCGGGTCCTCGCCGAGGAGCAGCCCTGACCCGGCCGGTCCCCGCCCCGGCGGCTCGCGCAGGTCCGTGCCGCGCGCCCGCGGCGCAGGCGCGTCCACCGGCCCGGCCACCGGCGCCCCGGGCCCGGGCACCGCGTCGCCCTCGCACCGGCCCATGCCGGGCACCACATCGCCCCCGCACCGGCCCATACCGGACACCACATCGCCCCCGCACCGGCCCATACCGGACACCACATCGCCCCCGCACCGGCCCACACCGGACACCACATCACCCCCGCACCGGCCCACACCGGACACCACATCACCCCCGCACCGGCCCACACCGGACACCACATCACCCCCGCACCGGCCCATACCGGACACCACGTCCCCGCCCACGGTCGCGGCGCCGGCCGCGCGGCGCGTCCGGCGCGCCGGTCCCGGCCGCGCGGGGCGTGGGCGCGGGCGGCCGTTTCGGCGGCACGTGACCGGTGCGGGCGCGCGAAGCGGTGTACGGCCCCACGGGGACGCGGGCGGCCGGCGGCGGTCACCGGCCGGCCGCCGGCCGGGGAAGCGGGACGACCGGGTGCCCTACCGCAGCCCGGCGCCCGCCTGCAGCTCGGCGCCCGCCACGGCCACCAGTCCGTCCGCCCCGCACGAACGCGCCAGCGCCAGACCGCGGTCGAGCTCGGACACCGAGCGGGAGGCGATGCCGTACTCGACGCGGGCCGCGGCGTGCTCGTACTGGCAGGGCGAGGCCTCCAGGTAGGTCACGGCCTGGGCGGCGAGGCGGACCGCGCGCTGGCCGGTCTCCAGGACCGCGGCGCAGCGCAGGGCCTCGCCGATGGCGGTGTCCGTGCCGAAGCGCTCGGCCTGCCGGCGGACGTCGACGGCGAGCCGGGCGGCGCGGGACGGGTCCTCGGTGGCGAGGGCGCGGGCGAGGTCGACCGCCCACGGCACGAGCACCGGGTTGTGGTGGCCGCGCGCGGCCGCCGCCTTCCCGGCGGCCTCCAGTTCGTTGATGCCGTCCTTGGTGCGGCCGACCGCGAGCAGCAGCCGGCCGCGCACGGAGCGCGGATCGGGCAGGACGATGGTGGACGGGTAGGGCGGTGCGAAGCCGTGGCCTTCGGCGACCTCCCAGGCCGCGTCGACGTGGCCGCGGGCGAGCAGGGTGTCGACGAGGTTGCAGGTAGCGGTCCAGTACAGGGGCAGGCCGCGGCCGACGCGCTCGGCGAGCCGCAGCGATTCGCGCAGCGAGGCCTCCGCCTCCCTCAGCCGGCCGCGCCTGCGGTGGCCGAGGCCGACGTAGGCGTGGGCCAGGGCGAGGTGGCCGCCGCTCCAGCCCGCCGTCTCGTAGGCGCGCAGCGCCTCGTTGTAGAGGCTTTCGGCGCGGTCGAGGCGGTCGGTGAAGCAGTAGGTGTTGGCGAGCATCAGCAGCAGTTCGATGCCCCACTCGGTGTCGGTCCAGCCGAGGCCCGGCGCCAGGCGGCCGTTGACCAGGGCGCGGTCGCACAGCTCGGCGACCTCCTCGGCGTTCTCGCCGTGCATCAGGGCGTCGAAGCCGCGCAGGATGAGCAGCGCGCGTTCGGAGTTGTCCCGGCCGGTGCAGGTGCGGGCGAGTTCGGCCAGCCTCTCGGAGCGCCCCGGGGAGGCGGCCTCGCCGGCGTGTATGCCCTCCCACATGAACTGCACGGCCTGCAGCCGCATCCGCGCCGGGCCCGCCTCCAGCCGGGCGGCCTCCGCCTCGACCGTGCGGACGGCCTCCTCCATCTGGTCGTTGTGCAGCAGCGCCTGGGAGAGCCGGACCACGGCGTCCACGCGCCGGTCGCCGTCGAGGCCGGGCATGCCGAGCGCGGCCCGCAGGTGGCCGATGGTCCTGGCGGGCGCGGTCAGCAGGGTGGCGCAGCCCAGTTCGTAGAGCACCTGCGCGTGGATCTCGGGGGTGGGCGGCTCCTCCAGGGCGCGTTCCAGGCACCGACGGGCGGCGTCCGGGGCGCCGACGGCGAGGTGTTCGCGGGCCGCCTCGCGCAGTTGCCCGACGAGTTCCTCGTCGGCGTCCGGGTGGACTTCGAGCAGGTGCCGCGCGGCGGCCGCGGCGCCGCGGCCGGAGTCGCTGACGACCCGGGCGGCGATGCCGTGCAGGGCGGTGCGCAGGGCGTCGGGGATGGAGTTGTAGACGGCGGTGGCGATCAGCGGGTGGACGAACTCCAGGTCGCCGTCGCCGGGTCCGCCGGCCGCGGGTCCGGGCGCGGTCAGGATGCGGGCGCCGCGCAGCAGTTCGGCGCAGCGCACGGCCTCATCTCGTTTGAGGGTGGCGAGCCGGGCCACCTGGTCGACGGAGATGCCGGTGCCGAGGATGGCGGCGGCCCAGGCGAACCGGGTGGCGTCGATGCCGAGTTGCTCCAGGCGGGCGACGATGCCGCAGCCGCGGGCCGAGCGGTTCAGCTCGCGCAGCTCCCCGGCCCGCGCCTCGACCGGTTCGAGTTGGCTGTCCTGCACCTTGGCGAGGAGTTCGACGGTCTCGTACGGGTTGCCCGCGGTGACGGCCCACACCTCGCGGCAGAACGCGGCGTCGGCGTGCTCGCCCAGGGTGGCGCGGGTGAGGCCGGCCGTCGCGTCCGGGGTCAGCGCGCTGAGCGTGGCGACGGGGCGGTCGGACGCGGCGGCGACCGCGTCCAGGTGGCGGGCGCCCGCGCCGCCGACGTCGCCGGGGCGGCGGGCCACCACGACCAGGACGGACAGGTCGTCGAGGCGTTCGGCGAACGCGGCGAGCCAGCGCAGGCTCTCCGGGTCGGCCCAGTGGGCGTCGTCGACGAGCAGCACCAGCGGCCACTCGCGCCGCGCGAGCCGGCGCACGGCGGCGACCAGGCCGTCGCGCACGTACCGCGGGTCGGCCTGCCGGTCGCCGGGGTCGGCTATGCCGAGGGCGGGACCGGCGATGTCGTACCAGTCGCCGAGGTACTCGCGTATCTCCTCGGGCGGGTTGGACACCAGCGCGGGCTGCAGCAACTGCCGTACCACGTTGAAGGGGACGGAGCGCAGGGTCTCGCCGCCGCGGGCCGACCACACGGTGCAGCCGCGGGCCTCGGCGATGCGGCGCGCCTCGGCCAGCAGCGCGGTCTTGCCGAGGCCGGCCTCGCCGCGGAAGACGAGCAGGCTGCCGGACGACCGGCGGTCCGCGCACAGGGTCTCCACCGCCTGTGTGAGGGCCGCGACTTCCTCGTCCCGCTCCCACAGGGAAGCCGAGGCGGCGGCCGTGGGCCGTACCTCCGTCATCCCGCTACCTCCCCGAGTCGTCCGAACGACGTACAGAACTTGAGCGTAGTCCTCCGGTCGTCCCGGCGGAGGAGGGTCCGGGCAGCTGTTGCCACGGCGGCCGAAACCGGGTACGGGCGCAGGACGCGCCGGTCCGGCCACCGGCCGCCTTCGCCGTCGACGGCGGCCGGACCGGCGGGCTGCGGGGCCCTGTTGGCCGGTACGGGACCGGCCGCCCGCCTGGTGGCCGCACGCCGAGGGGGACTCCTCTCATGCCGCTTTCACCGACGCCTCATACGGTGGGGGCATGACGCAGGCGACTCCTCCCGGGTGGTACCCCGACCCCGGGCAGACAAGTGACGGGCCGGCCACCGAGCGCTGGTGGGACGGCAGGGCGTGGACGGACCGGACCCGCCCCGCGGGGCCGGCCGCCGCCTGGGGTCCCCCGGCGCCGCAGCCGGGCGCCCCGGCGCATCCGGCCGCTCCGGCGTATCCGGGGTATCCGGCCGCTCCGGCGTATCCGGGGTATCCGGCCGCCCCGGCGCATCCGGGGTACCCGGGGTACCCCGCCGCCGCGCCGCCGGGTCCTCGGCGCGGGGTGCGTGCGGGCATAGCCGCTGCGGTGGCCGCCGTGGTCCTGGCGAGCATCGGTGCCGGCGTGTACGCGCTGGCCGCCGGCGACGACGGTGGCGGCGGTTCGGCGGCCTCGCGGGGGCCGGGCGGGCCGTCCGGCGGACCGGGCGGTTCCGGCGGTTCCGGCGGTCCGAGTCCGTCGCCGGACGGGTCCGGGGCGCCGAGGATCGAGAGCGGGTCGGTGACCGACGCGGTCAGCGGCATCAGCCTGCCCATCCCGGACGGCTGGTACGGCCAGGAGCTCGCCGTCGGCGCGCAGGTGTCGTCCAAGGACTCCTACAAGTGCCCCGGCGACGCCTCCGCCACCTGCACCAAGGGCGGGGCCTACTCGGCGCCCGCGCCGGCGCTGGGCACCAGGGGCGGCACCGCCGAGGAGGTCGCGAAGGCGGACATCTCCGCGAACGCCGAGGAGTCCTACGGGGGCAAGAGCTACGGCGCGATCACCTCGCACGACGTGCTGGCCTCCAGGGCGGTGACGGTGGCCGGGCAGAAGGGTTACCTGGTCCGTTGGAGGGCCGTCACCGGCAAGGGCGCCGACGGCTACGTGCAGTCGCTCGCCTTCCCCTCCCCGGCCAACCCGCGGCAGATCGTCGTCGTCCGCCTCGGTGTCGACACCGACCAGCGGCAGTCCGTCCTCGACGAGATCACCGAGGGCATCAAGGCGGCGAAGGGCGGCGGCCGGGGCCAGGACGTCTGACCGGTCCCGGACATGAGCCGGCCGGGTGGGGCGCCCCTCCGCTCAAGGGGAGCCCCACCCGGCCGGGGGGTGCGCCGCCCCCGTCCCCACGGTGCGGCGCGGACAGACCGCCGTCCGGTCATCCCGTGGACGGCGGCCCGAGTCTCAGGTGAGGCCGAGCGCCGGCAGCACGGCGGCCTCCACGAAGCGGACCAGGTAGTCCGGGTCGGCGTACTCGCCCTCCAGGACGGGCCGCACCCGCAGGACGCCGAACATCTGCACCGGGACGTACTCCAGCGCCGGATGCCCGGCGGGCACCTCGCCGCGTTCGACCCCGCGGCGCAGGATCTCCTTCAGCGCGGCGATCTCCGGCTCGACGAGCGCCTCGCGCAGCGCCCGCGCCAGTTCCCGGTCCTGCATGACGGCGTGCCCGAGCGCCTGGAGCAGCTTGGTGTCCTTCGCCGACCACTCGCCCGCGACCCGGGCGGCCCGGCGCAGGTCCCCGGCGAGCGAGCCGGTGTCGACACCGGCGAAGCGCGCCCGCCGGTTCGAGCGCAGCGCCGCCGCCACGAACTGGGGCTTGGTCCGCCACTGGCGGTACAGCGTGGACTTGCTGCAGCGCGTGCTGGCGGCGACCCCCTCCATGGTGACGGCGTCGTAGCCGCACTCGCGGATCTGGTCGAGGACGGCGTCGAAGAACTCCTGCTCACGCTCGCGCGTGAGTTTGGAGCGGCGCGAGGCGGCGACCGTCTCCGGTCCGTCCGCGTCCTGCGACGTCATCGGCTCTGCTCCTCGCTCGTGGCCTGCGGCCCCGGGGGCCCGGCCTCCAGTGTGGCGCACATTCATCGATACGCCAGTGTACCGATACTCGATCGTATCGGTACACTGACGTATCGATACGTAGGCGTATCGATGACACGCACCGCATCGAACGCACCCGCACCACCGTCAGCGAAGGGGCCGGGGGATGAATGCCCGCACCGAGCCTGAACCGGCGGCGCCCGACGCCGTAGCGCGGCCGCCGCTCGTCCGTGAGCTCCTGCTCGTCGCAGGGCTCTTCCTCGCCTACAAGCTCGGCCGGCAGGTGACGGCGGACCACACCGGCGAGGCCTTCCGCAACGCGCACCGCGTGTGGGACCTGGAACGAGCGGTCCACCTGCCCGGCGAGGGCGCGGCGCAGTCCCTGCTGCTGCAGCACGACACCCTGGTCCACCTGGCGAACACCTACTACGCCGCGGTCCACTTCCCGGCCACCGCGGCCTTCCTGGTCTGGCTCTACCTCAGACGCCCGGCGCACTACGTCCGGGCCCGCCGGGTGCTGGCCGCGGTCACCGCCGCCGCGCTGGTGCTGCACCTGGCCTTCCCGCTCGCCCCGCCGCGGATGCTGGCCGGGACCGGGCTGGTGGACACCGCGCGGGTGTACGGTCCGTCGGTGTACGGCCCGCCCGAGACCGACCAGTTGTCGAACCAGTTCGCGGCCATGCCGTCACTGCACTTCGGCTGGGCGCTGATGGTGGCGGTCGGCCTGGCCGCCGCCGTCCGGGGGCGGTGGCGGTGGCTCTGGCCGCTGCACCCGCTGCTGACCCTGCTGGTGATCGTGGGCACGGCCAACCACTACTGGCTCGACGCGATCGCGGCGACGGCCCTGCTCGGTCTCGCGCTCGCGGCGTTCCGCCTGCCGCACCGGACGACGCCGGCGGCAAGGCGCGCGCGGCCCGGGCGCCGGCCGGCCGGGGACCCGGCCGCGGACCGGGCGCTGGTGGGGGCGGGCCGGTGAGCGCCGTCCTGCTCGCCGTCGTGCTGTCGCTCGTCTCGGCCGTCGCCTACGCGGCGGCGGCCGTCGCCCAGGAACGGCTGGCCTCCCGGGACCCCGGCACGGGCGCGCCGCGGCTGCTGGGCAGCGGCGCGTGGTGGTGGTCGGTGGTGCTGAACGCCTTCGCCGCGCTGCTGCACGTGGGGGCCCTGAAGTACGGTCCGCTGACCGTGGTGCAGCCGCTCGGCGCGCTGACGCTGGTCGCGGCGGTGCCGCTGGGCGCGCGGATCGCGGGGCGGCGGGTGAGCGCGGCCGAGTGGCGGGGCACCGCCCTGACCCTCCTGGGTCTGGCCGCGCTCCTGGCCACCGCCACCGGGCCCGCGCCGGACGCCGTGCTGAGCGCGCCCGAGGCACTGGCCGTCGCGGGCGTCACGGCGGCCCTGATCGGCATGCTGTCGTGGCCCGGAGCCCGGCCCGGCCTGCGGCACGCGACCGCGTCCGGGGTGGCCTCGGGGGTGGCCTCGGCGCTCACCCAGACCGTGACGGTGGCCGCCACGGACCGGTCGCAACCGCTGCTCGGCGCGCAGGTGACCGGGGTGGCGCTGCTGGTGGCGGTCTTCGCGGCCGGCGGACTGCTGCTGTCGCAGACGGCCTACCGCGGCGGCCTCGGCGCCCCGCTCGCGGTGGTGACTCTGGCCAACCCGGTGGCCGCCGCGGTGATCGGCCTGTCGCTGCTCGGGGAGCACCTGCACGGCGGTCCCGGGGGCGTCCTGCTCGCGCTGGCGGGAGCGGCGCTGGCGTCCTGGGGCGTGGCCGTGCTGAGCCGGGCGGCACCGCGCGAGGGCCGTCCGGCGGCTGCCGTGGCGGCGCTCCGGCCCGGGCTCGCGGGCGGGGCACCGGCACCGGTGCCCCGCCCGCAGGAGCCGGGTCGCCTCACGGGCGCCGCCCGGTGACGATCGCGGGGCCGCCCGTTCCCGGCGAACCGCCGCGGGAACGCCGGGCCGGCCTTCGCGCAGGAGCCGGGCCGGTACGGGGAGCGGGCCGCCGGCGCGCCCCGGGACGAGTCCGGCGTGAGGTGCGGCCGGGACGGCGGGCCCCGTCGGGCGGGAGGGCTCAGCCGGCCGGGGGGACCACCCTCAGGTGCGAGGCGGCGCGGCGCGCCCTGCGCTCCCTGGACGGGGCGCGGCGCGCCTCGCGCAGCACCAGCGTCAGCCGCGTGCAGCCCATCTCCTCCAGCGTCCGGGGCGTCTCGACGACGATCCGGCAGTCGGTGGCGCCCCAGCGCGGGTCGGGGTGCAGCAGCGGCCGTACGGCGCCGTCGTGCTCGACGGCGCCGGCGCCGACCGCGCGGATCCAGTGCGGCAGGCCGTGCCGGTAGGCGGCCTCCATGATCGGGTCCTGGGCGATGTCACGGCGGACGGCCTGCAGCGCGTGGTCGTGGCCGTAGCGCTCCAGGGCGGCGGCGAAGTGCGCGAGCATCGGCAGGCACCAGCTCGACTCGTGCTCGCCCAGCACCGTGGCCGCCTCGGGGTGGAAGAGGACGAACCGGAGGAAGTTGTCGCCCGGCAGCGCCGTCGGGTGCGGTCCGACGCCGCCGAAAAGTGTCCGGAACGCGCCGTTGGCCAGCACCACGTCCCAGCGGTGGTCGACGACGAAGGACGGGAAGGGGACGGCCTCCAGGAGGGCACCGTAGTCCTCCAGGTAGGCCTGGGCCTCGGAAGTGCCGGGGACGGGCCGCGGCGCCGGCCACGGTCCTCCTGCCTGATGTGCCATCGGGAGGTCACCCCTTTTGCCTGTGCGGCCTTGACGCGGCGCCCCGATCCTGCTGCCCCGACGCAACGCGTGTCAACTATCGTGGCATTTCATGCCTGTTGACGGCTGAAATTGGCCACAGTTGTGGCGAGACCTGGATGTGAGTTCGAGACACCCGCTACTCTCCGGGAAGTTCACGGCAACCGCTTGTGAGAAGCCTGCTTGTGAGAAACCTGTGAGAGACGTAGGAGATCTGTCGGTGACAGGTGGCTTCGAGGGTCCGGGCACCACGCCGACGGCCGCGCTGCCGGCCGTCGTCTCCCGCGTCACCGCCCTCGCCGACCGGCTCGGCGTGCCGCACTGCGAGGTCTTCGACGTCGGCCGCCTGTCCGTCGCCTCCGGCGTCCCCGAACCCGTGGTCAGGGCCCTGCTGAGCGGCCGGCCCGCGGGCGAGCCCGATGTGCAGGCCCGGTTCGTGCAGCGCCTGGACCTGCTGCGCCGCACCCGGCTCAAGCCCAACGGCCGCAGGTACACCCAGCAGGAGATCGCCGACGGCGCGGGCATGTCGCGGCAGCAGGCGGGCGCCCTCATCAACGGCGACCGGCGGCCCACCATGGAGCACTGCGACGCCATCCAGCGCTTCTTCCGGGTGCACGCCGGCTTCCTGACGGCCGAGGACCCCGAAGCGCTCGCGAACGCCCTGCAGCACACCGAGCAGGAGCTGCTGCAGAAGCTCGCCGACCGCGAGCGGGAGGCCGCGGCCGCCGCCGGCGACCCGCTGGAGCGGCTGCTGCAGGACCACGGGGTCCGCGGGATCGCCTGGCGGGCCGCGCAGCTGCCCACGGACCAGCACCGCGACAAGGTCGCCGAGTGGCTGGACATGCTCCTGGAGAGCGTCAAGCGACCCGAGCCGTGACCGTGGGGAGAACTGCGGGCATCGGCAGACAGATGCGCCGCCTGTGCGGCGAGTTGGTCACGGAGCCCACGCTTCCCGCCCCGGCGCGGCCCGCGGACCGTGGCTCGACGTGGCCGACCAGGACCTCGTCGTGATCGAGGAACGCACCGCCCGAACACCAGTGGGTGATCCCGGGCCACGAACCGTGGCACATGAAGACCGGGCACCGCGGCCAGCCGTGGCGGGTGCCGCGGTCGGGGCCCGCCTGCTCGACGGCGGCGCCGACCTGCGGGCCACGGTCCTGAAGGTCGCGGCTCGCACCCGCTTCGACCTCGACGACGAGCAGAAGGCCGAGAGCTCCGGTCCGCTGCTCGCCGACAAGTGCCTTACCTAACTGGCCGGTTCCCCGCTGCGCGGACCGGTGCGGCGCGACCGTCCGGCGGGGCGCACCGAGGCGTCGCCGGGGTGTCCGGGACCGCAGGGCTGAGCCCGCCGGGCCGTCTCCCCTCGGGTGGTGCGGCAGCGCGCGGCCCCGGCCGGCCCGGGCGGCGGCGACGGTGCTCCTCCGGCGGGCTCCGGGGGCTCCGGCGCGGCCGCCCTCCGCCGGGCGGGCGGACCGGCACGGGGCCGGACCGGATTGTCAGTGGTGGGCGGCAAGCTGGTGGTGCGTCCCCTCGTGCGGGGGCGTGCGTGCCCCCCGGGCGCGCGAACCGACGAGCCGACGCCGACACGGGGAGAGCGGACCGATGCCCACCACCGTACCGACCGACCGCGAACGCACCGCCGTCCAGGCCTACCTGCGGCTGCTGCACACGGTCCGAGCCGCCTTCGACACCGCCTCCGGCCCGCCGGACCCGGCCCGGCCCCCGGTCGTCCCGCCGTCCGTGCTCGCCGAGGCGGAGCGCGCCCTGGCGCGGGCGGGCCTGACCGGGAACGAGGAGGAGTTCTTCCGGTTGCTGCGGAGCTGGTGCCCGCGCGGGTGACCCCCGCCGGGAGCGGGCGGCGGGGTCAGCCGTGCGGGATCGCGACCGCCGTCGCGATCAGGCCCCGCTCGGCGGCCCAGCGGCCCTCGAAGTGGTCGACACGGCGATCCCCGACCCGCGGGCCGGGGACGAGGAGAGCCGCGCGGAAACCGCCGCGGGGCCGTTCGCCGGGGTCCACGGAGATCTCGATGTCGGCCTCCATGAAGTCCAGCCACTTCCCGGTGAGGGGGAACCATGCCTTGTAGACGGACTCCTTGGCGCTGAACAGCAGCCGGTCCCAGTGGACTTCGGGCCGGTCGGCGGCCAGCCGGCGCAGCCGCTGCGCCTCGGCGGGCAGCGACACCGAGGCCAGCACCCCGTCGGGCAGCGGCCCGTGGGGCTCCGCGTCGATGCCGAGGGAGGCCAGGTCGGCGGCCCGGACGAGCGCGGCGGCGCAGTAGCCCTCGCAGTGGGTCATGCTGCCGGCGAGCCCGGCCGGCCAGCGCGGGGCGCCCCGCTCACCGGGCAGGACCGGCTGCGGCGGCACGCCGAGCTTCTCCATGGCGCGGCGCGCGCAGGACCGTACGGCCCGGAACTCGCGCTGCCGTTTGGCGACCGCCCGCTCCACCAGGGCCGCCTCCTCGGGGTACAGCGGCGCGTCCGCCCCGTCGCCGCCGTACGCCTCCACGGTGACCACCGAGTCCGGCAGCAGTTCCTCGATCACCGGTCCTCGTCCTCCCTCGGCAGAATGCGGCGCAGCCGCCCCGGCGGTTGTGCCCGTTTGCGCCACTCGCGCGGATAGCCCACCGACACCTCCTCGAAGCGCACGCCCTCGTGCCAGGTGGTCCGCGGGATGTGCAGATGCCCGTAGACCATCGTGCGGACGCGGAACCGGCGGTGCCAGTCGGCGGTCAGCCGTGTGCCGCACCACATGGCGAACTCGGGGTGCCACAGCACCTCCATGGGGTGCCGGTCGAGCGGGTAGTGGTTGACGAGGACCGTGGGCAGGTCCCCGGGCAGTTCGGCGAGCCGGCGCTCGGTGGCGGCGACCCGGGCCCGGCACCAGTCCTCCCGGCTCGGATGGGGGTCGGGATGCAGCAGGTACTCGTCGTTGCACACGATCCCGGTGTCGTGCGCGTACGCCAGCCCCTCCTCCTTGGTCGCGCACCCGGCCGGCAGGAAGGAGTAGTCGTACAGCAGGAACAGCGGGGCGACGGCCACCGGGCCGCCGGGGCCGTCCCAGACGGGGTAGGGGTCCTCGGGGGTCACCACGCCGAGTTCCCGGCACATCTCGACCAGGTGGTCGTACCGGGCGACGCCGCGCAGGGTGACCGAGTCCCTCGGATGGGTCCACAGCTCGTGGTTGCCGGGCGCCCACACAACCTTGGCGAAGCGGCCGGCGAGCGTCTTGAGCGCCCAGCGGATGTCGGCCACGGTCTCCGCGACGTCACCGGCCACCAGCAGCCAGTCGTCGTCCGAGACGGGCCGCATGCGCTCGACCAGGGCGCGGTTCTCCTCGTAGCCGATGTGCAGATCGCTGATCGCCAGCAGGTGCCCGCTCCGACCGGCCGTCGATGTCACCTCTCGCCCCCTCCGTGCGCACGAACGGCACCACGAGATCACATTCGTGCCGCCGGGACAAGGACGGTCCGCTCCGGCGGGCGGCGGGCGGCGGCCGGCGCGTCCGGACGAACCCGATCGAGGGGGACGCGACCGGAGGAACCGCGGCACGCGCGGTGCACGACGCGGCCTGCCGAAGCCGTATGATCTGCCCCAACACCGCCGCCGTGAACTTCCCTCTCTCAGGGGCGGTTCGGTGTCCCTCCATACGTCTTGCCCGGGCACGGGCCGCTGAGCCCTGCCCGCGAACCGTGAAAGGCGGCCCGCATGGTCTCTCGCGTACGCGTCTGGCTCAACCGCACGTACGCGGAGAACGTGTTCTTCATGGACCAGCTGCGGAGAAATCCCAGCGACCGGGCCGTCGAGATCCACGCGACGCACGGCGATCCGGACTCCCCCGTACTGGCCGCCGCCGACACCGCCGAGCTGGAACCCGAGGGCCTGTCCCCGGCCGCGTACGTGGAGTACGCCCTGGACCAGTGCGCCCGGCGCGGCATCGACGTGTTCGTGCCCCGGCTGCACCAGGCGGCGATCGTGGCGCACCGCGCCGAGTTCGAAGCGGCCGGCACGGTGCTGCTGGCACCGCCGCCCGAGGCGGTGGCCGTCTTCCAGGACAAGGTGATCGCCTACGAGGCCGTGCAGGCGATCGGCGTGCCGGTGCCGCCGTGGTGGCGGGTCCGCTCGGCGGACGAACTCCTCGCCGCGGTCGAGGAGTTGGAGGCCGGCGGGCACCGGGCGTGCTTCAAGCCGGCGTCCGGTGCGGGCGGGGTGGGCTTCCGTGTGATCACGCGCGCCCCGTTCTCGCTCGCGCACCTGAACGGTTTCCCGGGCCCGCACGTGCCGCTCGGCCTGGTGCTGGAGGCGCTGCACCGGGCCGAGGAGCCGGTCGACTGGCTGGTGATGCCGCGTCTGGAGCAGCCGGAGGTGTCGGTGGACTGCCTCACCGGCCCCGACAACCGGATCCGGCTGGCCGTGGGCCGCACCAAGAACGGCCGCCGCCGGGGCTTCACCCTCCACGAGCAGTGGCTGGAGCCGGCCCGGCGGATCGCGGAGGGCTTCGGGCTGCACCACCTGTCCAACATCCAGTTCCGGATGCACGGCGAGCGGCCCGTCCTGATGGACGTCAACACCCGTCCGGCCGGCGGGCTGCACCAGCTGTCCCTGTGCGGGATCAACGCCCCGTGGGCGGCGGTGCAGCTGGCGCTGGGCGAGGACCCGGGCGAGATCGTGCCGCCGTTCCTGGGCCAGGACTACACGGTGGTGTCCGGGCCGCGTCCGCTGCGCCCGGTGTCGCTGCCGGCGCAGCGGCTGGAGGAGCACGGTCCGCTGCTGCCGGCCGTGCCCGCACCGTCCGGCCCGGTCGAGTCCACGGCGGCGGAGGCACTGCCCCTGTAGGGCCTGTCGTCGAACTCCCGTCGTCCGCCCGGAGGGCGGGACCTGCGGCGTCGGGTGCGTGCTCCCGGCGTGCCGGGCGCCGGCCCTCGTACCCGGATGTACTCGGGCCTGCGCCCGGTGCGGCGAGAGGGCGTGCAGGGCGTCGCGGGCAGGCGGGAGTTCGACGACAGGCCCCAGGCCGCCCTCGCCCGGACGGCGGGGCGAGGAGCGGTCGCTGCGGCATCCGGCGGTTCGTCTCTCGTCGGCTCCACCGGCTGAACGCGCGGGTCCACCGGCTGAACGCGCGGGCCCCCGGCGCCGTCGCGGTGCCGGGGACCGGTGCGTTCAGCTCCGGGGGGCCGGCGCCCCGCGCCGCAGCCGGAGCGTGAGGATCTGGAAGGGGCGCAGCG
Organism: Streptomyces sp. NPDC052701; assembly: GCF_040678355.1. Classification (NCBI taxonomy): domain Bacteria; kingdom Bacillati; phylum Actinomycetota; class Actinomycetes; order Kitasatosporales; family Streptomycetaceae; genus Streptomyces; species Streptomyces sp. NPDC052701. Next base: position 144,048 of record NZ_JBFATO010000010.1, read on the forward strand.
CGAGGGGGACCCCGCCCGCGCCGTCGGTGCCGGCGTCGTGGAGCGGTCGCTCCAGGAGGTCGGTCACCTGGGCGCCCGCGAGCGGGAAGCCGGCGTGCAGCACACCGGCGGCCCGGCCGCCACGGGACTCGTAGAGCCGTACGACGACGTCTCCGGAGGCGTCGTCGGCGAGCTTCACCGCCTCCACGGTCACGCCCTCGCCGGTCACGGAGACCACCGGCTCCGGCGCGCCGGCCGCGTCCGCCACCCGCAGCGGCAGGTTGAGGGCGTAGCCCTCCGCGACGGCGTCCCCGACGGTCGCGCCGGGCAGCAGCGCGTACGTGAAGCGGTGGCGGCCCTGGTCGGCCTCCGGGTCCGGGACGCGCGGGGCGCGCACCAGGCTGAGGCCGATCGTGGTGGTCGTGCCGCCGTCCTCGCGGACCGTGCGGGTCACGTCGTGGCCGTACGTGGAGTCGTTGACGACGGCGACGCCGTAGCCGGGCTCGCCGACGTGCACCCAGCGGTGGCCGGAGACCTCGAAACGGGCCGCCTCCCAGCTGGTGTTGGTGTGGGTGGGGCGCTGGACGTGCCCGAACTGGATCTCGGCGGACGAGTGCGCGGCCCGCAGGTCCAGCGGGAAGCACGCCTTGAGGATCTTCTCGGTCTCGTGCCAGTCGATGTCGGTCTCGACGTCGATGCGGGGGCTGCCGGCGCGCAGGGTGATGGTCTGGGTGATCCGCGAACCCCTGCCGAAGGACCGCTCGACGCGGACCGCCCCCACCAGGGGGTCCTCTTCGACGACCGTGACCGGCCCGGCGTCCGGCAGGTCGGTGTGGCGGTTGCGGTAGTGCTTGTCGATGTCCCAGGCGTCCCAGTAGTTGGGCAGGTCGGTGTGGAGGCGGAGCAGGTTGCCCCGGCCGGCGAGGACTTCGCGGTCCGCCCGCAGGTCGGCCACGGAGGCCAGCGTGCCGTCCTCGGCGATCTCCACCCGGACCAGGCCGTTGTCCAGGACGCGGCCCGTGACGGTCACCGGGTGCGGGGGCTCGGCGGCCGTCAGGGGCGCGCTGCCGCCCGCGGGCACCTTCACGTACACCGGTGCGCCCCCGGGCGTGCGGACCACTTCGGCACGGTCGTACGGGCCGGTGTTGAACACGCGGGGGGCGCCGTCGCCCAGCGCGGCGACGGCCTCGGCCGTCAGCTCCTCCAGTTCCCGGGCGACGCGGGCGTACTCGGCCTCCGCCTCGCGGTGCACCCAGGCGATGGACGAGCCCGGCAGGATGTCGTGGAACTGGTGCAGCAGGACCGTCTTCCACAGGCGGTCGAGCCGCTCGTACGGGTAGGCGTAGCCCGGCGCGTGCAGTGCCGCCGTCGTCGCCCACAGCTCGGTCTCGCGCAGACGGTGCTCGCAGCGGCGGTTGCCCTGCTTGGTGCGGGCCTGGGAGGTGTAGGTGGCGCGGTGCAGCTCCAGGTAGAGCTCGCCGTACCAGACCGGGGCGTCCGGGTACTCCTCGCGGGCCTTGGCGAAGAACGCGTCGGGGTGCTCGACGACGACCCTGGGCGAGCCCTCCAGGTCCGCCAGCCGGCGCGCCCGCTCCATGATCTCGCGGGTGGGGCCGCCCCCGCCGTCGCCCCAGCCGAAGGGCGCGAGGGAGCGCGTGCCGGCGCCCTTCTCGGCGTAGTTGCGCACGGCCCGGTCCATCTCCTCGCCGCTGAAGCGGGCGTTGTAGGTGTCGACGGGCGGGAAGTGGGTGAAGATGCGGGTGCCGTCGATGCCCTCCCACCAGAAGGTGTGATGGGGGAACCTGTTGGTCTGGTTCCAGGAGATCTTCTGGGTGAGGAACCAGTCGTTGCCGGCGAGCCTGGCGAGCTGCGGGTAGGCGGCGGTGTAGCCGAAGGAGTCCGGCAGCCAGACGCCCCTGGTCTCGATGCCGAAGTGCTCCATGAAGAACCGCTTGCCGTGGACGAGCTGGCGGGCGAGCGCCTCGCCGCCGGGCAGGTTGCCGTCGGCCTCGACCCACATGCCGCCGACCGGCGCCCACTGGCCCTTGCGCACGGCCCTGCCGATCCGCTCCCAGACGTGCGGGTACCCGTCGCGCACCCACTCGTACTGCTGGGCCTGGGAGCAGGCGAAGACGAAGTCGTCGTACTCGTCGGCCAGGGACGTCACGTTGGAGAAGGTCCGCGCGGCCTTGCGCCTGGTCTCGCGGATCGGCCACAGCCAGGCGGAGTCGATGTGGGCGTGCCCGACGCCGGAGACGGTGTGGGCGCTGGCGTGGGCGGGCCTGGCGAGGGCGGGGGCGAGCACCGCGCGGACGGCGGGGGCGCTGCCCGCGACGTCGTCGAGGTCCAGGGCGTCCATGGCCCGGTCCAGGGTGTGCAGGATCTCGTGGCGGCGCGGTTCGTGCTCGCCGAGGTGGACCATGAGCTCGCGCAGCACCTGCAGGTCCAGGTCCAGGTGCCAGACCTGCTCGTCGAGGACGGCGAGGTCGGCCCGCTCGAAGACGTACAGCGGCCGGTCGCCCGCCGTCAGGACGTCGCCGAGCGGGGTCGGCACGGCGAAGCCGTCCGCCAGGATGTCCGGGTTCGAAGCCGCCTCCACCAGGTAGTGGACGGTCTCTCCCCCGGTCGCCGGACGGGCGACGGGCACGTACTGGTTGAACGGGTTGACCGCCTTCAGCGGTGTCCCGTCGGCGCGGTGGACGAGGGCCTCGGCCTGGTTGCCGGGCCAGCCGCCCGCGAAGCCGAGGTCGATGACCGCCTCGACGCGCCGGCCGGCCCACTCGGCGGGCACCCGCCCGCGCATCCGGAACCAGGTGGTTCCCCAGGGCGGGCCCCAGGGGGTGCGCAGGGCGAAGGGCTCGTACGGCGCGGCGGCGGCCTCGGCGAAGGGGACCGGTTCCCCCGGGGCCTGCCAGGCCTCGACGGCGAGGGGCACGCTGGCCGCGTAGGTCGCGGGCCTGATGCGCTGGGTGTGGAGGCGTTCGGCGCGTTCCTCGATCCGGCGGCGTTCGTCGTGCATGCGGACCCCTCCTGACAGGGCTACTTGAGGTAGGCGAGAGCGGGGTGGACGGCGGTGTAGCCGTCGAGGAGCCGGCGGGCCACGGTCACGGAGTCGACGAGCGGGTGCAGCGCGAACGCCTTCACCGCCGTCGCGCGGGAGCCGGACTCGGCGGCGGCGAGCACCTCGCGCTCGACCGCCTTGACCGCGCAGACCAGCCCGGTGGCGTGGTGGGGCAGCGGGTCCACGGCGACCGGGTGCGCGCCGTTGGCGTCGACGAGGCAGGGGACCTCGACGACGGCCTCGGCGTCGAGGACCGGCAGGGTGGTGCGGTTGCGGACGTTGAGGATGAGGGTGGTGCGCTCGTCGCGGGCGATGGCCCGCATGAGGGCGAGGGCCACCTTCTCGTAGCCGCCGGACAGGTCGTCCTCGTCGCGTTCGCCGGCGCCCGCGGTCTGCCTGTTCTCGGCCATGTAGGTGGCCTCGCGCTCGGCGCGGGTGCGCTCCCAGACCTCCAGGGCACGCGTGCCGGGATCGCTCACCCGGGCGTAGAAGCGGGCCTGCTGGTCGCGCAGGAAGGCGCCGCGGGTCCGGTCGGCCTGCCGGTAGGCGCGTACGGCTTCCCGGTTGAAGTAGTAGTAGTGCAGGTACTCGTTGGGCACGGCGCCGAGCGAGCGCAGCCAGTCGGCCCCGAAGAGCCTGCCCTCCTCGAAGGAGCCGAGCAGGGCGGGGTCGGCCAGCAGGCGCGGCAGTTCGTCGCGGCCGTCGACGCGCAGGCCGCGCACCCAGCCGAGGTGGTTGAGGCCGACGTAGTCGATGAACGCCTCGCCCGGGTCCGCGCCGAGCACGCGGGCGATGCGGCGGCCGAGGCCGACCGGCGAGTCGCAGATGCCGACGACGCGGTCGCCGAGGTGGCGGGACATGGCCTCGGTGACCAGGCCGGCGGGGTTGGTGAAGTTGATGACCCAGGCGTCCGGCGCCAGGCGGGCCACCCGCCGGGCGATGTCCACGGCGACCGGGACCGTGCGCAGGCCGTAGGCGATGCCGCCCGCGCCGACCGTCTCCTGGCCGAGGACGCCCTCCGCGAGCGCCACCCGCTCGTCGTCCGCGCGGCCCTGCAGGCCGCCGACGCGGATCGCGGAGAACACGAAGTCGGCGCCGCGCAGCGCCTCGTCGAGGTCGGTGGTGGCGGACACCTCGGGCGCGCCGGGGACCCGCGCGGCCTGTTCGTGCAGCACCCGGGTGATCGCCCGCAGCCGGCCGGGGTCCAGGTCGTGCAGTACGACCCGCGTCACCCGGCCCTCGGCGCGGTCCCCGAGGAGCGCCCCGTACACGAGCGGCACCCGGAACCCGCCGCCACCCAGAATCGTCAGCTTCACGCCTGCACCTTTCCCTTCCCGACGGCCTCGACGCCTGCCTCCCGGAGGAGGAGCGCGCCGCCTTCCATCATCGGGCCGCTCCCCCGCCCCGGCGGCGGACCGGCGGCGGACCGGTGGCGGACCGGTGGCGGCCGGGAGGCCGTGGTCACCGGCCGGTCCGCGCCGGCGCGGCGGCCGTACGGGGCCGCCGGGCGCGCGAACGGTCCGGACCCGGGAGGAGGCCGTGTCCCGGCCGGAGCCGTGTCCCGGCCGGTGCCGGGCGGCCGGACAGGCCCGGCGATTCACGCCTTCATGGGGTGAACCGGCCTGCCGCGCAAGGACTTTCCTCGCTTCACCTCTTGACGGCCGGGAGGGCGTGGAGCACATTGGCGGCACTTTGAGAGCGCTCTCACCAACTCCCCGGGGCGCTTTCGCAGTCACCCGCGCATCAGGATTCCGTACCCGAGAGGCACCCCCACATGAGTGAAACCTCCGGCATGTCCCGCAGACGGCGCCCGCTGCGGCGGGCGTTCGTCGCGGTCGTCGGCACGCTCGGCCTGGCGGCGGCCGCGACCGCCGTCGCCACCCCGTCCGCGAGCGCCTCGGCGCCGCCTCCCCCGTCGGGCTGGAGCCAGGTCTTCGTCGACGACTTCAACGGCCCCGCGGGCTCCGGCGTCGACACCGCCAACTGGCAGTACGCGACCGGCACGGGCTACCCCGGCGGCCCCGCCAACTGGGGCACCGGCGAGATCGAGAGGATGACGTCCAGCACGGACAACGTCTCGCTGGACGGCAACGGCAACCTGCGCATCACCCCGCGCCGGGACGCGGCCGGCAACTGGACGTCGGGCCGCATCGAGACCAACCGCACCGACTTCCAGCCCCCGGCCGGCGGCAAGCTGCGCGTCGAGGCGCGCATCCAGGTGCCGAACGTCACCGGGGCCGCGGCCAAGGGCTACTGGCCGGCGTTCTGGATGCTGGGCGCGCCCTACCGCGGCAACTACTGGAACTGGCCCGCCGTCGGCGAGCTGGACATCATGGAGAACACGCAGGGTCTGAACACGGTCTGGGCCACGATGCACTGCGGCACCTCGCCGGGCGGCCCCTGCAACGAGACGAGCGGCATCGGCGGCTCCACGGCGTGTCCCGGCACCACGTGCCAGGCCGGCTTCCACACCTACCGCATGGAGTGGGACCGCTCGACGAGCCCGGAGGAGATCCGCTTCTACGTCGACGGCGTCAACTACCACACGGTGCGCGCCAACCAGGTCGACGCGACGACGTGGCGGAACGCCACCGACCACGGCTTCTACCTCATCCTCAACGTGGCGATGGGCGGCGGCTTCCCCAACGCCTTCGGCGGCGGCCCGGACGGCGGCACCCAGCCCGGCCACCCGATGGTCGTCGACTACGTCCAGGTGCTGTCGGCCGGGGGCGGCACCACGCCTCCGCCGACCGGCAACCGCGACGCCTACGGCACCATCCAGGCCGAGTCCCACGACGGCCAGTCCGGTGTGATCACCGAGTCGACGTCGGACTCCGGCGGCGGGCAGAACATCGGCGCCCTCGCCAACGGCGACTGGGCGCTCTACAAGGGCGTCGACTTCGGCTCCACGGCGGCCAGGCAGTTCAGCGCCAGGGTGGCCAGCGGCGCGGCCTCCGGGGTGAGCGGGCTGGTCGAGGTGCGCCTGGACAGCCGGAGCAACGCGCCCGTCGGCAGTTTCGCCGTGGGCAACACGGGCGGCTGGCAGTCCTGGAGGACGATCCCGGCGAACATCGGCTCGGTGACGGGCACGCACGACGTGTACCTGACCTTCACCAGCGGCCAGCCGGCCGACTTCGTGAACGTCAACTGGTTCACCTTCGGCCGCTGACCGGCCGGCCGCTCCGGCGGAGGAGGGCGTCACGCGTGCGCGTGGCGCCCTTCGCCGTGGGAGAAGCCCGTGCGGGCGGCGGCCGGCCGTGGGGGGCCACCGGTGAACGGCGCACGGACCCCCGGCCCGCCCCCGCGGGCCGTCCGGTCGCGCACCCCCTCGGTGACGCCCCGGCCGGACGCCCGCCGGAGCGCGGCGCCCGGGCTCCCTGGCCATGCGGGTCACTCCGGTCGGACGTCGGGCAGGGGTCGGCGGATCCGGGGCAGGCCGAGGGCGACGACACCGTTTCGGGCGCGGCGCACCATCGTGACCGCTCAGCTCTCCGGCCGTAGTTGTGGATCTTGACAGGCCGCCGTCGACAAGTGGCCGAGTACGGGAAAAGAGAGCGGAGTGAGTACTCACTCATTGACGGAGTGAGTACTCACTCCGTAGTCTTGCGGTCATGACAGAACCCAAAGAGAACCGGACCAGCCGGCGCCGCGCCCCCGGCATGTCGCCGGAGCAGCGGCGCGCGATGATCATCCAGACCGCGATCCCGCTGATCGCCGAGTACGGCACCGCGGTGACGACCGCGAAGATCGCCCGCGCCGCGGGCATCGGCGAGGGGACGATCTTCCGGGTCTTCGCCGACAAGGACGAGCTGCTGCAGGCCTGCGTGGCCGAGGCGCTCTCCCCCGAGCACGCGGTCCGCGAGCTCGACGCGATCGACGTGTCCCAGCCGCTGCCCGACCGGCTGGCGGAGGCGGCCGAGGCGCTGCAGGCGCACATCTCCAGGATGGGCGCGATCGTCGGCTCGCTGGGGCATCGCGGCGGCAAGCACCCCGGCGCGGTGCGCGGCGCGGGCCGCGACGAGTCGACGACCCGTATCCGCGCGGCCCTCGCGGAGCTGCTGGAGCCCGACAAGGCCGCCCTGCGCCGGCCGCCGGAGCAGATCGCGGCCCTCTTCTTCGGACTGCTCTTCACCCAGCCGCGCACGGGGGACGAGCCCGACCTGACCCCGCAGGAGCTGGTGGAGGTCTTCCTGTACGGGGCACTTTCGGGGGACGCCAAGTGAGCACGTGGAGAAGGCGCCTGGGGGTCACGGCCCTGGCCGTCCTGGCCCCCGTCCTGGTGTGGCTGGTCGCGGACCCACTGCTGGGGCACCGGCTGCGGATCACCGACGGCGAGCAGACGCTCGACATCGGCGCCGCGCCCGTGGCGGTCGTCGCACTGCTCGCCTCGCTCTCCGGCTGGGCACTGCTGGCCGTCCTGGAGCGGTTCGGGGCGCGGCGCGCCCGCACCGTCTGGACCTGGGTGGCCGGCGCCGTACTGGCCGTGTCCTTCCTGCCGTTCACCGGCGACGGCATGGACGGCGGCGCCCGGGTCGCCCTCGCTCTGATGCACCTGGCGGTGGCGGCGGTGCTGATTCCGGGGCTGGGCGGCAGGTCCCCCGGGGCGGGAGCCGGTGCCGCCAGGGAGTGACCGCCGGCACCCCGGGGGATGACCGCCGGCACCACGTACGCCGCGAACAGCGCCGGATGGAGGGAACCGACGCGGACACCGTCCGCACCGGTCCTCATGGCGCCGCCGGCATCGAGCCAGGGCCCGCACATGCCACTCCCGCCGCCGCACAGCCGCACCATGGAGATCCACGACTGCGGCTGGAGCACCAGCGGATCCGGGCGTGGCCTTCCCCGGTGAGTCGGTCGGCTCGCCTCGCACCCGGTCGACAAGGCGGCGGACCCGGCCGATCCCCTCGTCCGGGGGGATCGCCCCGTTCCCGGCCCAGGGGTCCGCATCGACCACGGCCGGCCGGTCCCTCCCGGGGCGCGGCAGGGGCGGCGGGCCGTAGCGGTGGAGGCCGGTGGCCTGCACGGTGGCGCGGGGCGGAAAGCCGGGCTGCATGGTCGGCGCCGTTCCGCGGTACTCGCTGCTGCGCGAGAAGCGGTGGACCCGCCCGGGCGGGTCCACCTCAGGTCACCGGCCGTGGCCTCGCACTCGGCGAAGTCGATCACGTGTCGGACCGGGCCGCCGCCGAACGGCATGACGACGTGGCAGGCGATGCGGTGGACGCGGTCCGGGGACGCGTCGGCGTGCCGGGTGCGACCGGTGGCCGGGGGACCGACGTGCATGCCGACGCCGAGGACGCTCGGATCGACCGGGAAGGGGAAGGTTCTGATCCCGCCGCCGTCATCGTCCCCGCCCGCCCCTCGCACGGTGGTGTCCGTCCTGTCCGTCGCGTGCCGCCTCGATCGCGCCGTGCCGCCGTGGGGTGTCCCGCTCCCGCCACGGGCCGGCACACCGCCCCCTTCCCCCGGGAAAGCCGGGCTTTTGGCTGGGAACACGTCTGTGAACACGTCGGACCAGCCGCTTCGTCCGGATCGGGGACTTTCTGAAGATGAGCACGCAGTCGCACGACGGCCTCGAACGGACCGGACCGGACCGGCGTGCCCTCGGCGCCGGCAGACGGGCGGCGCCGTGCGAGGGGACCGATCGCCGCGGCCCGGGAATCACTCGCCGTCGCGCGTGGTTGATCCGACCGCCGGAAAGAAGATGATCACTGTGACCGAAGCGACCGCGAGCGCGGGAGCGCTCGAACACCTCTCCGAGGAGGGCGTGGCCGACTGGGAGGCGGCCCGGCAGGAACTGCCGGACGCCGTGACCAAGTCTCCGAACAGCGAGGGAGTTGACGGGGAATGAGCAAGAAGCGTTCCGTGGCTGCGGCGCGGGGGACCAAGAAGACGGAGGAGGCCCGGGAAGCCGGGGCGGCCGGGCAGGCCGCGGGCGCCGGAACCCCCGGCCGGACCGGGACGGCCGGGGCGGCCGGGGCGGACCGGGAGGAGCGCCCGCCGGTGGTGCCCGCCGTCGACTGGGCCAACCCGCTGCACGATCCCCGCGACCGCCGGCTGCCCCGGATCGCCGGCCCCTCCGGCCTGGTCATCTTCGGCGTCACCGGCGACCTGTCCCGCAAGAAGCTGATGCCGGCCGTGTACGACCTGGCCAACCGCGGGCTGCTGCCGCCGGGCTTCTCCCTCGTCGGCTTCGCCCGGCGGGAGTGGGAGGACCAGGACTTCGCGCAGGTCGTGCACGACGCCGTCCGCGAGCACGCCCGGACCCCGTTCCGCGAGGAGGTCTGGCAGCAGCTCGCCGAGGGCATGCGGTTCGTCCCGGGCGACTTCGACGACGACACCGCGTTCAAGCAGCTGCGCTCCGCCGTGGAGGAGCTGGACTCCTCCCGGGGCACCAGCGGCAACTACGCGTTCTACCTGTCCGTGCCGCCGAAGTTCTTCCCGAAGGTCGTCCGGCAGCTCAAGAGGCACGGACTGGCGGACGCGCCCGAGGGCGCGTGGCGGCGGGCCGTCATCGAGAAGCCGTTCGGGCACGACCTGAGGTCGGCCGAGGAGCTCAACGCGATCGTGCACGACGTGTTCGAGCCCGACCAGGTCTTCCGCATCGACCACTACCTGGGCAAGGAGACCGTCCAGAACATCCTGGCGCTGCGCTTCGCCAACCAGCTCTTCGAGCCGGTCTGGAACCGGTCGTACGTGGACCACGTGCAGATCACCATGGCCGAGGACATCGGCATCGGCGGCCGGGCCGGCTACTACGACGGCATCGGCGCCGCGCGGGACGTCATCCAGAACCACCTGCTGCAGCTGCTGGCGCTCACCGCGATGGAGGAGCCGGCCTCCTTCGACGCGGCCTCGCTGCTCACCGAGAAGCTGAAGGTCCTGCGGGCCGTGCGACTGCCCGACGACCTCGGCAGGCACACCGTGCGCGGCCAGTACGCGGCGGCCTGGCAGGGCGGCGAGAAGGTGCGCGGCTACCTGGAGGAGGAGGGCATCGACCCGGCCTCCACGACCGACACCTACGCCGCGATCAAGCTGGGCATAGACAACCGCCGCTGGGCGGGCGTCCCCTTCTACCTGCGCACCGGCAAGCGCCTGGGCCGCCGCGTCACCGAGATCGCGGTCGTCTTCCAGCGCGCCCCGCACTCCCCGTTCGACACCACGGCCACCGAGGAACTGGGCTCCAACGCGATCGTCATCCGCGTCCAGCCCGACGAGGGCGTCACCGTCCGCTTCGGCTCCAAGGTGCCCGGCACCTCGATGGAGATCCGGGACGTCACGATGGACTTCGCCTACGGCGAGTCCTTCACCGAGTCCAGCCCGGAGGCGTACGAGCGGCTCATCCTGGACGTGCTCCTCGGGGACGCCAACCTGTTCCCCCGTCACCAGGAAGTGGAAGAGTCCTGGAGGATCCTCGACCCGATCGAGGAGTACTGGGCGCACCACGGCAGGCCCGCGCAGTACGCCGCGGGCAGCTGGGGACCCGCGGAAGCCGACGAGATGCTCGCACGAGACGGACGGAGCTGGCGCAGGCCATGAAGATCGATCTGACCGACACCACGGCAAGCAAGATCAACAAGGCGTTGGTGCAGGGCCGCCGCGCGATCGGCACCCCCGCCGTGGGCATGGTCCTGACGATGGTGATCGTCACGGACGAGGAGAACGCCTACGACTCGATCAAGGCGGCCGAGGAGGCCTCGCACGAGCACCCCGCGCGCACCCTGGTCGTCATCAGGCGGCACGCCCGCACCCCGCGCGACCGCACCCGCTCCCACCTCGACGCCGAGGTGCGGGTGGGTGCCGACGCGGGCACCGGCGAGACGGTGGTGCTGCGCATGTACGGCGAGGTGTCCGAGCACGCCGACTCCGTCGTCCTGCCGCTGCTGCTGCCGGACGCGCCCGTGGTCGTCTGGTGGCCGGTGGACGCGCCCGACAACCCCGCCAAGGACCCGCTCGGCGCGCTCGCCCAGCGCCGGATCACCGACATGTACGCCGTCGAGCGCCCGCTCCAGGCGCTCGAGGCCCGGGCGGCGTCCTACGCGCCCGGCGACACCGACCTGGCCTGGACCCGGCTGACGCCATGGCGCTCGATGCTGGCCGCGGCCCTGGACCAGGCCCGGCTGGAGGTGACCTCGGCGGCCGTGGAGAGCGAGGCCGACAACCCCAGCGCCGAGCTGCTGGCCCGCTGGCTGGAGGCCCGGCTGAAGGTGGAGGTGGACCGGGTGGAGACCGCCGGCCCGGTCGTGACGGGCGTACGGCTGGGCACCGGGAAGGGCGAGATCGCCATCGACCGGCCCGAGGGCCCGCTGGCGACGCTGCACCTGCCGGGCCAGCCCTCGCGCACCCTCGCGCTGAAGGTCCGCCCCACCTCCGAACTCATCGCCGAGGAGCTGCGGCGCCTCGACGCGGACGAGATGTACGCCGTCGCCCTGCGGGGCGAGGGCAGCGAGGAGACTCCCGCACATGTCTGACTCCCCCACGCTCACCCGGCGCCCCGAGTGGACGGCCCTGCAGGACCACCGGGCCCGGTGGCAGGCACACCTGCGCGACCTGTTCGACGCCGATCCCGGGCGCGCGCAGCGGTACGTCGTGCACGTCGGCGACCTGCGCGTCGACTACTCCAAGCACCTGGTCACCGACGAGACGCTGCGGCTGCTGCGCGAGCTGGCCGCCGCCACCGACGTGTTCGGGCTGCGCGACGCCATGTTCCGCGGCGAGAGGATCAACACGACCGAGAACCGCGCCGTGCTGCACACCGCCCTGCGGGCGCCCCGGGACGCGGTGATCGAGGTCGACGGCGAGAACGTCGTGCCGGGCGTGCACGCGGTCCTCGACAAGATGGCCGGCTTCGCCGACCGGGTCCGCTCCGGTGCGTGGACCGGCCACACCGGCAAGCGCATCCGCAACGTCGTCAACATCGGCATCGGCGGCTCCGACCTGGGCCCGGCGATGGCGTACGAGGCGCTGCGCGCCTACACCGCGCGGGAGTTGACCTTCCGCTTCGTGTCGAACGTGGACGGCGCGGACCTGCACGAGGCGGTCCGCGACCTGGACCCGGCGGAGACGCTGTTCATCATCGCCTCCAAGACCTTCACCACCATCGAGACGATCACCAACGCCACCTCGGCGCGGTCCTGGCTGCTGCAGGGCCTGGGCGGTGACGAGAAGGCGGTCGCCAAGCACTTCGTCGCGCTGTCGACCAACGCGGAGAAGGTCGCCGGGTTCGGCATCGACACGGCCAACATGTTCGAGTTCTGGGACTGGGTCGGCGGCCGCTACTCCTACGACTCGGCGATCGGCCTGTCCCTGATGATCGCCATCGGCCCGGACCGCTTCCGGGAGATGCTCGACGGCTTCCGCATCGTCGACGAGCACTTCGCCAACGCCCCCGCCGAGGCCAACGTGCCGCTGCTGCTGGGCCTGCTGGGCGTCTGGTACGGCAACTTCCACGGCGCCGAGTCGCACGCGGTGCTGCCCTACTCGCACTACCTGTCCAAGTTCACCGCCTACCTCCAGCAGCTCGACATGGAGTCCAACGGCAAGTCGGTGCGGCGCGACGGGCAGCCGGTGGAGTGGCAGACCGGGCCGGTGGTGTGGGGCACGCCGGGCACCAACGGGCAGCACGCCTACTACCAGCTCATCCACCAGGGCACCAAGCTCGTCCCGGCGGACTTCATCGGCTTCGCCGAGCCGGTCGCCGAGCTGAGCGACGGACTCAGGGCGCAGCACGACCTGCTGATGGCGAACTTCTTCGCGCAGACGCAGGCCCTCGCCTTCGGCAAGACGCCGGAGGAGGTGCGGGCCGAAGGCGTGCCCGAGGAGCAGGTCCCGCACCGCACCTTCCGGGGCAACCACCCCACCACGACCATCCTGGCCACCGAGCTGACCCCGTCGGTGCTCGGCCAGCTCGTCGCCCTCTACGAGCACAAGGTGTTCGTGCAGGGCGCGATCTGGGACATCGACTCCTTCGACCAGTGGGGCGTCGAACTCGGCAAGGTGCTCGCCAAGCGCGTCGAGCCCGCGCTGACCGAGGGCGCCGAGGTGCCCGGCCTCGACCCGTCCACGGCCGCCCTGGTGGCCGCGTACCGCTCGCTCAGGAACGCCGACGACGCTCAGGGAGAAGTGAACTGACATGCAGCTGGGACTGATCGGTCTGGGGAAGATGGGCGGCAACATGCGCGAGCGGATCCGCCGCGCCGGCCACACCGTCATCGGCTACGACCGCAACCCCGACCTCTCCGACGTCGGCGACCTGACCGAACTGGTCGGCAGGCTCGACGCCCCCCGCACGGTCTGGGTGATGGTCCCGGCCGGCGCCGCCACCCAGTCCGTCATCGACGAACTGGGCGGACTGCTGGAGCCCGGCGACACCGTCGTCGACGGCGGCAACTCCCGCTGGAGCGACGACGAGAAGCACGCCGCCGAACTCGGCGCCAAGGGCATCGGCTTCGTCGACGCCGGCGTCTCCGGCGGGGTGTGGGGCCTGGAGAACGGCTACGCCCTGATGGTCGGCGGCGACAAGGAGCACGTCGACCGGCTCCGGCCGGTCTTCGACGCGCTCAAGCCGGAGGGGCCCTACGGCTACGTCCACGCGGGCAGGGTGGGCGCCGGGCACTTCGCGAAGATGGTCCACAACGGCATCGAGTACGCGATGATGCAGGCCTACGCCGAGGGCTGGGAGCTGCTAGAGGCCGTGGACTCGGTGGACAACGTCCGCGAGGTGTTCCGCTCCTGGCAGGAGGGCACCGTCATCCGCTCCTGGCTGCTCGACCTGGCCGTCGACGCCCTCGACGAGGACGAGCACCTGGACAAGCTGCGCGGCTACGCCGAGGACTCCGGCGAGGGCCGGTGGACGGTGGAGGCGGCCATCGACAACGCCGTGCCGCTGCCCGCGATCACCGCGTCCCTCTTCGCGCGGTTCGCGTCCCGGCAGGACGACTCCCCGCAGATGAAGATGATCGCGGCGCTGCGCAACCAGTTCGGCGGGCACGCCGTCGAGTCGGCGAAGAAGGCGTAGCGACCGTGGGGGATCTGCTGCTGGTCCGCCACGGCGAGACCGAGTGGAGCAGGTCGGGACAGCACACCAGCTTCACCGATCTGCCCCTCACCGAGGCCGGCGAGGCGCAGGCCGCCTCGCTCGCCCCGCTCCTGGCGGACCGCGCCTTCGCACTCGTGCTGACCAGCCCGCTGCGCCGCGCGGCGCACACCGCCGAACTGGCGGGCCTGACCGGGGCCGTGCGGGACCCGGACCTGCACGAGTGGGACTACGGCGGCTACGAGGGCGTCACCACCGACGAGATCCACCGGACGCGACCCGACTGGGACCTGTGGACCGACGGCGTGCCGCCCCGCCGGGACGGGCACCCGGGCGAGACGCCCGAACAGGTGGGAGAGCGGGCCGACCGGGTGCTGGGCCGGGTGGTTCCGGCGCTGGAGCGCGGCGACGTGATCCTCGTGGCCCACTCCCACTTCCTGCGTGTCCTGACGGCCCGCCGGCTGGGACTGCCGCCCCGGGAGGGACGGCTGTTCCGCCTGGAGACCGGAACGCTCAGCCGGCTGTCCACGGAACACGGACGGCCGGTGATCCTGGAGTGGAACGCCCGCCCGTGAAGGCCCGGTTGACACCCCGGGCCGGCTGCGTCAGAGTCCCCTGGCGATGGAGATCGACGATCTGACGCCGGCCGAGGAGCGGGTGTGGCGGGCCTTCCCGCGCGGGGAGACCGTGGACTTCCGCACCGACAGGGACGAGGACGCGGCGGCGGGGGCCGGCTGGGGACCGGAGCGTACCCTGCGGGCCTCGGTGCTCAAGACGTTACTGGTCAGCGCGCCCCGGCAGGACGGCGAGATCGCCGCGCTGCGCGTCACCGGGGCGCGGATCACCGGCGCGCTCGACCTCACCCACGCCGTCGTCGACCCGCCCGTCCGCCTGAGCCGCTGCCACTTCACCGACCCGCCCGACCTCTACGGCACCCAGTTGCGCAGGCTCAGCCTGCGCGGCTCGGTGCTGCCCGCCCTGGACCTGGGCGGGGCGCGGGTCGACGGCTCGGTGGTGCTGCGGGAGTGCCGGGTGCGCGGACGGGTCCAGCTGAGCGGGGCCCACATATCCGGGGGGCTGTTCCTGGAGCGCGCCGAACTCACCGCCCAGGACGACTCGGAACCCGTCCTCAAGCTCCAGCGGGCGGTGATCGAGGACGACCTGTCGGCGCCGCAGCTGCGCGCCCACGGCGAGGTCCGCCTCAACGGCGCCGTCGTCAGCGGGTCGGTCAACCTCACCGGTGCCCGCCTGACCCGCCCCGGCCAGGTCGCCCTCGACGCGCAGACGCTCGACGTGACGGGCGACGTCCTGCTGCGCAACACACGGGTGGACGGCTGGATCGGCCTGCGCGGCGCCCGGATCGCGGGCCGTCTCGACCTGTCGTACGCGCGTCTGTCGAACCCCGGCGGCGCGGTGCTGCGGGCCCCCGGCGCGGCCGTCGGGCAGCTGTGGCTGCGCAAGGGCCCGCCCCCGGAGGGCACCCTCAACCTGCGCCGCGCACAGGTCGAGGACCTCTTCCTGCAGCCGGAGACGGTGCCGGACCGGGTGCTGCTGGACGGTCTCGTCTACACCTCGCTCACCCCGCACGAGCCCGCCGAACGCCGCCTCCCCCTGCTGGAGCGCGACGGCGACGGCTACGTCCCGCTCGCCTACGAGCAGCTGACCGCGGCCTACCGGCGCGTCGGCGACGACCACGCCGCCCGCCTGGTGCAGCTCGCCAAGCAGCGCCGCCGCCGCGCCACGCTGTCCTGGTACGGCCGTCTGTGGGGCCACGTCCAGGACGTCACGGTCGGCTACGGCTTCCGTCCGCTGCGCGCGGCCGGCTGGCTGCTGTCGCTGCTCGCCGTGGGCTCCGTCGCCTTCGCCGCGCGCCACCCGCGCCCGCTGAAACCGTCCGAGGCACCGGACTTCGACCCGGTCTTCTACACCCTCGACCTGCTGCTGCCGGTGATCTCCTTCGGGCAGGAGCCCGCGTTCGCGCCCCGGGGCTGGCACCAGACGCTGGCGTACGTCCTCGTCCTGGCCGGCTGGATCCTGGTCACGACGGTCGCCGCGGGCGTGTCCCGGACCGTCAGCCGCCAGTAGGCCGTGCCACCGCGTGCCGTGCGGCCGGCCGCACGACCGCGTCCGGGGCGCCGTGGCCGGGCCCGCGGTCACTTCCGCCGCGCGGACCGCCGGCCCCGGCGGCCTGGCCGGCGGTGGCGCTCTCCGCGGCGGCGCCGCGCCCCTGACCACGGCCGGTTCACACACCGCCCCCGGTCCGCGCCGCCGCGCCGGACCCCGCTACCCCTTCGGGATCCCGTACGCCCGTTCCACGTGCAGCCGCAGCACCAGGCGGCGGTCGCGGACCATGGCGGCGCGGTAGTCGTCCCAGTCGGGGTGCTCGCCGAGGACGTCGCGGTAGAGGCGGACGAGCTCCTCCACCGTCGCGTCGTGCGGGTCCCGGGCGACGGGCGTGAGCTCGGCGGTGCCCTCGGCGACCGTGTAGGCCAGCCGGTCGGGGGTGGTCGCGTGGTAGGACGCCCGGGGGTCGCGGCGCAGGTTGCGGGTCTTGGCGCGGTCGTCGGTGAGCGAGACCCGGATGATCCGCTCGTCGGGGTGGTAGGCGTGGCTGACGTTCGACAGCTGGGGCCGCCCGTCGCGTTTGAGGGTGACCAGCACTCCCGCGTGGCCTTCGGAGAGCAGCCGGAGCAGCGCGTCCTGTGTCGCGTCCTGAGTCATGCCTGACTCAACCCGCGGGCGGCGGCTGCGCATTCCCCCGAGCGGACGGCCGCGCGGCGGCCGGGGCGGGCCGGCGGCGCGCACGGCGCGTCTCCCGCGCGCGTGATCATGAAACTTCCCACGTCACGGGGTGGTCTGAGGAGGTCCGGGCGGGGTATGCCGGACTCACCTCGACGAGCACGACGGAGGAGAGCGATGGCACGACTGCGACAAGAGGTCGACCCGGGCGAGGTCGGACTGGACCCCGAGGCGCTGGACCGGCTGGACCGGCACTTCGCCCGCCACGTCGACGAGGGGCGCCTGCCGGGCTTCCTCGTGGCCGTCGCCCGCGGCGGTCGCGTCGCCCACCTGACGACACACGGTCTGCGCGACATGGCGGCGGGGCTGCCCGTCGAGGCGGACACCCTGTGGCGGATCTACTCCATGACCAAGCCGGTCACGGCGGTGGCCGCGCTGATGCTGGTGGAGGAGGGCCGGCTCTCCCTGGACGATCCGCTCGACCGTCACCTGCCGGTCTTCGCCGGCCCGCGGGTGTACGCCGGCGGCTCCGGCCCCGACGACCTGCGGACCCGCCCGGCCGCCGGTCCGATACTCGTCCGGCACCTGATGACCCACACCGCGGGCCTGACCTTCGGCTTCTACCACACCCACCCCGTGGACGCCCTCTACCGCGCGGCGGGCCTGGAGTCGTCGGTGCCGCCCGGCGCCGACCTCGCCCAGGCCATGGAGGTGTACGCGAGCCTGCCGCTGCAGTTCGACCCGGGCACGCAGTGGAACTACTCGGTGGCCAGCAACGTCCTCGGGCGGGTCGTGGAGGTGGTGTCGGGGCAGCCGCTCGACGTCTTCCTCGCCGAGCGGATCTTCCGCCCCCTCGGCATGACCGACGCCGGTCTGTACGTCACCGGGGAGCAGGCGGGCCGGCTGGCCGAGCTGTACGGCGAGACGGAGGACGGCCGTATCGAGCCGGCCCCGGGACTGCCCCTGCACGGCCGGCCGCGGTTCCTGTCCGGCAGCGGCGGCATGGTGGCCTCCGCCCACGACTTCCACCGCTTCATGGAGTTCCTGCGCCGGCGCGGCGAACTGGACGGCGTACGGCTCCTGGCGCCCCGGACGGTGGACCTGATGACCTCCAACCAGCTGCCCGGCGGCGCCGACCTGCGCTCCTTCGGCAGCCGCCCGGCCCATGACGAGCCGGGCAACGACGGCGTCGGCTTCGGGCTCGGCGTCTCCGTGGTGATCGACCCGTCCCGCACGCAGGCCCCGTCCGGGCTCGGCGCCTACGGCTGGAGCGGGGTGGCGACGACGACGTTCTGGGTCGACCCGGGCCGTGACCTGACGGTGCAGTTCATGACGCAGGTGCGGCCCAGGTCCTCGCACACCGTGTTCCGGGACCTGAGGACGCTGGTCCACGAGGCCGTCGCCGACTGACCCGGACCGTCCCGACTGACCCGGACCCGCCCGGCGGCGCGGACCAGACCCGGTGGACAGTCCGGCGCCGGTCCGGTGGGCAGCCCGGCGCCGGTCCGGTGGACGGTGCCGTCCGCCGGCACCGTCCACGGTCACGGACTACCCCTGCGCGATGCCGAGTTCGCGGCAGGCCCGGCGGTACCGGTCCAGGCAGCGCCCCCAGGGCCCGCCGACGCCGAAGTCGAGCAGGTGGGGCAGCAGGGCGGCGGAGAAGTCGGTGCTGGACTCCTTCGGCAGCAGGGAGGGCAGGTTGTCGATGGCGACGAGGTCGAGCGGGGGTTCCTCGCGCAGCCGGCGCACGGGCTCGTCCCAGTCGGTGGTGCGGTCGTAGACCGGCAGGACGTTCAGCGGCGAGCCGACGTCGCAGGTGACGTCGCACAGGGTGCGCAGCCGGCGGGCGGGGTCGTCGAGGTCCCGGTCCCTGAGGAACGGCGGGACGGGGCTGGTGGCGAGGACGGCGTTGACCATCACGTCGTGCTCCAGCAGGGTCCGGCGGTCCAGGTCGCGGGTCTCGGCGAGGTCCCAGCAGGTGGGGTCGACCCCGGCGGTGCCGAACGCCACGCGGGCGCCCCGGCCGCTGCGGCCGAGGGCTCCGATCACCAGGGCGGTGAACTCCGCGTCCCCGGCGGCGGGCCGCAGCGTCTCGTCCAGCTCGTCCTTCGTGGTGGGCGTCAGGGGCGCCGTCAGCCGGCCCCGGTGCCGGAGCACGGCCAGGGCGGCGCCCAGGTAGCCGGCCCAGAAGCCGAAGGCGGCCAGGCGCCGCCCGTCGTCGTCCACCAGGTACTCCAGGTCCAGCAGCGCCCCTCCCCCGGCGGCGAACCGGCGCAGCAGGGCCGCCGCCCCCGGCTGCCGCTTGTAGGCGTGCCCGAAGAAGACGTGGCGGTGCACCAGCTCCCGCGGCTCGTCGGGAAGTTCCTTGAGCCCGACGACGACGGCGTCCGCCGGCGCCGACACCCAGGAGCCCGCGGGCGCGACCCGGCAGCCGGCCGCCTCGTACTCCCCGACGGGAAAGACGCGCTGCGGGGACTCCTCGACGGTCACGGTCACGCCGCCGGCCACGAGGCGGCGGGCGTCCTCGGGCACGATCGGGGTGCGGCGCTCGGTGGCGCGGGCCTCGTGGCGCAGCCACAGGTGGAGCTCGGTCATACCAGGTTGCCCTCCGGGCGCGGGGCGCCGGCCGCGGACCGGCCGGCGCTGAGCGGGCTGACGTCCACGAAGGGTACGCGGCCCGGGCACGGACCGCGCAGCTCACCGTGCCGGTGGCGATCGGGCCCTGCGAGGACGCCGGCGCGGACACCGGCGCGGGCCGGGCGGCGGGCGGCGGACGTGCCCGTGGCGCCGCCGCCCGCGGGGGCGGCCGGGGCGTGCCGGCCGCGGGCACGCTCCTTGCGGCGGGCGGCCCCGGTCCGGTTCCCGGGGCCGGCGGCCGTCGTGCCGGGGGAGCGCCCCGGGGCCGTCACGACCAGTGCGCCACGGCGTCCAGGTGGGGCAGGTGGTGGTCGAGGCGCTCCCGCTTGGTGCGCAGGTAGGTGATGTTGTCCTCGCACGGCTCGATCAGCAGCGGCACCTGCTCGGCGACCTGGATGCCGTGCCGCACCAGCGCCTCGCGCTTGCGCGG
Organism: Streptomyces sp. NPDC052701; assembly: GCF_040678355.1. NCBI lineage: Bacteria > Bacillati > Actinomycetota > Actinomycetes > Kitasatosporales > Streptomycetaceae > Streptomyces > Streptomyces sp. NPDC052701. The sequence continues at coordinate 163,926 of NZ_JBFATO010000010.1, forward strand.
GTTGTTGGACATCAGGCGGACCGAGCGCACGCCGAGGTCGTGCAGGATCTCGGCGGCGACGCCGTAGTCCCGGGCGTCCACCGGCAGGCCGAGGGCGAGGTTGGCCTCGACGGTGTCCAGGCCCTCCGCCTGCAGCGCCATCGCGCGCAGCTTGGCGAGCAGGCCGATGCCGCGGCCCTCGTGCCCCCTCAAGTAGACGACGACTCCGGCGCCTTCGGCGACGACGGCGCGCAGCGCGGAGTCGAGCTGGCCGCCGCACTCGCAGTGCTGGGAGCCGAAGGCGTCACCGGTCAGGCACTCCGAATGCAGCCGCACCAGCACATTGTCGGTGCCTATCTCGCCGAAGACGAGCGCCACTTGTTCGTCGCCGCGGTCGTGATCGAGGTAACCGACCGCCTGGAAATTCCCGTACACCGTGGGCAGCGGGGCATTCACGACGCGTTCCGCGCCGGTGCGCTGCGGGGACTTCTCGCCGAGGACGCCAATTTTTTCTGTCATGATTCTCAAGTTCCTAAGCAGAGACGAAAGGCCGTGAAGAAATGAGTGGTTCGGGAGCGCGGGCGGCGGCATCCGGTCCGGAGCACGGGCTGCTGCCGGCGGACACCACGGAAGACGTACGGACGCGGGGCGCCGGCGTCTCAACGCAGGTCGCCGTGCTTCCGGTCGGGAGCTTCGAGCAGCACGGTCCGTACCTTCCGCTGGCGACCGACACGCTGGTGGCCTGTGCCGTCGCGCGGGAGGTCGCCGCGGCGTACCCGGTGCACCTCCTTCCTCCGGTGACGATCTCCTGCTCGCACGAGCACGCGGCCTGGCCGGGAACCGTCAGCATCTCCTCCGTGACCCTCCACGCGGTGATACGGGACATAGCGGCTTCGCTGCGCCGGTCGGGCGTCGAGGCCCTGGTGCTGGTCAACGGCCATGGCGGAAACTATGTGCTGGGCAACGTCGTCCAGGAAGCCTGCGCACGGGGCGAGCGGATGGCGCTGTTCCCCGCCCCGGAGGACTGGGAGACGGCGCGCGAGCGGGCGGGGGTGGCCACCTCGTTGCTCACCGACATGCACGCGGGGGAAATCGAGACCTCCGTCCTTCTGCACGCTCATCCCGACATGGTCCGCCCCGGTTACGAGACCTCCGACTTCGTCGCGGACGACCGGCGCCATCTGCTCTCCCTCGGTATGTCCGCCTATACCGATTCGGGTGTCATCGGCCGGCCTTCACTGGGTTCGGCGGAAAAGGGGAAGGCGTTGCTGGCGAGCCTCGCCGATTCCTTCGCCGCGTATTTCTCGTTGCTGGCCTCGCCCGTCTCCGGGCGGGAGGCGGAGGCCGGGCGGGTCTGACGCGCCGCCGGTTCCGGGTCCGCCGGGGCCGTCCCGGAACCGGCGCGCACGGCGGTGTACCAGCGGGCGAGCAGGACGGCGACGCCGGGCAGGCTCGCCACGAGGCTGAGCACCCCGTAGACGACGGCGACGGCGAGCCCCTTGCCCGCGCCGAGCCCGGCCGCGCCGAACGCCCAGGCGGTGACGCCCTCGCGGGGCCCCCAGCCGCCGACGTTGAGCGGCAGGCTCATGGCGAGCAGCGCGAGGACGGCCAGCGGCAGCAGCACGGCCACGGAGGCGGTGATCCCGGCGACGCGGGCGGCGAGCACGAACATCGCGACGTAGCCGGCCAGGACGACGACGGACGACAGGGCGACCCCCGGGCCGTTGCGGCGGGAGAGCAGCCCCTCGCGCGCCTCGGCGAGCGCGGCGCGCAGCGCCCGGCCCCGGCGGGACGGCACCCGGTTCATGCGCAGCGCCAGCACGACCGCGAGCGCCCCCAGCGCGCCGAGCGCAGCGAGCGGGGCGATGTGCCGGGCCTGGGTCAGCACCGGGGAGGGCATGGTCAGCAGGATCCCGGCCCCGACCGCGAACAGCGCGAGCTGCCCGGCGGTCCGCTCCAGGACGACCGACCTGACGCCCCGGCCGAGGTCACCGGTGCGCTGCCCGTGCCGGACCGCGCGGTGCACGTCGCCGAGGACGCCGCCGGGCAGGGCCGCGTTGAGGAACAGCGCGCGGTAGTAGTCGGCGACGGCCGGGCCGAGCGGCAGCCGGATCCGCAGCCCGCGGGCCACCAGGGCCCACCGCCACGCGCTGGACACCGTGGTCACCGCTCCGATGCCGAGCGCCGCGCACAGGGTGGGCACGTCGATGCGCCGCAGCCCGTCCAGGAGGACGCCGGTGCCCAGGCGCCACACCAGCACGGTGAGCAGGACGACGCCGGCGACGGTGCCCAGGTGGGTGCGCATCCCGCGGGAGGCGGGGCGGGCGAGCGGCGCACGGGCGGCGCCGCGCCCGGCGCCGGACCGCCCGGTCCCGCGCAGGGGCCCGGCCACCACGGGCGCCTTCGCCGCCTGCGCGCTCACGACGCCCCGCCCGCCGGCCGGCACAGGGCGAGCAGATCTATGTGGTGGACGACGACGCGCAGCTCACCGGCCGCGCAGGCGCGCAGCCGTTCCGCCAGGTACCCCTCGGCTCGCTCCCGCAGGTCCGGGCGCTCCTCGACGGCCGCGCCGACCCAGCCCCGCAGCCACTGCTCCGTCAGCGCCGACTGCTCCGGGCCGAGCCGCCAGGGGCTCGGGTGCAGCCGTACGGTCGCGCCGTGCCCGGCGAAGGCCTCGGCCGCGACCGTGACCGCGTCGGGGCCGAGCAGGCCGTGGCGGCGCTGGTGGGCGTTGAACGCCTCGGTGATCTCCGCGTCGAGCAGGTGGGGCGGGGTCAGTTCGACGCGTCCGGCCACGGAGAGCGTCAGCAGGGCCGGGCAGCCGGCCCCGGCGCAGGCGGCGGCGAGGGTGTCGATCTCCTCGCGGGTGAGGACGTCGAGGAGCGCGGACGCGGTCACCAGGGACGCGCCGTGCAGCGCGTCCGGGGTGAGGCGGGCGATGTCGCCGCGCCGGGTCTCGACGGTGACGCCGCTGCCGTCGGCGGCGGCGCGCGGGGTGGCGACGGCGGCGAAGTGCAGCAGGTAGGGGTCGCGGTCGTGGAGGATCCAGTGCTGGGCGCCGTCGAGCCGGGGCGCGAGCCAGCGGCCCATCGAGCCGGTGCCGCAGCCGAGGTCGTGCACGACCAGGCCGTCGGCCCGGCCCGGCAGGTTGGCCAGCCGGATCCGCAGCGGATCGAGCAGGTCGTGGGCGCGCGCGGCGGCGTCGGCCGGTTCCCGCAGCCGCAGCCACTCGGGCGCGTACCGGGGCGGCTCGCCGGGCTCGTCCGGCCCGCTCTCCCGCAGCCGCAGGGTGGCCCGCTCGCCGGAGGCGGGGGCGGGCCCGGCGCCCGGGATGACGCGGTGGTCGCCGGGCGCCGCGACGGGGTGCCCGGGAGCGGTGTCCGGCACGGGGTCGCCGGCCTGCGGGACCGGCCCCGGCGCGGCCTCCGTGTCCCGCGCGCGCTCCTCCTCCCCCGGACCGGGACGGGCCGGGATCGTGCCGGTGTGCCGGGTCCGCCCCGGCGTCGCCGGGTTCGTCATGCGGCCCTCCGGGGTTCGGCCGGGAGCCGACGCAGCACCGCGGCCAGGCTCTGCGCGGTCGCCGCCCAGCCGCCGAGCGCGGCGCGCCGGCTGCGGGCGGCGGCCTTCAGACGGCGGCGCACGTCGGCCTCGCCGAACCAGCCGCGCAGTTCGGCGGCGATGGCCGCCGGATCCTCCGGCGGGACGAGGATGCCGGGCACGCCGCCGTCGGGGGCGCGGCCGACCGCCTCGGGCAGGCCGCCGACGTCCGTCGCCAGCACGGGGATGCCGCGCGCCAGCGCCTCCGTGACCGCCATGCCGTACGTCTCGGCGTAGGAGGTGAGGACCATCAGGTCGGCGGCGGCGTAACTGGCGTCGAGCGCGGCGCCGGACCGGGGCCCGGTGAGCTCCAGCCGGTCCTGGAGGCCGTACTTCGCGATGAGCGCCCGCAGCCGGGCGACGTACTCGGGGTCCTGGTCCAGGCTGCCGACGCACACGCAGCTCCAGGGCAGGTCGGCGACCTGGGCGAGCGCCTCCACGAGCCGGTGCTGGCCCTTGCGCGGGGTCACGGCGGCGACGCACAGCAGGCGGGAGACGCCGTCGGTGCCGGGCGCGAGGGGCGCGATGTCGGCGCCGGGGGCGGCGACGTGGACGCGGTCCGGGGCGAGGCCGTGGTGGGAGACGAGGCGGCGGACCGCCCAGTCGCTGGTCGCGACCACCGCCGGCACGGCCCGCAGCACCGCGCGCTCCCGCGCGTCCAGGTCCGCCGCGACGTCGGGGTCGAGTCCGGTCTCGTCGCCGAGTGGGAGGTGGACGAGGACGGCCATGCGCAGCCGCTCCGCCTCGGGCACGACGACCTCGGGGACGCCGCAGGCGACGAGCCCGTCGAGCAGGACGACGGCGCCGTCCGGCAACTCGCCCAGGGTGCGGGCGAGTTCCGCGCGGTCGGCGGCCCGGGGCCGGGGCCACGCGCCCGCCACGGCGTGCTGGTGCACCTGCCAGCCGAAGCCGGGCAGGTCCAGGCGCACGCGCCGGTCGTAGGCGTTGCCGCCGCTGGGTGCGGCCGGGTCGTCGACGCCGCCCGGGACGACGAAGTGCACGGTGCGCAGGGACATGGGGATGATCTCGGCGTTCGTCGGTGCGGCCTGCTGGGCGGGCACGTAGGCCAGGGTCGCCCGGCTCGCCCCGTCCGGCCTCTCGATGGTGGTGTCGGTCACAGGGCACGCTCGTAACTCGCCCAGGCGATGTGCGACTCGTGCAGCGTGACGGTGAGGCCCGCGATGCCCTTGGCGCCCTCGCCCAGCGCGCCCCTGTGGATGCGTTCGGCGAGCCGGTCGGCGATGACCTTGGCCAGGAACTCCGTGGAGGTGTTGACCCCGGCGAAGTCGGGTTCGTTGTCGAGGTTGCGGTAGTTGAGCTCGCCGACGACGGCGCCGAGTTCCCGGGTGGCCAGTCCGATGTCGACGACGATGTTGTCCTCGTCCAGCTGCTCGCGCCGGAACGTGGCGTCCACGAGGAAGGTGGCCCCGTGCAGGCGCTGCGCGGGTCCGAAGACCTCCCCGCGGAAGCTGTGGGCGATCATGATGTGATCGCGGACGGTGATGCTGAACAACGGACGACCCTCCAGGTGCGGCGCGTCTGTTCCCCGCCGATCGCTGCCGGGGATGCCGGGTAGTACGGCTGTCCGCCTTCCCGCGTTCAGCCTCCGGCTCTCTCTTTTCTCAGGTCAGGCTGCCGTCGTGCCGGACGGAACGGTTCGCCCGTACCGGACGGAGCGATTCGTCAGCCGATGTCGGGGTAGCGGACGCGGTGGCACAGGGCCGGGATCTCGCCGGAGGCGAGCCGGGGCAGCACGTCCGGCAGTTCCCCGAAGGCGCACTCGCCGGTGACGAGGGCGTCGAGGGCGGGGTCGGCGAGCAGGTCGAGGGCGAGGGCGAGCCGGTCGGCGTACGTACGGCCGGCGCGGCGCGGGGAGACGGTGCCGACCTGGCTGCTGCGGATGGCCAGGCGCCGGGAGTGGAAGGCCTCGCCCAGCGGGAGGCTCACCTTCCGGTCGCCGTACCAGCTCAGTTCGAGGACCGTGCCCTCGGCGGCCAGCAGCTCCAGGGAGCGGGCCAGGCCCTGTTCGGAGGCGCTGGCGTGCACGACCAGGTCGCAGTCGCCGAGTGCTTCCTCGGGCGCGGCGAAGTCCACGCCGAGCGCCTCGGCCGTCGCCGCCCGCCCGGGGTCGGCGTCGACCAGCTGGAGGCGGACGCCGGGGAAGCGGGCCAGCAGCGCGGCCACCGAGCAGCCGACCATGCCGCCGCCGACCACGGCGATGCGGTCGCCGACCAGGGGGGCCGCGTCCCACAGGGCGTTGACCGCGGTCTCCACGGTTCCGGCGAGCACGGCCCGCCCGGCGGGGACGTGGTCCGGCACGGGCGTCACGGCACTCGCCGGGACGACGTAGCGGGTCTGGTGCGGGTAGAGGCAGAAGACCGTCCGGCCGCGCAGGTGCCCGGGCCCCTCCTCGACCACGCCCACGTTCAGGTAGCCGTACTTCACCGGGCCCGGGAAGTCGCCCTCCTGGAACGGCGCCCGCATCGCCGCGTACTGGCCGGCGGGCACGCCGCCGCGGAAGACGAGCGTCTCCGTGCCCCGGCTCACCCCGGAGTACAGCGCCCGCACCACCACCTCGTCCTCGCCCGGTTCCGGCAGTTCGGCGTCCCGGATCACGCCCCGTCCGGGCGAGTCCAGCCAGAACGCGCGTGCGGTGCGCTTCATCCAAGTCCTCCTGAACGATCGGGAAGCCGCTTGCGTACGGAGTGGTGCACGGGCCGCGCACAAGGTAGCGGCCTTGATCGACTCTGTCACACGGCCGGAGGGTGTTCGGTGGCCCTGAACAACACGTACGACGCGAGGCTCGTCCAGCAGGAGACCGCCGTGGGAGCGGGGGTGCAGGTCCTGCTGCTGGCCCTGCTCGGCACGGCGGTCGGCATGGGCCCGGCGGGCTGGCTGACCGGGCTCGCGTTCGCGTTCGCCACCTGGGCGGTGCTCTCCCGGGCGCTGCACCGCTCCCGGCCGCGCAGCTTCGGCGCGGCGAACCGGGTCACCCTCGGCCGGGCGATCCTCGTCGGCGGTGTGACCGCCCTGGTCGCGGACTCCTTCCAGAGCTCACCGCCGGTCTCGTTGTTCGTCGGCCTCACCGCGGTGGCGCTCATCCTCGACGGCGTCGACGGCAAGGTCGCCCGCCGCACCGGCACCTCCACCCCGCTGGGCGCCCGCTTCGACATGGAGGTCGACGCCTTCCTGATCCTGGTGCTCAGCGTGTACGTGTCCATGCGGATGGGTCCGTGGGTGCTGCTGATCGGCGGGATGCGGTACGTGTTCGTCGCCGCCGCGCGGGCGTGGCCCTGGCTGACCGCGCCGCTGCCGCCGAGCACGGCCCGCAAGACGGTGGCCGCCCTGCAGGGCGTGCTCCTGCTGCTCGCGGGCGCGGACCTGCTGCCCCACGGGGCCAACGTGGGCGTGGTGGCGCTGGCGCTCGGGCTGCTGGTGTGGTCGTTCGGCCGGGACGTGCTGTGGCTGTGGCGCACGTCGCGGCCCCGGACGGTCCCGGCCGGGGAGACGGCCCGCGTGGTGAAGGACGTCGAGCTGGTCGCCGGGTGAGGTTCCGGCCCGGCCACGATCCCTTTTCCCTCTCTCCTCTCCTCCCTTCCTCCCCCGGCTCCCCATCCCCCGGAGCGACTGGGGCGCGGCGCCGGGGATGACGACTGGACCGGCCGGAATGCGCCCCGGAGATGCGCCCGGAGCAGCTCGGATGCGCCACCAGGGATGACACCCGGACCAACTCGGATACGCCGCAGGAGATGACATCCGAACCGGCCGGGTACCCCTGGCCCGGAGGCGTCGCGGCAGCACTGCCACCGTCGCCGCCACGGCCGGTGGAGCGGCCGACACCAGCTCCGCCCCCGCGTCCATGCGGCGGGCCTCACCGCCGCCACGGCCGCGAACCCGGCGCCGATCAGCAGCAGTCCGGCCGTCATGGGCCGGCGCGGCGCGAGTTGCTCCCCACCCGGCACGTGACCGACAGTTGAGCGGTCGCTCCTGGCGGCGAAGGCAGCGTGAACAGCCAGGCGAACGCCGTCCGTGAGCCGGTAGCCCGTTCCACCTCGGCGGGCAGGGCCAGGTGGAGCTGGTCGCAGGCGAGCAGGTGGGCGCCGTAGGTACAGCACAGCGTCAGGAAGAGGCGGTTGGGCGCCGGCAGCCGCAGCCCGCCCTTCATCCGGGTGAGGGCCCGGCCCGGGAGTGGTACGCACGCCCCGTCCGGCGTCGGCCCGCGCGGTGAGGCCGACGCCGGACGGGGCGGCGGGCGTGGGCCTGGCCTTCATGGCGTGTGTGCAGGCGTTCTCGCGGTGCTGGGACTCGACGAGGGCGGTGAGCAGCCATCAGCACCAGATGCACGACTGCCCCGGTACACACAAGGTCCACTTCTGATTTCCACACCGTCCCCATAGAATCCGTCTGTCCGTGGGGGGCGAGTGCGACAAGGCGAACATGTCGCGCAGGGGGGATTGGTCGGAGAACGTCGGGTCCGTCCGCGTTGCCGTGCCCCCGGAAAAAGGAGTTCACACTTTCCCTCTCCGGTGCCTGAGCAGCACAACGTGAGAGCAGGGACAACCGTGACGACCATTCCGGGTGCATTCGGGAGCGGCAGCGATCTGGAACGCCTCAAAACGGTCCTGGCGAACTGGCGCACGTCGCTCGTGGACCTCAGCGGGCGCAACCGGCTGCTGAACTTTCGGCATACCCGTACCTCGACGCTGGAACTGTCGGCCCCCTCGCCGTCGGACCTGGTGAGCCTGCTGGAGAACCGCGCTCTGCACTTCGCGCCGCTCCCGGACGAGGTGCCCGCGGAGGACGAGGAGCAGGAGTGCCCTCTTCCGGGTGAGCACGACGTCGTCACGCAGAAGACCACGGCCCCCGCCTTGCAGAGGGCACTGCGCTCCCTCCGTTCCAAGGCGACCCAGGTGTTCAACGACTACGGTCTGTGGACCCTTCACCTGGGCGTCGGCATGCTGCACTGGCGTGAGGACGGGGCCACCACCAGCAGCCAGGCGCCGCTGATCCTCTTCCCGGTGGAAATCGTGCGGACGCCCACCGGGCAGGTGCTCCTCCAGGCGAACGAGGACGAGGATCCGCAGCTCAATCCCGCGCTGCCCATCAAGTTGGAGCAGTTCGGCATCGACTGGACGCCCGTCGCGGAGAGCGACTGCCGTGACGTGGACGCGGTGGTCGCGGCCGTGCGCGGGGCGGTGGCCGGCAAGTCCCAGTGGGAGGTGGAGGAGCGGGTCGTCATGGCGCTCTTCGCCTCTCATAAGGAGTCGATGTACCGGGACCTGCTGGAGAACGAGGACCGGCTCCTCGCGAGCGACCTGGTGCGCGCGGTGGCGGTGGGGCCCGGCGACGCCCTCGCCCCCGATCGCTTCGACTTCGAGGAGGTGCCCGCGGAACGGGTCGACGAGCTGGCTCCTCCGGAGGACGCTCCGCTGGTCCTGGACGCGGACACTTCGCAGCGGCAGGCCGTCGCGGCCGCCGTGGCGGGCCGGTCCTTCGTGCTCGACGGTCCTCCGGGAACGGGCAAGAGCCAGACCATCACCAACATCATCGCCGGACTGATGCACGCCGGCCGCAAAGTGCTGTTCGTCAGTGAGAAGGCGGCGGCGCTGGACGTCGTGCTGCAGCGGCTGAAGTCGGTGGGCCTGGACTCCTACGCCTTCGCCCTGCACAGCCACAACACCAGCCGCAAGGCCGTGGCGCAGGAACTGGGCCGCGCGCTCTCCGAGCAGCCGCAGGCGACCGGTCTCCCCGACCAGGAGAAGGCCCAGGCTCGCCTCGACCGCGAGGCGCTGTCCGCGTACGCCGCAGCGATGAACGAGGTGCGCCTGCCCCTGGGCCGCACCCTGCACGACGTCATCGGCCAGGTGGGCCGTCTCGACGACGCCCCGGTCGCCTACCTCTCCTCCCCCGGTGACGGTTCGTCCCGGCGGTTCGACGCCTCCTCCCTCTCCGCGGCCGACCTGGACGACGTGCTCAAGGCCGCCGACGCCGTCGGTGACTCCTGGCAGGCGGTGGCCGATCCGGGCTTTCCATGGCGAGGACTGCGCACGGACCGGCCCCATCCCGGCCCCGCGCTGGAGGAGGCGCGCACGGCCCTGAACGGGCTCCTGTCCGCCCTCGACGGTTACGGGGTGCTCGCCCCGGAGGGCGTGCAGTTCACGACGTCGGACCAGGTGAACCGTCTCGTCCGGCTGCTCCGTCTGCTGAACGAACGGCTGCCCGTGCCCGAGTGGTGGCTCACCGAGCCCGACATGGCGCACGCCGTGACCGATCCGGTCGAGTCCTTCCTCGACGCGCTGCGCCGCGTACGGCGTGCCCAGCAGACCGCGCGGGACCTGGTGGGTGACCGCTGGCAGGAGGTGTCCCCGCGTCTTCGCCCCGAGCCGCCGACGGCGGAGCAGGCTCTGGTCTCCCTCGAGCCGCGAGGTCTGGATCTGACCGGACTGACCGAGCGGCAGGCGGAGGATCTGAGCCGGGACTTCGAGAAGGCGGCTGATCTGCTGGGGGGCGCCACCTCCTCGGCCCGCGAACTCGCCCGGGCCCTGGGCGTCGACGAACCGCGCTCGCTGGCCGAGGCGACGGCCCTGTGCGATCTGGCGGACCTGTCCGGCGTCCCGCACCGCCCGCTGGAGGCGTGGCTCGCCCCGGAGGACTTCGCCGCCGCACAGCGAGCGGCCCTCGGTCTCGTGGCGATCGCAGTGGAAGAGTTCGAAGCCCGCCGTGACCGTACGGCTGCGGCACGGACGACCGCGCAGGAGTACGCGGGGCCGGGCTGGGCGGACATGCCGCCCCATCTGCCTCGGCAGCCGGAGGCCGCGGAGACCGCGCTCGGCTCTCTGCAGCCACCCGGTGCCGACCTCACCGTCCTCGGCCGGGACGAGGCCGACTCGCTCGCCTCCCGCTGGGGCACCCTCGCCGACATGCTTGAGGGCACCGCCAAGTGCGCGGTGGACGTGGCATACCTGCTGGGCTGCGAACCGCCGGACACCGCCTCCGCGACGCGGTCCGTGGCCGAACTGGCCGCACTGGCCCGCTCCTTCCACCGGGCTCCGGCCGCCTGGTTCGATCCGGTAGTACTTCCTCGAGCACGCCGGACCGTGGACGAACTGCGCCGCCTCATGAACGCCCTCGGCGAAGCTCGCCGGGAGGCGCAGAGCGTGTTCGGTCCCGACACGCCCCACACCGAGGGTCTGACCGACGCGGTGCACCGCCTTTCGGAGAACGGCCGACGATTCGCGGCGGGTCTGTCCTCCCAGGTTCGGGCCGACCGGAAACTCGTCGGCGGAGTCAGCACCAATGGGTCCTGGAACAGCGGCCTGCAGGCGGAACTGGGCAAGGCGGCGGCCTGGCTGCAGGCGCACCGGGCCGTGCGCGCCGCGGTGACCGAACACGCGGAACTGCTCGCCGCCCACGCCGGCGACGACCTGCCCGATCTCGACGCCCTGGACGGCGCACTGCACCAGGCCGAGGACGCCCACCGGCTCGCCCCGGATGTGGTGGCCGACCCGGTCCGTCGCACTCGCCTGGTCGCGCAGCTGGCCCACGGGTCCGCTCCCGACCCCGCCCTGCTCGAGTGGGGCAAGCGGCTGGAGGACGACCTGAGCAGGTGGAACTCGGCGCTGCGGGAGCCGCGGCTGCGCGAGCACGGCACGGACCTGGAACGCCTCGGACCGGCGGCGACCGCCGCGTGGCTGCGCGCTCATGTGCCGGCGCTGGAGAACGCCGCGCGGCTCATCGACACGGTCCAGTCCATCGGCCGCCGGGAGTTCTCCGAGGCAGCGGGCCACACCCTCGCCTCGGCGCGCACGGCGATCACCGCGGCGCACGCGGCACAGCGGGAGGACGCGGCGTTCGTCGCCTGGGAGGCCCACGACCGGGAACTGCTGTGCACCTGGTACGCGGGCCTGGACACCCGTCTCGACGGCCGGCCGGACACAGACGGCGGCACAACGGTGGAGGACGACCTGCTGCACCGGGCCGTGCGGTTGTCGTCCACCGGCAACGGGTCTGGGACGGAATCCGCCGGTGTCGGGACCGTTGGGCTCCTGGGCGAGTACGCACCGGACGGCCGCCCCCGCACCGCCGCCCTGGCCGCTGCGCTCGCCGCCGCGGCCGACGCCCACCGGCTGGCCGGCCCGGTCCTGGCGGACCCGGCCCGGCGCAGCGGTCCCGTCCGCGCCCTCTGCGCCGAGCGGTCCGCCGTCCCGGGTCTGCTGGAGACGGCCGCCCGCCTGCGGGTGGAGTGTGCCGACTGGGAGGCCTTCACACACTCCCCCGCCCTGGCCCCTGCCGCCCTCGGACTGCGGGCCCGTTCCTTCCCCGAGGGCACGGCCTGGCTGCGCGCCCACCTCGATCCCCTCGACGAGGCCGCTTCCTTGATTCATTCGGTGACCCGTGCCACGGGCTTTCCGGACGGGGACACCGACCGGCTGTCCCTGGGCGACGCCCGCTCCTGCGTGGCGGCCGTGGTGGCGGTCCGCGCGGCCGAGGAGGAACTTCTGAGCGCCGAGGCGGACCACCGCCGTCTGCTCGGTGACCTGTACGAAGGGGTGCGCACCTCCCGGGAGACCGTCCACAGCGCCTTGGACTGGGCCCTCGACATCAGGCGCACCGCTTCCGTCACCGGCTCGGCCGCTCCTGTGAAGCCCGAGGCCGCACGCCTGCTGCTGCACGCGGCGCCCGACTCGTCGGTGGAGCGCCGCAACCGCGACTGGCTGGAGCGGGCGGAGGTGCTCATCGGCCACTTCACACCGGTCCGGGCGGCGGAGATCCGCACCGAGCTGGAGGCCGGGTTCCCGTCCGCCCGGACGCTCCTCGACCGCATGTCCGACGACCCCTACGGCCCGGACGCCTGGCTCCGTTCCGCCGAGGCCCACGAGGTGCTGAGCCGTTACGGACTGGAGGACCTGCCGGCGCAGCTCGCGGACCGCGAGGTGCCCGCATCGCTGTTCCCCGTGGCCGTGGAGCGCACCGTGCTGCGTGCCTGGGTGGAGCACCAGATGGCGTCCGACAGCCGTCTCGCGGTGGTACGGGCCACCGACCGCGACCAGTTGGTGGAGCGCTACCGCCGACTGGACCGCGGGCTGGTGCGGGCCTCCCACGCGACGGTGATCGAGGCCTGCAACGCACGACGCCCTCGCCGGGCGACGACGGGCCAGGCCGCGACCCTGAGCCGTCAGGCGAAGCTGCAGCGAAGGCACATGCCGGTGCGGCGGCTCCTGGACGAAACCCGGGACGTCGTGCAGCGGCTCAAGCCGTGCTTCATGATGAGCCCGCTGACGGTCAGCCAGTACCTGCCTCCGGACTTCCGCTTCGACGTGGTGATCTTCGACGAGGCGTCCCAGGTCCTTCCGCAGGACGCCGTGAACGCCGTCTACCGCGGTGACGCCCTGATCGTCGCGGGCGACCCGCGGCAGCTCCCGCCCACGTCGTTCTTCAGCGCCGGCGGCGACACCGACGATGACGACGAGTGGGACGAGGAGGCACCCGACTCCTTCGAGTCCATCCTGGACGCCTGCAAGGCCAGCGGGGTGCTGCGTGAGTTGTCGCTGCGCTGGCACTACCGCAGCCGCCACGAAAACCTGATCGCCTTCAGCAACCACGAGTTCTACGACAACTCGATGGTCGTGTTCCCCGGTGCGGTCACCGACGGCCATGACGTGGGCGTCGCGTTCTACAAGGCCGACGGCGTGTACGACCGCAGCAACAAACGCGACAACGTCCGCGAGGCCGAGCTGGTGGCCGAGCGGGTCATCCACCACTTCTCGAGGCGGCCGCACCTGACCCTGGGCGTCGTCACGCTCTCCAAGGCGCAGGCGGACGCCGTCGAGGACGCCGTCACAGAGGCCCGCAAGTCCCGGCCCGACCTCGACGGGTACTTCACCGAGGACCGTCTGGGCGGCTTCTTCGTGAAGAACCTGGAGACGGTGCAGGGCGACGAGCGCGACGTGATCATCCTGTCGATCGGCTACGGACCCGACGCGCAGGGCAAACTGCGTTCCTCCTTCGGCCCGATCAACCGTGAGGGCGGCTGGCGGCGGCTGAACGTGGCCGTGACCCGGGCACGGCACCGGGTGGAGGTCGTGGCCTCCTTCCACGGCGCCGATCTGCCGGACAGCTCGAACAAGAGCGTCCAGCACCTCAAGCGCTATCTGCACTACGCGGAACAGGGGCCCGCGATCCTGGCCACGGCCGCGCCCGACGCGGACGCCGCGCCGGAGAGCCCGTTCGAGGAGGACGTGCTCGACACCCTGTGCGGCTGGGGCTACGACGTGCAGCCCCAGGTGGGCGTGGCGGGCTTCCGGATCGACATGGCGGTCCGGCACCCCGGGGCTCCCGGCTCCTATGCGCTCGGCATCGAGTGCGACGGCGCGATGTACCACTCCTCGCGCGCGGCCCGCGACCGCGACCGGCTGCGGGAGGAGGTCCTGCGTGGCCTGGGGTGGAACCTGCACCGGATCTGGGGCACGGACTGGTACCGCAACCGCAAGGACGCGCAGCGACGGTTGCGTGAGGCGGTGGAGGCGGCCTGCGCCGCCGACCCGTACGCGCCCGCGGCGGAGCCCGAGCCGGTGACGGTGCCCGCCGCGGCGCCGGAGGTCGAGATCGTCCCCATCGCCGAGTCGGACCGCTCCGAGTGGAGCCGCCCCTACCGCGCCATGCGCCTCGATGAGCTGTACGAGCTGCGGAGGGTGCTGGGCATGCAGACGGGGCTCGGCGACATCGACCTCCGAGAACCCGAGGCCCGCGGGCTGGTGGCGGAGGTGGCCCGTCAGATCATCGCGATCGAGGGGCCCGTCGAGGAGGAGGTGCTTATCGGCAGGGTCCGCGCCGCCTGGGACATCGGCAGTTCGAAGCAAGTCGTGCAGGTGAGTGTCCGCAACGCGCTGAAACTGCTGGTGCGCAGAGGGTCCGTGGTGAGGTCCGGGACGACGTGGGACCTGCCGGACCGCGAGGTCATGACGGCCCGCACGCCGAGCGCGGACTTCGATCGCAAGAAGGTCTCCCACGTCCCGCCGGTCGAGCGCCGGGTCGCCCTCCTGGGGGTGCTGTCCGAATCTCCCGGTCTGCAGGGCACGGAACTGGCCAGGGAGACCGCTCGGTTCTTCGGCTGGCTGCGCCTGGGCCCGGACATACGCGCCGCATTCGAGGCGGACATCGAGGAGTTGATCGCCGACGGACTCGTCGCCACGAGCCCGTCGGGGCTCGTGGCGGTGGAAAACGTCACCGGATGACGACCGTGCGCCGGTTGGAGGGACAGTCCGATCACGGCCGGCGACTCGCGCGATTTGAGCAGTCTGCTCACCAACCGGTCGGCAATGGCGCGATAGAGCCTCACTGACGGTGATTCCGGCGCGACGGCGGGTGATGTCAGGGAGAATGCCGCGAAGTCATTGGATGAGGGGGCGAGTGATGGGTGCGGCTCTGCTGGCGCTGGCTGCTGCGTTGATCGGAGGCGGGGTCTCCCTGGCGTCGGTTTTCCTCACGCAGCGCGGTGCGGAACGCGGGTGGACTCTTGAGCACGAGCGGATCGAGCGGCACCGCGAGGAGGACCGGATCCGTGAGTGGGACAGCCGTTTACTGGAGGAACGGCGGGCCGTGTACACACGGTTGAACGCCACGGCGCGAGCGGCGCGGGACGCTCTGGCCGGGTGCATGCACGATCTGCGCCGGGGCGGCTCCCTTGACGAAGCGCGACGGGCGGAACTGGATGAGCGCTGGAGTGCCTACGTCGTCCAGCACGCGGAGTCCCACATGATCGTGTCCGATGCCGTGCTGCCCGTTGTGGGCGCCGCCAACGGCTCGCTGCGGAAGATCTACGGGCTGGTCCAGCGCCTGGATTCAGGGCAGTCGGACCGGGAGGAGGATCTCCAGGAACTGAGTCGGCGGGTGGAGGACCTCTGGGACCAGCTGACCGCCCTACGGGACGAGATGCGCCAGGATCTCGGCATCACCGCACGCGTGGAAGCCCCCAGCAGACAGGCGGGCGAAGGTCGTTGGACTGCAGTCCAAGCCCGCTTCTAGGGTCCGGGCATCGAGCGTCCGGTCAGGCGGCTCGGGCCCTCGGTTGGCAATCCCATAAGGCCCATTTCACACACTGCGGGACACATGTCTCAGGCAACACCGTCCAAGCCGACGAGACGCACGGGCTCGCTCAAGACGGCGCGAGCGCTCTCGAAATCGGCCAGCCGGGCCGCCACCGTGGCGACGGCGAGGCGTTCCGGGAGGGCAGCGGAGAACTTCAGGCCGCGTACGGCCCGTCGGTCCACGTCGGGCAGAACGAGGCTCTCGCCGACGCTTTCGCGGGCCGCGCGCCAGTCGGCCGGGGTGAGGTCCTCCCGCAGGCGTACCCAGCAGTCGGTGGGCCGTTGCAAGGGGTCGGCGACCGACGGGAGGGTGGCCGCGAGGGTGGCGTTGGCGCGGTACCCGGCCCAGGTCCACCAGCGCACGTCGCGGCCGGCACGCGTGATCAGGGTCCCGCCCGGGTGCACGGTGTCGGGGGCGTCGGTCTCGCGCTGCTCGGCCAGGCACGCCTCGGCGCGCCGGGTGAGGGAGACGGGCGGGTCCGCTCCCAGCAGCACCTCGCGCATGGCGCGGGTGAGGGCGTACGAGAGGCCCGCGATGCCGCCGTTCATCCACTTGGCGACGCCCCCGCCGTCTGCGGGTTCGACGAAGACGCGTTTGCGCGTCCAGTCGATGTAGGTGACCTGCCAGCTGCGTCCGCCGAGCAGCAGGCGCCGCGGTCCCGGGCGTTCCTCGGTGAGCACGCTCGGGTCGGTGCGGCCGATCTCCCTGCGCCCGGACAGGACGGTGAACTGGGGCGGCGCGGTGAAGGACGCGGTGAGTTCGATGAAGTGCCGCTTGCCGAAGCGGCGTTCCGCCTCGGGTCCGACGAACAGCAGACCGCCGTCGTTGTCGAGGAAACCCTCCTCGGTGAGGAAGCTCAGGATCGGGGCGGCGGACCGGTCGAAGGGGGCGAGGCCATTCCACTGTCGGTCCCACAACTGGTCGCCCAGCTTGTGTTGTTGCAGGGTGACGGCGAGGAGCTGCTGGGCCACGAGGTGGCGCGGCTCGGGCGGCGGGAGGACCGGTTCGACCCAGCCGCGCGACCAGAGCAGCAACAGTCCCGCCGCCTGCAGCAGGGTGTCCTTGCTTGTGGTGAGGAACAAACAGTTGCGCACGGTACCGAGGCGGCGGCCGGTGCGGCCGATGCGCTGCAGGAAGGAGGCGACGGTGGCCGGTGAGTCGATCTGGATGACGCGGTCCAGGTCGCCGACGTCGATGCCGAGTTCGAGGGTGGAGGTGGAGACGATGACGCAGTCGCGTGCTTCGGCGAACGCCTGCTCGGAGCGGGTGCGTTCGTCGACGGAGAGGGAGGCGTGGGAGAGGAAAACGGTCACCTCGCGGGCCCGGAGCGCGGCGCCCAGTTCCTCGACCTGGCGGCGCGAGTCGCAGAAGACGAGCCGCTTCTCTCCCCGGTGCAGGGCGGCGATGAGTTTGGCGGCGTTGTCGAGGGAGCCCACATAGTCGAGCTCCACCTCGCCCGCTGGCCGCGAGGGCTGCTGAGCGGTGGTCCTTGGGCCGTCGCCCGTCCCGCCGGACACGGGCGGCCTCACCTCCGGGGCCACGACGCGCCCGGTGCGACTGCTGGCGCTCGCGCCCTGCAACCAGTGCAGCAGCTGTTCCGGGTTGCCGACGGTCGCGGACAGGCCGATGCGCTGGATGGGTCGCCTGGTGACCCGCTCCAGCCGTTCCAGGACGGCCAGCAGGTGCCAGCCCCGGTCGTCGCCCGCGAAGGCGTGCACCTCGTCGACGACGACGGCCCGTACGCTCCCCAGCAGGCGCGCGTGGTCGGTCTTGACCCCGATCAGCATCGCCTCGAGCGACTCGGGCGTGGTGAGCAGGATGTCCGGCGCCTCGGTGCGGATGCGCTGCCGCTGCGACTCCTTGGTGTCGCCGTGCCAGAGCGCCGCGCGCCGTCCCAGCCATTGCGCGTAGATGTCGACACGGCCGACGAGGTTGTTGAGGAGCGCCTTGAGCGGACACAGGTACAGCACCGAGGTCCCGGTCCACCGCTGCTCGGCCATCGCCGACAGCAGCGGGAAGCAGGCCGCCTCTGTCTTGCCGCCGGCCGTCGGCGCCAGCAGTACGGCGTCCTCGCCGTCCATGAGCGGGGTGATCGCCGCCCGCTGGAGGGGGCGCAGGTCGGGCCAGCCGAGGGTGTTGACGATGTGGTGCAGGACGACGGGATCCAGCCGGTCCAGGACGTCGGGCTCTCCCCCGGCCGGTCCTGCCCCGGCCGGGCTGTCGGCGTCCGCCATCACAGCTCCAGGTCGATGTCGTCGGCGGACGCGGAGCCGTCGGTGACCTTGGCGGCCAGATTCCGCTCCACGTCGGTGAGTTCGCTGCTCGCGACGGTCAGCCGGTAGTGCTGCCGTGGGTCGAAGTCGTCGAACTGGTCCACCCGGTCGAGGACGTCCCCGACAAGCTTCTTGAGGAACAGCCGGGGGGCCACCCCGACCTTCCCGCCCAGCGCCCCGCCGACGGCCCGTGCGAGGTCCGCGACGTAGGCGTCGTCGACGACCGTCTTCACGCGCTCGGGCGACGCGGCGGCGTCCGCGTACAGGTCCCGGATGGTGACACCGAGGCCGACCAAGGACTCCTGGTTGAAGCCGGGGAGCCGGATCTGCACGGCGCGGGGGTTGTCGAAGCGCGGGTCGGTGGTGAAGTCGGTGGCGAGCCGCTGGGCGAGCGGGGCCAGTCGCTGCACTCCCTGCTGCCCGTCGTAGAAGGCGGGCGTGCCGGTGATGACGAGGTACAGGCCGGGGAAGCGGCCGGAGTGGACCTCGTCGATGAGCTGCCGCAGCGCGTTGAGCGCCTTGTCGCGGGCGTCGGAACGGACCCGCTGCAGGGTCTCCACCTCGTCGAGGACGACGAAGAGCCCGGTGTGCCCGGAGTCGCGCAGCACGGTGAGGAGCCCTTGCAGGAAGCCGAGGGCACCGAAGTGGTCGAGGTCGCCGCGCACCCCTGCGGAGCGGCGGGCGGAGGCCGCGACGTGCGGCTGGCCGCCGAGCCACGCCAGGACGGCCGCGGCGGTCGCCTCGTCACCGTCGGCGAGGGCGGCCCGGTAGCCCCGCAGGGCGGTGGCGAAGGACGGGGCGTGCCGGGACACCTCCGCGAGGCGTGCGACGAGCAGTTTCTCCACCTCACCGGGCAGTTCCTCCTCGGTCGCGCCGGCGGCGAGGGCGTCCTCCTCCAAGGCGTAGAACCATGCGTCCACCACCGGCCGCAGGGCGCTGGGCGGGAAGCTGGAGGTGGTGAGGCGTTCGGTGAGCCGTCGGTAGACCGTCTCCAGCCGGTGCAGAGGCGTCTCGTTCTCCGATACCTGGATCTCGGCCACGGCGAAGTTCCGCCGCTTGGCCCGCTCCCCCAGCCAGCGGGTGAAGAACGTCTTGCCGGACCCGTACTCACCGCGCACGGCCTTGAACACGGACCCGCCGGACGCCACCGCGTCCAGTTCCGCGTCCAGGGCCGCCTCGAACCGGTCGAGGCCGGTGGCCAGCAGGTCGAGTCCGCTCTCGGGTACGGCGCCGCGGCGCAGGGCGTCGATGACGACACGGCGGCGGGCCGCACTGACCTGGGCGGGACGCTTGGATCCGGTGGCGCTCACGGGGACCAGTGTCCCATCTCCCCGCGCACCGGGGCTTCGGCGAAGTGTCATGATGTCCAGTTCGTGACCATGTGAGTTCGAGCGCGTCACCGTACAGCCGCCGCCCTCGCCGTTCAGGACGATCACGTACAGATCGACGCTGCGGCCGTCGTCGTGCCGCCAAGCGGTGCGAGGAGCGCCGCAGTTCGACGTGTCATCAGGTGACCTGCCTGTGAGTTCGATTCGTAGGAAGGCTAGGATCCGGCTCAACGCAGTCGGCGGGTCTCAGGAACCCATCCCTTGCGATGGGCCCTCCGGTCCGGGTACCTCGGTGCTGATCACACCGTGGGCCGGGGATCGGTCTCTGTGCTTGCACAGGGTGGCGGAGGGATACAGCGGACCGCCCGCCTGTCGGGCGTGGAAAAACCACAAGGTGAGGCTCGTCGGCTGCGTCTCACAAGCGGGGACGAGGCGGTTCGGTGACGATGGCAGGCGACTTCGCGGACCTCACCCCGACGCAATTCGTCAAGGCGGTGGTCAGCGGCTCGATCTACCCCTACACCGAGCACCGGATCCCAAAGCGCCGCGGCGGGCTGCGAACCTTGCACGCCCCGGTCCCGCGGTTGTCCGGGATGCAGCAGGAGATCCTGGCCCGTCTGGAGGCTCTTCCGACCGGCTTCCAGCCGCACCCGGCAGCGTTCGCCTACCGACGGGGCCGCTCGGTCGTGGACTGCGCCGCCGTCCATCTGCGAGCCCATACCGTGATCCGCCTGGACATCGCCGACTTCTTCGGGAATATCCGGGAACGGCACGTTCACGCTGCTCTGAAGAACGCCTGGACTCGCCCGACGGAGCACGAATACCGGATCGATCTTGTGGAGAACGACGACGGTCGCCGGGAAATCGGCCTCCGTCGTACCGGCCGCACCCTGGACACCTACACAGTGGCCCGGCTGGTCACCGTGTCGCCGCCTGAGCCGAGCCAGACCTGGACGAACCGTGGCACCGGGTGTCGCAGCGTGCGTCTGGAGGCCACAGGACAGGACTTCTCCGTTCGTCGGCCCCGCCTGGTTTACCAGCACACCCGCGAGGGATTCCTGCCGCAGGGCGCTCCTACAAGCGGGTACTTGTCGAACATCGTCATGCGCGACGTCGATGGGGTCGTCACCCACCAGGCCGAGTCCTTGGGGCTGCGCTATACCCGCTACAGCGACGACATGTACTTCTCGAGCCGTGGGCTGGTTCGCCACGATGACGTCGATCGTCTCGTCGCTGGAGTGAAGAATGCCCTGAAACCGCTGGGCATGAGGCTCAACACGAAGAAGACCTACGTAGCCCGTCCCGGTGCACGCCGCAGCGTGCTGAGCATTCTCGTCGACGGTCCTGCTCCGCGTCTGACGCGCGAGTACAAGCGCCGCATCACCAAGCATGTTCGAGGGGCTGCGTCGTTCGGTATCGAGCAGCATCGCCGCCATCAGAAATTCAATGACCTGACCCAGCTCGACACCTACGTGACCGGGCTGCTGTCGTTCGCGCACATGGTCGATTCCGACTGGGCCGAGAAACAACTCGCGGACTGGAAGCGGCTGCGCGAGCTTCCCTTCGAGCACGAAGAACCGGTGCTCGTACAGCACGGGCTCGATCTGCCCTGGGACATGGATATCGAGGTCTCCCAGGCTGATCTGGCCAAGGAGTCGATCGACGACCTCGTCCGCGGCGCCCAGCGCTATCGCTCGTCCTCGGATTACCTGCAGATGCTTGAGTTCGTCGGCCGGTTCAAGCGGTACGCGCCGTTCAACGCGATGGTGGTCCACATCCAGAAGCCGGGGGCACGCTACGTCCTGTCCTCCTCGGAGTGGGAGTCGAAGTACCGGCGGGTACTCAAGCCAGGTGCCCAGCCACTGCTGATCTTCCAGCCCCGTGGGCCCTACATGCTCGTGTACGACGTCGGGGACACCGAAGCCCTGCCCGGGGCCCTGCCTCTGCCCAAGGGGATCACCGCCCCGGTATCGGTGTCCTCTCGAGCCGGCGAGAAGGAAGTCGCCAAGGTTTGGCACCACACCGAGACGAACCTCGCGCCCCTGGGGATCCGGCTCACCCTGGTCGACCACGGGGCCTCCTCCTGCGGGCGCACCTACCGCAGCAGGTCCGGCAGTTCCGTCAAGCGTCCCGGCAGCAGGCCCGGGGGGCGGCCGGAGACATACCAGACGTTGTTCGAAATAGAGATCAACCGGAACCTGCCCCTGCTGGACCGGTACGCCACGCTTGCCCACGAGCTCGGCCACTTGTTCTGCGGGCACCTCGGCGCAGGCCCCGGGGACACGTGGCCCGACCGGTGCTCGCGGCCTCTCTCAGACGAGGAGGCCTTAAAGATCCGTGCACGCAACGAGGTCGAGGCCGAGTCCATCGCCTATATGGTCCTCAAACGCCTGGACCCGGATGTTCGGATGGGCGATTACATCACCGGACATCTCGGCTCTGACCAGCAGGTTCCCGAGACCGTCGCCCTCAACCTCACGTTCAGGGCCGCCGGCCTGATCATCGAGATGGGCAAGAAGCGCATCCCCGCCGCCAAACTCCAGAAGCCGAAGAAGTGATCTCCTCGCCCGCCTCGGCCTCACAAGACCAAAAAGAGCAAGGCCGGATTACGCCGAAGCCCTTCCTCGAGTGCTGCCCTACGGAGTCGGGGACAGCCCCACGAGCACCCCACGGCCGGGGCACCACTCAGGTAGAGGTTGCGGTCGAGACAAGGCACCGGCGGTATTCGGCCACGCTCCTGGGTCTGCCCGTACAGCACCACTACGGGCGGCACAATGACTCCGCAGGACGACACCCACGTTCCCGGAGGACTCATTGACTCGCTCTTTATGCGCGCACTTACCAGCAACCTGCTGGTTGCGAGCTCCGTAGAGCTCGTACGCGCATCGCTGGGAAGGGCTACTCACCTCGGTGAGCCGCGCCCTCTTCCCGCAAGCGAGCCAACAAGTCAATGGAGGAACGGTGTCGGCCAACTCGACCCATCAGGCGTGCCATCATCCGGCGCGTGACATCATCATCGTCGCTCTCGTCTCCGGTGTGGTCTCTCTCGGCACTGCCGTCACGACAATGGCGTTCGACGTCAGCCCGTTGGCGACTCTCACGAGCAGCGGTGGTGCATTCATCGCCGTCCTCAGTGCGGGGATGAACGTGCTCAACCATGTGAAGCGCAACGCGTAGTGCCCTCAGGGGCGGCCTGCCGCCAGTGGGCCGCCCCTGTCTTCGTCGTTCGGTACAGACCGCAACGCGCCCTCTGTCGCTCTCTTCGAAGCCGTGATCTTGAAACCTCGGCCAGACGGTGCTCGTGGTGATCTCGTTCTTCGGTGAATCAGTTGACGGTTACAGCAAAGCGCTGATGAAATCACTCTCCGTACAGGCACCAAGGTGGAAAGTGGAGTCACATGGCGGCCCTCGACAACGTGAAGCTCAAGGACGTTCTGGCGGATGTGGCCTCGGGCTCCTTACAACTGCCCGACTTCCAGCGGAACTGGAAGTGGGACGACGACCGGATCCGGGCGATCATCGCGACGGTCACGCTGGACTACCCGCTCGGTGTCGTGATGACGCTGCAAACGGGTGGCGCCACCCGGTTTCGTTCCCGGACTCTCACCGGCGCGCGGCCGGACGGGGACCCGGCGGCCGACCTCCTGCTGCTGGACGGGCAACAGCGCCTCACCTCCCTCTTCCAGGCCCTGTGGCTGGACGCCCCGGTGGAGACGGCGGACGCCCGGGGCAAGCCCATCCAGCGGTGGTACTACGTCGACATCGCCAAGGCCGTCGGACCGTCCGCGGACCGCGACGAGGCCATCGTGTCCGTCCCGGCCGACAAGGTGCTGCGGACGGACTTCAACCGCACCGTGGTGCTGGATCTGCGCACCACCGAGGCCGAGTGCGCGGCCGGCCTCTTCCCCCTGCACTTCGTCTTCGACGCCCAGCGCGTGAACGAGTGGAAGAAGGCGTACATCAAGGCGGACGAGGACCGGAACTGGGACCTGTGGGGCCAGTTCGACGAGGCGGTCCTCCAGCAGGTCCGTGCCTTCCAGGTCCCGATGATCCGGTTGGCGGCCTCCACGTCCATGGACGCCGTCTGCGCGGTGTTCGAGCGCGTCAACACGGGCGGCGTGCCCTTGAACGTCTTCGAACTGCTCACCGCGACCTACGCCGGGGACCGCGACTACGTCGAACAGACCGGGGACTACTATCAGCTTCCCGAGGTGTGGCGGGAGATCAAGCAGGGACTGGCGAACAAGTACCCGGTCTTCGGCCGCTTGGACAGCGGCCTGGAGAACGGGCTGAGCAGCATCGACTTCCTGCAGGCCATCGCGCTGGTGCGCACCTGGGAGCGGAAGCAGGCGGGCACCGGGGCGACGGTGTCCTGCAAGCGCCGCGATCTGCTGGACCTTCCCCTTGCCGACTTCGTCCGTCTGGCGCCCAGGCTGGCCGACGCCTTCGCGTGGGTGGGCGACTTCCTGGAGCGGCAGTGCATCGTCCGCCCGGCGGACCTGCCGTACAAGACGCAGCTCGTCCCGCTCGCGGCCGTCCGCGCCATCCTCGACACGGCGACCGACAGTCTGGGGGCGGAGGAGAAGATCGAGCAGTGGTACTGGTGCGGGGTGCTCGGTGAGATGTACGGCGGCTCCACGGAGACGCGCTTCACCCGGGACGTCGAGCAGCTCGTCCCCTGGATCCAGCAGGACGAGAGGGCGCCCGAAACCGTCACGGAGGCGTTCTTCTTCGCCGACCGCCTCGACAGCCTCACCACCCGCAACAGCGCCGCCTACAAGGGGATCTACGCTCTGCTTATCAAGCAGGGGGCGGTGGACTGGCACTACACGGACGCCCCGCTCAGTCCCGGCAGGCTGGACGAGTACAGCGTGGACGTGCGGCAGATCTTCCCCAGGACGTGGTTCCGGCGGGGCGACAGCCACGGCCTGCCCACGAACTCGATCGTGAACAAAACCCCCTTGTCCTACCGCGCCGCGATGGACATGACGGGGGCGCCGTCGTCGTACCTGTCCACGATGATCGCCGCGTCCGACATGCGTCCCGAGTGGTTCGACGACGTCCTGTCCACCCATCTGATCGATCCGGACGCGTTGCGCGAGAACGACTACGAGCGCTTCTACCGCGACCGCTCCAAGCAGTTGCAGGACCTGGTGCACTCCGCCATGGGCAAGAGGACGATGCTCCGTGACCTGCCGGAGGACGACGCCCGATGACGACCAGGCCGCACGAGCGGGACGTCGCCTCGCTCAAGGGCAGGACCGTGTCCGTGCAGGACATCCTCGACCTGTTCCAGGTCAGGGTCCGCGACCACCGCACGGTGCACCGCATCTCGCAGGCGCTGACGGACGCCGGACTGACCACGCTGCCGGACTTCGCCGTCTGCGGTCTGCGCAGCAGTGTCGACGTCGTGCCGCTGGCGTCCGTCCCCGCCCAGCGCACGCCCGTCGACGCGGACGACGAGACCGACGCGACGGACGAGGCGCTGCCCTCGCACGCCCTGCCGCAGCGGCTGCTGCTCGGCGACATCCCGTCGGCGCGGCGCGGCGTGGTGTCCGTGGGTCCCGGCACGCCCCTGTCCCAGACGACCTTCCTCATGCGCACGAAGGGTCTCTCCCAGGTGCCGGTGACCACCGGTATGGCGCAGGTCCACGGGGTCGTCACCTGGGGGTCCGTGGCCAAGATGTACGAGGCGGGGAAGCCGGCCACGCTGGACAACGCGATGGAGAAGGACTCCCTGCCCGTCGCCGACGCCCGCCAGGAGTTCTTCACCGCCCTCCCGGTCATCCGCGAGCACGGCTACCTGCTCGTCCGCGGCGACGACGGCTGCCTGTCGGGCATCGTCACCGCCGCGGACGTCACGGAACGCTTCGAGGGGGCGGCGCGTCCCTTCTTCCTCGTGGGCGAGATCGAGTCGCTGCTGCGCCGCTGCCTGGGCGCGGCACTGGACACGGAGGCCATCAAGGCGGTCCAGACGAACAGGAAGCCGGAGCAGCGCACCGGCCAGGTGTCGGACCTGATGTTCGGCGACTACCTGAGACTCCTGGACGGCGACCAGACGAAGCAGTCCCTCGCCGAGCGGGCCGACCGCAACTGGGAGGCACTGAAGTGGCCCAACATGCCCCGGGAGCAGTTCATCGGCCTGCTGAAGCGGGTGAAGGACATCCGCAACCGGATCGCCCACTTCGACGAGAAGCCGCTTCCGCAGGAGATGCTCGACGAGCTGACGACCTTCGCGAAGGTACTGCGGGCGTTCGCGCCGTGAAGTAGTGGGGCGGGGCTGCTCACCGCGGGCACGCGATCTCGGCCCACACCGTCTTCGTGCGGGTGTCCCCCACCTCGCAGCCCCAGCGTTCGGCACAGGCCGCCACCAGGAGCAGCCCTCGCCCCGAGTCCGCTTCGAGTGAGCGGGGTCCGGCGGCGAGGGCCGCCGGCGGCAGCCGTTCGGGGCGCGCGTCGGTCACCTCGACAGGCACGTGCTCCTGGAGTCGCAGCAGGGACAGCCTGAAGTCCCGCCCCGGCAGCCGGCCGTGGGTGACGGCGTTGGCCGCCAGCTCCGCCGTGACGACGGCGACGGCGTGGGACGCCTCGCTGTCGTACGGGACTTCCCAGGCCGCGAGCTGCTGCACGGCGAGACGGCGGGTGAGGCGCGCCCCGCGCCCGGTGGCGGTGACTGCGTGGAGGTCGCCATCGCGCCCGGTGCCGTTCATGTCCGGGACTCGAAGGCGCAGGCGGAAACGGTACTGGCCTTCCCTCAGGAACAGTGGGCCGCGTTCACCGCCTACGCGCGGGAGGCAGCCGTCTGACGACGGAGAGCCGCGGGCGAGGGACGTACCGCTCGGGGTGCCTCCAGGACAAGGTCCGGAGGCACCCCGAGTCGTGTCGTCAGCCCGGTCCGAGGGCGAACTGCTCGCGCAGCAGTGCCTCGTGGAGCCGCAGGGTGCGGCCGTCCGGCAGGGTTTCCAGGACCTGTACGCCGTCGTAGTTGAGGAGTTGCCTCAGGACGGCGGCGAAGCCGTCGCTCCGGGTGACGGGCATGCCGGCGCGCTGGGCGAGCGCGGTCACGGGCAGGGTGCCGCCCGCATCGAGCAGGGCGGTGAGCGCCTTGTGGACCTGTTCCTGCTGCGGCTTGCGCGCCAAGCCGTCGAGCTGCGCCTGGTACGTCTCCGAGTCGAGCAGTGCCGTCACGAGCACCTCGGTCCGTGAGACGACCGTCGGCGTGAGCAGGGCGTCTTCTCCTCCGGCGGTCAGCTCCACGTCGAAGAGAGCTTCGTGCGTCCGCGCGAGTTCCGCCTGCTTCCTCTGCGACTTCCCGGTGGGTTTTTTGGGAGCAGCAGGGGCCGCCCCGACCACCTGCTGAGCGGTGTACCCACTCGGCAGCGGTGCCCTCCCGACTTCTTCCGGGGCCCACCAGGTCGGCCGCTGATCCCCCAGCTCCCGCCACCCCTTGGGCGGTTCCGCCCCGAACGGCAGGAAGGCGAGGACCGGGATGGTGAACTCGGCGAGGGAGGCACCGCCGTGGTAGCCGGCCTTGAGGGCGGTGTAGCGGGAGTCGGCGTCCCACAGGGCGACGATGGACGCGCCGGGCTCGGGCCACACCACGCGCGGTCCGGACAGAGTGATCTCCTGTTCGGCCAGCGGGCCGTCGCCGGGCAGGCGGTGGCGGGCGGACGCGGGGTCGGCGGCGGTGTCGACCTTGGTGCCGTGCCGGTCGACGACGTGGCCGTGGTCGCTGGTGAGGAGGACGGCCATGCCCTCGGCCGCAGCGACTCGCAGCAGGTCGCGCAGTCCGGGCACGTCGTCCACCCGCCAGGCCCCGTCGCCGAGCTTCTGTTCCTTGGCGAGCCGGTCGTCGATGGCGTTGAGGACGACGGCGACGTGCGTCCTGCCGTCGGTGAGCGCCTCCGTGAGCGCCGGTCCGAAGGTGTCGCCGGCGGCCTCGGTGCGCAGGTCGTCCTTGTGGAACACGGCGGCCGGGGCCCCACCCCACAGCTTCAGCGCGGGGAAGAGCCGCTTCTCGTCGGCCTGGGTGCCCTTCATGAGGGTGCCCGCAAACAGCGAGGTGCGGGACACGGCCGTCACGGTGGGCAGGGCGGCGGCCATGGCCCGGCGGCGCGGTTTGTCGTCTCCGGGCAGCGGGTCGAACTCGGCCCAGGAGCGGCGCAGTTCCTCGCCGAGTTCGCTCGCGATGGCCGCGCTCATGCCGTCGAGCACCAGCAGCAGCACCCGTCGTGTCGTCGTTGTGCGCCGCACGACCGGGCCGATCACGCGGTCGAGGAAGGTCTCGACGGTGAGCATCCGGCCTGGCTGGGTACCGGCCTCGGTCCAGGCGGCCAGGGAGCGGGCGAAGGAGGCGTCGATCTGCCGGCGCCGGTCCCTGACGCGGGTGCCGAGGGTGTCGTAGGCGGCCTTGAGGACGGGGTCCGGGTCGCCGCCGGCCTCGACGTGCTCCAGGGCGAGGTCCGCCCAGCCGGTCTCGGTGATGTGCCGCTGGATGGCGTCAGCGACGGTGGGGGCGTCGGCGGGCGGGTCGGTGGCCAGCCAGCGGGCGAGGCGCTGGCCCATGCGGGCGCGTTCGATGCGGGCGGACTCCTCCGGCTCGGCGGCCAGCCGGTGGTCCGCCAGGCGCCGTACGGCCTCGGCCACCGCGGCCGTGTCGCCCGCCGCGAGGGCGTGGCCGACGGCGGTGAACCGGGCTTCGAGCCCGCCGCGCAGGACGGGGCTCGCCGCCACGGCCTGCTCCGCGCCGAACTGGCGGGCCAGCGCGGCGGCCCGGTCGAGCACGGTGCCGGTGGTGCGGCGTGCTTCGCGGGCCTGTTCGGCGTCGGTGCCGTTGGTGCGGTGTCCGGCCGCCAGCAGTGTGGTGACGTACTCCTCGGCGGCCCGGCCGAAGACGGTCACCAGGACGTCGAGCTGGTCGCCGGCCGCCGGGGGCTGGTCACCGAAGTAGCGTTCGGCGCGGCCCCGTGCCCGGTACGTCTCGGGAGCGGGTTCGGCGTGCTGCCACAGGGCCGCGCACACCAGGCCGAAGGCGGCGGCGTCCGCGCCGCGCTCGGCGTCGACGAGGGCGAGCAGGGCGCGTCCGGCGAGGCCCGCCTGGTCCTCCTCGCCGAGGAAGTCGGCCAGTCCGGCGCGTTCGGGGCCGCGCAGGGCGAGGAACCGTTCGGGGGCGCCGGGCCGGGTGGACCAGTGCAGCAGTGCCTGGGCGTCGAGCCGGTCGTCGCCGGGGCGGCGGGTGTCGCCCTCGGTGTCGTAGCGGCCGAGGCGCAGGCGGCGCTGGGCGAGCGCGGTGAGGGCGTACTGGCGGGACAGCCAGCCGCCGGGCACGGGCGGCCAGCCGCCGGCGGTGGGCGGGGTGGCGTCGAGCAGTGCCTCGGCGGCCCAGTTGACGTCCCGGAGCCGGGGGTCTATC
Organism: Streptomyces sp. NPDC052701; assembly: GCF_040678355.1. Lineage (NCBI taxonomy): Bacteria > Bacillati > Actinomycetota > Actinomycetes > Kitasatosporales > Streptomycetaceae > Streptomyces > Streptomyces sp. NPDC052701. The sequence goes on from NZ_JBFATO010000010.1 coordinate 192,602, forward strand.
TGCCGGGCGCCGAACGCCTCGCGGACCACGTCCCAGCTGTCGACCGTGTCGATGCGCAGTTTGTGGACGCGGGCGAGGATCGCCGGGTCGAGTTCGTGCTGCTCGCGGTCGGTGAGGACGACCAGGACGGCGGGGCCGGGGCGGCGGCCCGCCAGGTGGTCGAGGACGAGTTCGTGGACGGCGAGCGGGGACGGCGCCACCGCGACGCCGGCCGTGCGGCCCTCGCCCCAGACGGGCTCGGCGGGACCGTCCCACTGGGGTGCGGACCGCAGCAGCACGACCCGGCGCCTGCCCTTGCCGTCCCCGGTGAGGGAGTCGGCGAGGTGCGTCTGCGAGGACAGGTATTGGGTGACGGTCGCGGTGTTCAGCCGGACCGCGCCCGCAACGGCGGTGGCGGTGTCCGTCATTCGACGACCTTCCAGGTGATCTCGATGGTCGCGTCGGGGTGGCGGGAGGCCAGTTCGGACAGCTCCGCCTGGAGGTCGGCGGCGGCCTGGGACACGGTCGTACGGCGACCTCCGGACTTCCGCGCCGTGCCGCCGCTCGTCAGGGAGGGCGAGGGCGTCTCCTGCGGCTTGATGTACGAGATCCGCGGGTCGCTGGTCGGCGTGTCCAGGGACTGGTCGTCGGCCGTGGAGTGGGGCGCGACGGACTCGGGCCGCGCAGTGGCCGCGGCCTGGCTGCGCTTGATCAGGGCGACGACCTCGCGCTGGGTGCGGGCCAGGGCGTCGCGCAGGTCGGCGGTGCGCTGGTCGTCGCGGGCCACGTTGCGCAGCGAGTCGAGCAGCGCCTCGCCCTCGGGGCCGAGTCCGGCGGCGAGTTCCAGGGTGCTCCAGGGGGCGGAGGCGACGGCCTCCGCGACGGCGCGGGCCTTCACGATGGAGGTGCCGTACCGGTCGGCGCTGGTCTCGCCCAGGTCGAAGGAGGCGAGGGCCTCCACGGTCTTCTTCGCCCCGGCCGCGCCCTTGCCGGCCTCCGCCGTGAGCGCGTCCAGCAGTTGCAGGGAGCGGCGGGCGAGGGCGAGCCGTCCGGTGTCGGCGGTCTGGTCGAGGCCGAGGAAGGAGGCGTGGGTCTCCAGTTGGTGCACGAGGTCGGCCGCGTGGTCCCGGTGGGTGCGGGCGGCGTCGATGATCTGGCGGGCGAACTGGTTGACCATCCGGCCGCGCCGCAGCGCGGGCGGCTTCGCCCCGAAGATCACCTCGAAACGCTGCCGTGCGGTGTCCCAGTCGGACTCGGCGGGCAGCGGCTGGCTGCGCAGCGCGTCGTGGTCCTTGATCGCGGTCAGTTCGGGCGCGGGGTCGAGTACGGTGCCGCCGCGCACCCACACCCGGTCGTCCATCTCGGCGAAGGCGGCGACGACGAGCCGGGCGAGGAAGTCGGGCAGGCCGCGCGGGTCCGGCTTGTCGGTCCAGTCGGTGAGCGTGATCAGGGACAGGTCCCCGGTGACGCCCTGGGAGCTGGCGAGCTGGCGGAAGTGGTCGGCCCAGTAGCGGGACAGCTCGAAGTACGCCTCCTTCTGCTGCCCGAGGCGCAGCGGCCCGGCGATGCGCTGCATGAGCTTGCGGTCGGCGGCCGGGACCTCGATCCGCCCGTCGCGGGCCTCGGCGGCGGCCCGGACGTGGGTGAACACCTTCTTGGCGTCGGCGGGCTTGACGGCGGTGCCGGTGGCGTCGGGGTCGAGGTCGGGGTGGGCCGGGTACTGGTGGGCGAGCAGCCTGCCCGCGATGTGCCGGATGCCGTCGTGCAGGCTCTGCCCGAAGGACAGGGTGAGGCCGTCGACGTCGGGCAGCGCGACGAGGTGGTCGTCGAAGTCGGGCACGACGTCGGCGGCCTGCTTCTGGGCGAGGCCGTACGCCTGCTTGAACGCGCCCTTGACCTGCTTGAGCAGCGCCTCGCGCTGGGTTTCGAGCAGGCCCTTGGCGCGGCTGCGGTTGTCGGCGTTGAGGTGGCCGGCGTACTGGGTGTCGAAGCGGTGCTCGTCGGCGAGGGCCTTGTCGATGACGACGAGGCGCCGGAAGTCGGCGAAGCGCTGCGCGGACAGGTGCGCGGGCAGCCAGGCGACGGTGCGGGACCGCTCGCCCTGCTGGCGCTCGCGCAGCCGCTGGATGCGGTTGACGTCCTCGACCGGGCCCCACTCGCCCTCGTCGAAGGGGAGGTCTATGGCGATGCGCCAGCGGCCCTCCTCCTGCGGCATCAGGTCGTGGTCGGGCAGCTCGTCCTCGTCGGCGACGTTACCGAAGACGATCTCCGCGGTGCGGGCGGTGCCGCGCCAGGTGAAGTGGAGCTGGTCGCTCAACTGGCCGTGTTCGACGCCCAGTTCCTCGGACAGCAGGCGCCGGGCGAGCGCGGCCCGGTTGCCGGGGTTGTCGTTGACCTGGGCGTTGGCGATGACGGAGTCCACGTCGACGCCGGACAGCTCCAGCCGGACGCCGGGGTTGGCGTCGGTGCCGGTCTCCTTGATCTCGGGGAACCGGGCGGCCCACTCGGCGACCTTGTTCTTGATGATGCCGACCTCGGCGCCCGGGATGGGTGCGAGGACCGAGCCGTGGTTGAGCGCGCCGAGCCGCCGGATGGTCAGCTCGGACAGGGAGGGCACGCTGGGCGCGAGCGCGGACAGCAGCAGCGTGCACACCAGCCTGTTGTCGCCGACGAACATCCGGCAGCGGTTGGCGCGCTGCGGGTCGGTGATCGTCTCGGGCCGGTTGAGGTACTGCTCGACGTCGTCCTCGGTGATGTCGTACGAGCTGAGCAGGTAGGGCCGCAGCTTGGTCTTGTACAGCTTGTCGGCGGCCTCGAACACGACCTTCAGGCTGTCGGTGAACGGCTTGTCACCGCCCGCAGTGATCACCGGGTAGAGGTCGCCGACGGGGATGAGCTGGCCGAGCCGGATCTCGTTGCGGTGGTCGGCCAGGAGCTGGCCCATCAGCTTCAGACCGGTGCGGGAGCGCTGCAGCGCGGACGAGATGTGGACGAGGGTGTCCATGAACGCCGGCGAGAACGGGTACGTCAGCCGGAACGACTCCGCGTCCGCGCCGGTGGTGCCCTTCTCCGAGCCGAGCAGGGTGTCCCACACCTGCGGGCCGACCCGCTTGGTCTGCTCGAAGGCCGCGTCGATGAGCTTCTTCGCCTCGTCGTTCTTGGGCTTGAGGAGGCGGGCGTGGGCGATCTGTGGGAGGTTGCGGTCCTCCAGCGTGATCTTGTCGAAGCGGCCGGAGGCCAGGTTCAGGGTGTCCTGGATGGACGACTCGGCCGCGCCGGACACCTCCTCGCCGACCAGTTCGCGCAGGTCGCGCTGGCGGGCGATGAACGACACGACGGGGATGGCGCGGCGGGCGTCGCCGCCCTCCACGAAGTTCGTGATCTTGCTGGCCTCGCGCGCCACGAACTTCTGGTCGTGGATGAGGGTGGCCAGCCACAGGATCAGCTCGTCCATGAACAGGATCAGCCCGTCGTAGCCGAGCGACTTGGCGTGCTCGGCGATGACGGACAGACCGGCGTCCAGGGAGATGAAGCCGTGCTCGTCCTCGGAGGCGTTCTTGGTGAAGCCGGGCAGCAGGTTCGTACTGGCGTCGTTGACCAGCTTGGCCCGCAGCTCGGCCGGGGTGGAGGGGTTGCGGAGGTTGAGCGGGACGCCCGCCTCGTGGTTCTCCTCGGCGGCGAGCGCGACGTCCAGGAGCTGCGGGGTCCAGGCGAAACCCTCGCCCCACTCGTCCTCGTCATCGTCGTCCACGCCGGTGCCGAGGCCCCGGATGACGGCCTCGTCGCCCATGTTGGCGCGCATGGCGCGGATGTCGGCGAAGAGGGAGTCCGTTCGGTACACCTGCGGGGTGGGCGCCTCCGGGTGCAGCTTCTTGACGTGGTGCACGTACCCGCCGAGCACCCGCTGCTCCAGGGCCTTCGCGCCGAGCATGTGGTACGGCACCAGCAGGAACTTCTTGCCGTCCGACTGCAGCCACTCGTGCTTGGTCAGCACCGGGTCGAACTCGGTGCGGGCGCGGGCGGCCTGGTTGCCGCTGAGCAGCGCGTACAGCACGGCCATGAAGTGCGACTTACCGGAACCGAACGAGCCGTGCAGGTACGCCGCCTTGGAGCGGTGCCCGTCCAGCGCGGACTTGATGAGGGCCAGCGCCTCGTCGAAGTTCTCCAGCAGCCGCTCGGTGACGACGTAGTCCTTGAGCGCGTGCTGGGCGCCCTCGGGCGTCGTCGCCTCGGCGAGGGACAGCACGAAGTCCGAGGTGGAGATGGACTCCTTGATGTCGATGACATCGCGGAGGAGGGGCGGCTGGGCCATTGCGGGTTCTCGCTCTCCCTGACGGTGGTCGGTGCTGCTGCTCGTACTCGGTGTCGTGCGGGGTCCGCCGCCGAGGCCCGGGGCCGGTCCGAGGGGTGGTGTGGGGGGGCAGAGATACGGATGGCCGGTGCGGCGGGCCGGCCGGCCTGGCCTGCGGCGGGGACGGATCCGGTCGTGCGGTGACCGGGCGGGAACGACGCTCACGGCGTCGGCCCGGTTCAGGTCGGACGGTTTCGCGGCGTCTGCACTCTTCGTCGTCCCCCTCGTACTGAACGTCACCCGCACGGCCTGCGCACAGCACCCTACATCGGTACTCCCTTCGCCCTCCTGCCATATGCCCTGGCGCACCGTCCCCGCGGGCCGCTTCGGTCCCGCCGTGGGCACTACGGCCGCCGTCGCCCCGACCGGTAGGCGTCCAGCAGGTGCAGGCCCGCGACCGTGAAGGGGTGTTCGGGGCCCAGGCCGCGTTCCCGCCGCTCGACGACGTCGGTCATCAGCGCGATCCCCTCCTCCACGTGTCCGAGCGCGGCACGGGTCCGGGAGAGCAGTTGCCGGGCGGCGAGCACGATCGGGTACTCGGGCCCGAAGCGCCGCTCATACGCCTCGGTGACCTGCCGGATCTCGCGGTCGGCCGCTTCGAAGCGGCCCAGGAGGTACAGCGCCCACGCGTGGTTGTGCCGGGCGCCCAGGGTCACGGTGTGGTCGGGGCCGAGGACGCGTTCGTACTCCGACGGCAGCGTGAGCAGGGTGCCGCCCTCCTCGGTGACCACTTCGGCGGCGGGCAGCATCTCCAGCAGGCCGGCGCGGGCCCGCAGGGTCAGCGGATGCGCGGGGCCCAGCGCCGAGCGCCGCCCGGCGACGGTGGCGCGGAGCAGCGCGACGGATTCCTCCCGTCTGCCGAGGTTCGCCAGCACGAGCTGGAGGCCGTAGCCGCTGTCCGTGGTGTCGGGGTCGTCGGCGCCGAACAGTCGCTCCTGGGCGTCCCGGACCGCTCTGAGCGCCGCTTCGGCCTCGGCGTACCTGCCCAGCCGGAACAGTGCCCGCCCTGCCCTGGAGCGGGCGGCGAGGACCGTGCGGTGGTCCGCGCCGAGGTGTCGCTGTGCGAGGTCCGCGGCGTTCCGGGCGGTCTCCCAGGCGGAGAGGTAGTCACCGGTCCGGTGCAGGGCGACGGACAGCCGGGTCGCGACGGCCAGGGCGTCGGCGGCGGACGGCCCGCGGATGTGCCCCAGAAGGGCCAGCGCGTGAGGTACCAGTAGGCGCAGTCGGGGATCGTGCGGACCGGCGTCGGGCACGCCGGGCACGGCCGCGTCGAGCAGCCGGACGGCTGTCGTGTCGAGGGCGGGCACCAGGTCCGCGGGGGTCGCCGTCGAGACGCTGTCGAGCAGGATGCCGTGACTCCGTACGCAGCGTGCGCCGGCGGCGTCGACCAGTTCGGACAGCGACTGGTCGAGGAGGGCTCTGAGGGCCGTCTCGGTTCGGGCACGAGGCAGTACGGCGCCGATGCCGGCGTGGTTGAGCAGGGTCAGCGGCAGCGGCTCGGCGGCGAACCGGGCCAGCAGTCTGAGCAGGGCCACCGCTTCGGGCAGCCCGCGCGATTCGAACGCGTCGAGGGTCAGCTGCCAGGTCAGGCCGACCAGACGCCGGGGGTCCGCCTCGGACAGCGCGTCGGCTCCCCGGTCGATCAGCTGGACCCGGTCGTCCGAGTCGAGCTGGTCCCCGTAGGTGTCCATCGTCCAGGGGTCGATGACCTGACGGGAGAGGAAGCCGCCCGCCAGGGTGAGGGCGAGGGGCAGCCGCCCGAGCCGGTCCGCCACCCGCGCCGCCTGCTCCGTCGTACCGCTGTGCGGTGCGAGATCGCGCAGCACGAGCGCGGCGTCCTCTCGGGGCAGTACGCCGATGTACTGCAGCTCGGCGCCCGGCCACCACCGGGCCGCCGCTCGCCGTGTGGTCACCAGGACGGTGCCGCGCGGGCTGGTGCGCAGCCAGTCGCCGTCCCGCAGGATCTCCGGCTCGTCGGTGTTGTCCAGGACCAGCAGCCAGGGTTCCGCGGAACGGTCGAGATACGTCCAGGCGAGATCGGCGGCAGGTCTGAGGCCGTTGCGTGCGGCGAGCAGTTCGCCGTCGCCCGCCCCTCGGTCGGCGGCGACGGCGAGCATGCCGGCGCGCAGGCTCGCGCGGTCGGAGGCGTTGACCCACAGGCCCACCCGGCCCGGTTCTCCGGTGACCTCCTGGAACAGGGCGCAGGCGACCGCCGTCTTGCCCGAGCCGCCCATGCCGTACAGCACGTAGACCTGACCACCGCGCTCCGCCTCGACGCCCGCCCGCAGGCGTTCCATCACCTCGCTGCGGTCGCGGAGCGCGACGGGGGGCCGGCCGACCGCCGGGCGTCGCACCGAGTCCGGTCCGCCGTGCTCCGGCCCGCCACCGCCGTAGTGGTGGTGCTCGTTGATGTGCTGGTCGCCCTGCGACTGGTAGACGCGTCCCTGGTCCTCGGCGTGGCCGTCCGTCCCGCCCGTCATCGCTCGGCGATGTGCTGGTCGCGTCCCGCTTGGTAGACCCGGGCCTGACCGAACGCGGTGGCGTGCTGGGTGACCTGCCGGGCGGCCGAGCCACCGGGATCGAGTCGGTCCAGCAGTGCGCGCAGTTCCTCGGCGGCGGCGGGCCGGGCGACGAGCAGCCGCCGCACCATCCCCTGCCACTGGAGGCGTAGTTCGTCCAGGCTCTCCTGGTCGTCCGCGGCCACGGCGGCCAGCACGTCCTCGCGACCGGCCTCCAACTCGGCGGCGACGGTCTCGGCACGCTCGGGTCGCGTCCGGCGCCAGAGCTGTGTGATCCCGTCACGCACGTGGTGCCAGGCATCGGTCGCCATCAACGCGACCAAGGTGGTCCCCGCGCTCTGCGCGAGCAAGGCCACTTCCGCGTCCACAGCCGCCCCTCCATTCACCCGATCGTCCGACAGCGCAGATGGAAAGTGTCACCTGTCAGGCGTTGGCGTGATCTTCATTGCGATCAATATCATTCCGCCCCCGAGCGACAGGGAACAAGGAGGAATCAATCCTCGCCAATACCCCTGTGGGCCGGGCCTGACACATGGTCGGGCGGGAGAGTCGCACGCTACAGTGAGGCATCCCGACCGATCGAGGGGGCGAGGGAAATGGCCAGGCCGTGGGAAGCGGATCCGGACACGGGTTTCAAGCAACGCCTGGGAAAAACACCCCAGGAACTGGGAAACACCACCGGAACTCCTGACTGCCCGGACATCTGGGAACTCACCAACGGCGACATCGCCGTCATCGGCCGGGACCTCACCCAGTCACTCGGCAGGAACCTGCCCGACGGGGTCTCGATCGGATCGGACGAACGCCTCGTGGTCATCCCCAGGAACACGCTCATCGCGGCAAAGCCGGACATCCCCGGTGTTTGACTCCTTCGCGGGCGGCGTCTCCGAACGCCTGGACCGCCCCACGTACCACGCGGACCTCGGCCGGATCTACTCCAGCGGGATCGGCTTCCTCAACAAGCTCGAGCGCGGCCAGCACTTCAAGGAGCGCGGCTTCCCGAGCTGGGAGGCCTTCGCCGCCGGCGACTGGGAAAGGGCTCTGTCCCTGGCCGACGAGAGGCGCGAGGACTACGCCCGGGAAATCCGGCGGGCATCGGAAATGGGCGTCGCGCACCGCCGCCTCCGGGTGGTGGAATTCCCTGTCACACCGTATGTGCAATGGGAGTTGTTCGTCCTGCGCGTGCGCGTGGACGTGGGCGACGCGATCAAGGTTATCGACGCTCGCGACATCACCGGCATCGAGCGGAATCACCCGGTACCGGAAGTAGTGGTTCTCGGCGATGTGGTCATGTACGAAGTCGTGTACGACGAGGACGGCAATGCGGCCGGAGCCAACCGCTACACGGACCCCTCACTGATCCGGGAAACGAACGCCGGATTCGATGCGCTGTATGAGCGTGGTGAGGAGTTCCACGATTTCTTCGACCGGGAGATCGTCCCCCTGGCCCCGCCGCGGGTGTCCGGTGCTCCGACGGATTCTCGCGGGTCGCGGTGATCAGCGAGACGGGGTGAGGGGTGAGCCATCATGCCGACGGATCACCGCCCCCGGCGGCGATGACGAGAACGCCCCCTCCGCATCGGCCGCCCCTTCGGGGGCAGGAGGGCACTCGCGGCGTCAGGACCTGGGTTCCTCCAGCTCGGGGGCAGTGGTGTCCGCACCGTGCTGTTCAGCGTGTGCTGCGGCGAACGTCTCGTGCTCTTCGACGACTTCGCCGTCCACGACTTCCCCGTCCCTCACTCGGTGTGACGGCTCCGCCAGCGGCAGGCCGGCGAGGTGCTTCTTGAGCCTCTTGGCCATCGGGAGGTAGGTCGCAAGGGCGAGTCCGCCGGAAACGGCAGCCCCTACGAGAGGGATGGCCTTCGAGACGGTTGTCGCGAAGGACTGCGTCGTCATCCTGACACCGAGGTAGCCCGCGACCTTCTTCACCATGGGGTAGACGACCCCGTGGGTGAGTGCCTTCTGGGGCAGCTTCTTGGCGACCTGCTCCGCCATCATCCCCGCGACTTTCCCCACCGCGACGTTCGCCGATTTGGTGCCGAACATCACGCCGAAGAACAGCGTGAGCACCCCCTTGGTCGCGTCGTCGACGTCATCGCCCTCGTCGGAGAACAGATCGGGCCAGCTGTAGAGATAGGCGAGCTTCTGCGCGATGCGCAGCATGTGGCCGACGTACTGGGCCGTGTCGGCGGGCACCGTGGCGGGAAGGGCGAAGAGGCCGGGTATCCCTGCGGCGGCGGAGAGGGCGCTGACCTTGGCCGTCTCGTAGCGGATGGAGTCGTTGGCCACCTTGTCGAGAACCTCGACGGTGATGCCCGCCGCGGCGGGGGTTTCTTCGATCGCTCGTCGGATGTCCTCCTCGGAGCAGTGGCGAGCCAGCGCACTCCGGAGGTACGCCTCCCTGTGGATACGCACACCCGGAAGCTTCGCTGCCGCCACCAGCAGCGCGAAGAAACGCGACTCGGGGTTCTCGACCTCTTTACCCTGCTTCATGGCAGGAACCTACAGTAGTTCCGCGCCGTAGGGGCCGGACAATGTCAGCTCCGTTAGGACCTCGTTGTGTGAGTGACGGTGGCGTTGCGGGCCGGGTCTACCACGATTCCGATCACCACCCGGGGACGCGACCTCCGCCGAGATCCGGTCGCTCGGCGAGGCGCCGAGCTGTTGAAGATGCTGTGGAGACGGGACGCGCTGGGCCCTCCGGCGAGCGGGTGCTCGCCGGAGGGCCCAGCGATCGGCGCCACGTCTGTCAGCGTGCCGCGAACTCGACGAACGCGGCCCACGCCGCGGGTTGTACGGCGAGTGCGGCACGGGTTGTGTCCTTCGAGTCGCGGACGTGGACCCTGGCGGGACGGACGGCGACCTCGACGCATTCGCCGCCATCACCCGCGCTGTAACTGCTTTTGAACCAGGCAAGGCCGTCCAGGCCAAGCCTGGTGTTTTCCCCGCTCATCTCTCTCCCAACAGCTTCTCGATCAACGCTCGCGATTCTGCCGGAGTGTGTGCTTGTGCGCGCAGGGACCCATACGTACGTTCAAGCTCTCGGACCTTCTGACGCTCCGTGTGGACCCGACTGTCACCTTGCACCTCCGCATAGGCGATCCTGCGCCCATCCTTCATCTCCATCAAGGTGAACGGGCCAGCTAATCCCGCGTGCTCTTGGCGGGAGAGCGGCATCACCTGGACCTCCACGTTCCGCTTTTCCTTGATGAGCAGGAGTTGCTCCAGCTGCCCCCGCCATACCGCCCCACCACCGAGCGGGCGCAGCAGTACAGCTTCCTCGATCACAAAACTCAGGTGTGGGACGGGTCGGCGCTCGATGATCTCCTGTCGTGCCAGCCGGGCGGCCAACCGCTGCTCGATGACCTCTTCGTCCAGCTGCGGGCGCCACATGGCGAACACGGCCCGCGCGTAATCCTCGGTCTGCAAGAGCCCTGGCACAGCCTGAGTGGCGTACACGTGCAGCACAACCGCTTCGGCCTCCAACTTGGCCGCACCCTGGAAGAACGCCGGATACTGAGCCCGAGCCACCTCCTCCTTGCTCGCGCTCAGCACCCCACCCGCCCCCAGCACTTCATCCGCCTGGTCGATGAACTTCGGCGGCGGAATACGTCTCGCCTGCTCGAACGACGCGATCGTCGAGGCCGAGTACCCGGTCAGCGACCCCAACCCCGCGCGGTCCAGGCCCGCCCGCTCCCGGAACAACTTCAACTGCCGCCCGAACACGCACAGCATGCCCGTCCCGACTTCGTACTCCGGCTGCTGAACCTCGTCGTCCACGCCGCAGCTCCTCTCGTGCAACCGCCCCGTCAGGCCAACTCGGAGCCCGGGAACCGGTCACGCCCACCACCACATACAAGCGCACCGACCGCGTGTACAGCCCGTACCCGTCAGCGCGTCACTCCTGGTCAAAGCTACGCAGGGTCCAAGACCGTTGACCCTATGAAGTCAGCAACTCCCCCGAACGGGCATATGCCGCAGCGTTCCGCACCCGAACGCGAGTTCACCATGCGCTTCACGTCGACGCCGCGCGGTGCCCGCCTCGCCCGCCGACTCGTCTCGCACCGGCTGAACGACTGGGGCCACCCCTACACGACCCCGGTCAACGAGACGCTCACCCTCATTACGGCGGAACTCACCGCCAACGCCGTACGCCACGGCCACGTCCCCGGCAGGGACTTCCACGTCCAACTCACCTTGGCCGGGGGCACCTTCCGCATCGAGGTGACCGACACCCGCGCCGAGAAACGGCCTCCGGCCAGTTCCCCGGCGACCGACTCGCTTTCCGAGTCCGGCCGGGGCCTGCTCCTCGTCGCCACCCTCGCGGACGACTGGGGCGTCAGCCCTCGCCCAGCAGCCCCGGGCAAGACCGTGTGGGCGGAGCTGCACGTGCGGGCCCAGGGCCACCCGCCCACGCACCGGGTGGCCCCTGAACCGTCGGAAATCGATCTGCTCCTGGCTACCGCTTCACTGCTGCGCGACGACCTCGGGTCGCGGCCTGAGGACGCCAGCCACGGAGGTCGTCGTCCGTGAGACCGTGCTCGCCCTGCTTCTGCTGACGGTAAGCGGCGAAGAAGTCCGCCGGGGAGCCGCTGTAGAGCATGTCGAACTCGTTGTGCCACTGGTACAGCCACGGCTGGAGTTCCAGCAGGCCGGCGAGGAACGGCGTGATCTCCTCGGTGGACAGCGCGGTGTTGGTGAAGTACGTCGCCAGCGCCTGAGCCTGCTCCCGGTGGTCCCAGCCAGCCCAGCCGTAGAGGTCCGGAGTGGCGGCGTTGGTCTGCCCGTAGGAGATGAACCGCTCCTTGGGCACGTCCAGCTTGCCGCGCGCCCTCCAGTAGGACGGGCGGAGGAAGTCGGCCGAAGTGTACTTCGGCGGCACAGGGATGGAGTCCCGGATCTTCCGCTTGGCCTGCTCGTCCGGGGCGGCGTCCTCCTTGCGCTGGAGGTCCCACACCTCTTCCCAGTCGGCGCGCTTCTTCAGCCCGGAGGGCTTGTAGCGCAGGGCGGAGAGGAAGGGCACATGCTCGTCGGTGATCAGCTCAGCGACGACCTTGGGCAGGTCCTTGCGGGGCGCGTAGATCTTGGCAACGGAGACGAAGTCCTCGTCCCGGGAGAGGGCGTCGGTGAGGCGGGCCAGGGTGAGGATGGTGGGCTGCCCGTTCTCGTTGAACCACAAGTCCCGGTTTTCCATGCGATCGAGCAGCCAGGAGCGCAGGGCCTTCTCCTGGAGCGCGTCCCAGCCCTCAGTGGCCCAGCGGCGCTTGTACTCGGGACGCTCGATCATGCCGATGGCGCGGTTCGACTCGATGGCGTCGATGCGCTTCTGGACGATCTCCCGGTAGGGGGCGGGCCAGTGGGCGGGGATCTCTGTGATGGGAGTGGAGCCGTGCCGCTTGAACCACTCATCGCTGGCTTCGCCTGCGGCTACGCGGCGCGCTAGCACAATCTCGAAGGCGCGCTCGCCGAGGGAAATCTCAGGGATGTTTGGGTGGTTGGGATTGTCGGAGACGCGGAGGTCTTCGGAGTGAAGGTTGTAGAGGGAATATACCTGCCAGTCCAACTCTTCCTGGAGGGCAATCATGCGGGCGCGGGCGGATTCCCAACGGGTCCTAGCCTCACGGAGAGCCAGAGCATCAGGGGTCGCGTCGGCGACCGCTGCGGCAGGGCTGGTGGCAGTGAGCTGCTGAGCGAGACTGTCAAGAGCAGCGCCTACGGCAGTCGGGTACGTGGAGGGGAGGGGAAATTCATAAAGCTTGGTACCGGTAAACTCATAGAAATCCTCAAACGGGATCGTTGACTGCCGGGCACCTTTCGAATCGACGGTACTGCCCTTATTGTGGCTCACTTGCTTCAACCAAAACCCAGCTGTGGAACTATTGAGCAATCCAAGCAACTGAAAGAATTCCTCCTCTTTCGCCCCCTTTCTCAGCTTGATCACCGGAGCCGTCCTAGTAAATGCACGGCCGCTCCGGTCAAGAACTACGTGATTATGAGTAGCTACAAATGCAAAGTTCAGCGACCATGCATGAGCACCGGAATCCTTGGGGAGTTGATGCCATTCCCACCACGGGCGACCTTCACTGAAGTACGTACGCCCAGAAAAGGTTGACCGATTTCCAAGTTCGGTGCGATTAGGCCACAAGATTCGCTCGATATTTGGCATTGATGTGATAGGCGCAATGTTTCGCGAGGCGTCATACGGATGAATCACAGAGCTTCCCTCTGCGATGACAAAGTCGCGCACCTCATCCCCAACGCCAATCAACTTAACGAAAGTTTGCTCAGCGTTGCGCACCTCCAGCGCCCGCGTCGGCAGTGTGAGCGCATCGTCTGCATGAGTATCACCATAGAAGCCAATGCGAACAGCATGCGACTTGAGCGATCCCACAGATGCAGCCGAAAGAGACTCAACCAACTCAAGGCCGCCATCAGTCAAGATCCAAGGCTTTTTGGCGAAGTAGCGTTTTCGATCCAAGTCTTCGACAGAAACCCAAGGACTTAGAGAACCAGGCCTGTCAATCTGATTGACTATAGCGCGCCAGACAACACTATCCCCACCATTCACTGGCACGGCAGGCTCGCCCTGAACACTTCGCACCGTTCGAACGGTCGATCGACGCCCGCTACCTGCACGCCGCTTACCTACGAGAATAACAGTAGGTGTTCCATGACCCGGAATATATGCACCTGAGGTGTCGATAACCTCAGTGAGCTCAACCTGATCACGAAAATATTTTTCGATAAGCTTTACTCCAAACTCACGTTTCATAAAGGAGTTGGCGGTAATTTGCCCCACCATGCCGTACCCGCGACCTTCAGGATCTCCCCGCTTGGCGAGTTCAAAAAACCGCTGGGCAAATGGTACCGACAGGGCGTAAGTACCTGCACAGGCATCATACAGCTCGCGGTACAATGCGTTCAGCTTCCTGTCCTTCACCGTAATGTACGGAGGATTTCCCACGACTACGTGGTAGCGCCCAGGCTGAAGAATCCCTGGGTGTTCCTGGACATCCTCTGTAGCGTAGGTGAATGAAGCCAGCGGATCATTAAAGTCGTCTTCGCCATCTCCTAGAGTCAGCTCCAACTGTCGAGCCTTGATGAGCGAATCTCCCACCGCCAGATGGATCGGCCATTCATATTTCGCCGCCTCCAACAGTGTCCGAACACCGCTCGCCGCCATAGCCGCGACCAACAATCGAAAGCGCGCAATAGCCACCGCGAACGGATTAACGTCCACTCCATGTACCGAGTTCAACGCTTCTCGTACTCGCTCATGCGCATTTCGTCCCGGCTGGCCCTCACCCCACATTCGCACGAGCCGCCGGAATGCCCCCAGCACAAAGTGCCCCGACCCACAAGTAGGGTCGATCATCTTCAGTTCCTCGTACCCGAACTCCCGCACCGCCGGATTCATCGTCCGGTCGAGGATGAACTCCTCCACGAACTCCGGTGTTTGGAGCAACGCATACGTCTTCCGCGCGGCCTCACTCAACCACTGATACAGGTCACCCAGGAACCGCGTGTCCCAGCCCTCGGTGCCGTCCTCGTTCAGCGGGTCGGTGAAGTCGTGGACGAGGACGCCCGCCTCGTCGCGCCGGCGCCAGAACTCGACCAGCTCGCGCGCGCCGTCGTGCGAGAGCGGGATCTGGTACAGCGGGTTGTGCCGCTTGTCGAAGAGGAGCCGGCCCGCCTGGCCCTGGCCCAGTTCGTCGAAGGCCTTCTCCAGCCAGCCGCGGTAAGTCGGGTTGTCGTCCGTCTCCACGTACGCGTCGTACCGCGCCTCCGCCAGCTCGCGCCGGTCGCCGTCCGGCCCGGTCAGGTACGGCTCGGGGATCAGCCGGTTGTCCTCGCAGAACCGGACGAAGACCGTGCCCAGCACCCAGGCCACCGCGACCTGCGTGACCCGCTCGTCCAGCCACGAGTTCCACGTCGCCGCCGTACGCCCGAGCTTGCGGGCCTGGTCGTACTCGGCCCGCAGCCGCGCCTCGACCTCACCGAGTGCCTTGACCTGCTTGCCCAGGTCGGCCTCGACCGCCTTGACCTGCTGCTTCAGGTCGTCCAACAGAACCTTGCGGTCGATCACTTCGCGTCTCCCTCGACACCACTCGCCACGTTCTCGCCGGACCCGCGGTGGCGGTTGCCCACCCACGTGTCCGGAAGCTGGATCCACTCCCCCAGGCCGGCCTGGTACGGCACGGCCACCTGCCCGAGCCTCGGCTCGCGCAACGGGTCACTCTGCGGGACCAGGAGCCACAGCCCCCGCCCGCCCCGCCGGGCCGCCGACGCCAGGCGGTCCAGGACGCCCATCGCGTCGTACCGGGCGAACACCCCGGCCTCCGTCAGCAGGACGGGACCGTCGGCGCCGTTGCCCAGCAGCTCGACTATGCGGGGCTCGACCGAGCCCCACGCCGTCCGCGCGTACTCCGCGAACCGCACCGCGCCCTTCGAGCCCGGCTCGGCGGCGTCCGCCTTGAGCAGGGTCTCCCAGGTGGGCTTGGTGCCCGGCGTGACCTGCGCGCGCAGGGCCTGGAGGAACAGCTCGGTCACCGACACCGCCCGCGCGCCCAGCCGTTCGGCGCCCAGTTCCCGCACCGCGTCCCGGACGAGCTGCTGCCGTACGGTCAACACCCGGTAGCCGTCCCGGCGGGCCGAGGCGAGGAGCCGTTCCTCCGCACGCACCGCGCCCGCGAGCAGCGGGTCGTCCGCGTACCGGGTCACCGTTCCCGTACGCGTCGAGTGCCGCCAGGCGCCCGTCGTGAGGTAGCTGGAGGCATCGTCCACCCGTGCCGACAGGTAGCGGAGCGTGCCCGTGTCCTCGCGCATGCTGAGCGACAGCTCGAAGCCCGCGTCGCGCAGGGCCTTGGTGAGCGGGCCGCCGGTGGGCAGTTCGTGGGTGGTGCCGCCGCGTCCGTCCGGGACGACCAGCTCGGGGAAGCGGGCGCGGACCCGCTCGTGGATGTCCTCGGCGGTCAGGCCGGGCTGCCGCCCTTCCGGCACGCCGTCGATCCGGCGCACCAGGCCGGCCTGGGTGAGGCGCAGCGCGCGGACCAGCGGCAGGTTCCGCGGGTAGATCTCCAGGCGGGGGGTGGCGGCGGCATTGACGGACGCGGCGGCGGACAGTTCGACCATGCGCCGCTCGTCCCAGTCGATCGCGCCGGGCGGCATGGCCACCGCGCCCAGCTCGGCCAGGACGGTCGCGGCCGTCGGCAGGGTGTCGAGCTTGGCGAGGCGGTCGGCGGCGCGGCCCAGCTTGGTCGCGTAGTCCAGCAGGCCGGGCGCGGTCGGGGTGTCAGGCGCGTCGTCCTCGCGCACGTCCAGGGCGAGCAGGCCCGCGCCCAGCGACTCCTCGGTGGCCTTGCGGTTGGGCTGGTGCTGGAACTCGGCCTCGTCGGGGACGAGCTGCTCGACCTCGACGACGGCACGCACCGCCGCCAGGGCCAGCGCGCGCCGCTGCTCGCGCGTGGCGAGCTGGCTGCCGCGCCGCACGGCGAGGGCGTCCGCGATCTCGACGGCGGAGGCGACCCGGCCCATGCCGACGAGGATGTCGATGATCTCGGCCCGCAGGGTGCGGACGGCCGGGTCGGCCTTCCAGCGCTTGCGCTCCTCCTTGAGCATTTGCGGGATGCGCCCGGCGCTGAGGCCCAGCGCCTCGGCGACGTCCTTCTGCTTAGGCCACACCCCGATGTCCGGCAGGACGCCGTGCTCGTCGGGCAGGCGCAGCAGCAGCCGCACCATCTCGGCCTTGTTGCGGTTGGAGCCGTTGTTGTTGACGACCGGCACGAAGATCGTGGCGAGGGCGTCGAGGCTGACGGAACGCAGGGCGCGGGCGGACAGGCCGCGGGCGGCGTCGGCCGTCGCCAGGGTGCCCGCGAGGGCGGACTCGGCGGCGGTGAGCTGTTCCAGCTCCTCCTTCGCCTCCGCGCGGCCCTGGGGGGTGAGCGGCGAGACGGGGGTGGCGCGCAGCCGCTCGCCCCACTCCCGCTGCCGCTTCTGCACCTCGTTGCGGGTCTTGGCGCCGAGGCCGGGGGCGTTGACGAGCTTGCGGCGGCTGTAGTCGAGGAGTTCGCCGACGGTGGTGATACCCAGGCCGTAGAGGAAGGACTGGGCGGCGCCGGTGAGGCCGGAGACGGTCAGCGGGGTGTCGCGGGTCACCTCGGCGGCGAGGCGGTCGCGCTGCTGCTCCGCGGTCTCCGGCTCTGCGTCCGCGATGGCGCCGCGGGGGGTCTGCTCCGTGCCGGTGGCGTCCGCGGCGGAGCCGGTGCCGGCCGGGGCCGGGTGGCGGGTGCGGTGGCTGGAGGGGACGGTGCGCGAGGCGTCGAGGAAGATCTTGCGCCAGGCGTCCCGCATCGGCTTGAGCTCGGGAAACCGCTTGCCGACGTCGCGGTGCAGGGCCTTCTGGAAGAAGGCTACGAGCCCGTCGCGCACGGCCGGGTCGAACGCCTCGGCCGCGATGGTCGGGTACGGCCACTCCTTCGGGTCCGTCATGCGGGGCGGGACGCTGCCGTCGCCCCACTTGGGCAGCTCGCGCGAGGCCATCTGGTGCAGGGTGACGGCGAGCGCGTACCGCTCGGCGTGGGAGTCGTAGGTGCCGCGCGTGATGACGTCGACGAACGGGTCGAGATAGCCCTCGGTGCCCGCGTCGGTGTTCTTCGCCGGGTACCCGGCGAGCGAGAAGTCGATGAGGACCAGCTCGCGGGTGCGGTTGGGGCGGACGCGGATGGCGATGTTGTCCGGCTTGATGTCGCGGTGCCAGACGCCCTCGCCCTCCAGGAAGTCGACGGCGCCGAAGAGGTAGTCGCCGTATGCCTCCAGCTGGTCGACCGGGAGCCGGCCCTCGTCGCGGAGCTGGCGGGCCACCGTCTCCTCGCGGCGGCGGGGCGCCTTCCGCTCGCCCGGCTCGCCGCTGTCGTCCCGCTCGTCGCCCACATACTCCAGCGCGAGGACGGTGCGGCCCGCGATGCGCAGGGGCTCCGGTTCGACGAGGCGGATGATGCCCGAGTGGGGGCGCAGGCGACTCATGACCTCGGCCTCGCGGACGAGGATGTCGCCCCGGCTGTCGGACAGGGCCACCTTCAGCACGGCCAGCGGGCGGGTGCGGCGCGCCTCGGCCTCCAGGTCACGGACGAGGAAGGCGCGGCTGGTGGAGCCCGTACCGAGCCGGCGGCGCACCTCCCAGCGGCCGTCGAGCACGTCGCCGGGAACCGCGTCGAGCGGGTCCTTCTCGGGTGCGGCGGCGGTCTCGGGCGCACCAACGGAGGCGGGGGCGGTGAGGGAGTCCTCGACGACCTCCAGCATCTCCAGGAAGTCGTCGACGCTGTGCAGGCGCCGGTCGGGGTTGTACGCCGTGGCCGCCTGCACCAGCTCGTCGACGTCCTCCGACAGGCCGTCCACCAGGGAGCTGGGCCGCAGGCCCTCCCCGGCCTCAAGGCGGGCGCGTAGCTCGGCCTGGCTGGCGGCCGGGGCCTTGTCGGTGACCAGCAGGTAGGTGAGGACGCCGAGGCCGTAGACGTCCAGGGAGACCGGGTCGGGGCGCAGTGCGGTCAGCTCGGGCGCGAGGTAGGGGTCCTCGTCGTCGGCCAGGTGCATCGCGGACAGGGCGGTCGGGGCCAGGCGCGTCCCGCCCTGGGAGGAGTCCCCGCCGCGCTGGGTGGCGATCTGCCAGTCGGAGATCTGCAGCCGCGGGCTGAGCCAGGCGGCCTCCTCGCCGACCGCCTTCCCCTGGCCGCCGTCCGGGCGGGGCAGGACGTGGATGGAGCGGGCGGTCAGGGCCCGGTGGTGGATGCGCTTGGCGTGCGCGGACCGGATGGTCTCGGCGAGCTGCCGGACCAGGGCCATCCGGCCGAGAATGTCCAACTTGGCACCGTACTGGACCAGGTACTCGTCCAGCTTCATCGTCCGCGGGTCGTAGTCGAAGACCAGCGCGGGGCCCGCGGGGTGCCCGGTCGGGAAGTACTGCCGGTAGGAGACCGCGCCCGGGTGCCGGAACCGCTGCAGGACGGCCGCCTCGCGGCGTGCGGCGTTCTCCACGGACTGACGCAGCGAGGCGTCCGAGCCGCGTTCGCTCAGGTACACCCGGACCCGGGCGCGCTCGGGCAGCTCCGTGTGGTGCGCCTCGTAGTCGGCCCAGGTCCGGCCGGAGTCGAAGGGGCGCCGCTTCAGCTCGTAGGGGCCGACCTTGTACTCGGCCTCGCTGCGGCGGATGCCGATGCGGTCCAGCTCCGCCTTGACGTGCCGGGAGTCGATCGCGGTGAGGCGGCGCCGCTCGTCGCGCGGGGGCTGCTTGAGCATCTCGACCAGCTCGTCGACGGTGTACACGCCGTTCTGGTCGTGGGCGGACAGGCGCACGCGCAGCCGGTCGTCGGTGAAGCAGACCGCTTCGCCGATCCAGACGCGCCGGCCGCCCTGGCCCGGCCCGATCAGGCTGGACAGTTCCTTGGCCTTCTTGTTGACCAGGTGCAGCGGGTTGCCGTGCGTGCGGCGCCGGCCACCGGGGGTGGTCTGCACCCAGGTGCCGTTCTCGGAGGTGACCGAGCCGTGCCAGTCCTTCAGCTCGATCATGTACACGCCGCCGGGCGCGACGACCAGCAGGTCGACCTCGCGGACGTGGCCGGTGTGCGCGGTGAAGGTGAAGTTCGACCAGGCACGCCAGGTGTCGGAGTCCGGCAAGCGCTCCCGGATCGCCTCCAGGCCGCGGCGTTCGTGATCGAACTCGGACTCGGTGACCGTGACCCACCGGCCTTCCCGCATGCCTGTCCCCACTCGTCGTTCCCACAGGACCCGTCACCCCACCGTCCGGGCCCAGCGGACCGATCTTAGTGGTTGCCGGATACATGGGAAGAGGAGTCGAAGGACGGGACTATAGGGCATTCGGACCGTGCCGCCGAAATGCCGGTTTTCGACGTCACATCCCTGTAGGCGAGGGAAGCTTCAGTCTGTGGCGTATCCGGTGAAATCGACCCAGACGGACGGGAGACGGCGAACCTCGGGCCGTCCGCGTCCTTGGAGTCCCGGACGTGCACGGCCCGCGGCGCGTGCGCGACCTCTACGCAGTCGTCTCCCTGGGACCTGCTGTAGCTGCTCTTGAACCAGTGCAGTTCGCCGCCGGTGCTCATAGCGCTCCTCGCATTCGCGTCGAGAGTTCCGCCGGGGCCGCCGGGGACAGTGCCTGTGAGCGCATCCTGGCACAGCGCATCTGCATGAGGCTGACGTCTTTCGGGCTGGAGATCAACGCCCGGTCTATTGTCCTTCCGAGTACCCCAGCCACGGGTGGTCCTGCGTCTCCAGCAGCCGCGTCGGACCGCCAGTCCCCGCTGCCGCCCGGGGTGGGGGGGGGGGCGGGCCCCCCCCCCCCCCCCCCCCCCCCCCCCCCCCCCCCCCCCCCCCGCCCCCACCCCCCCCCCCCCCCCCCCCCCCCCCCAACCCCCCCCCCCCCCCCACCCCCCCCCCGACGGAGGGGACCAAGCAGACCAACGCCCACCCCCGCACCCC